>NZ_JBICUE010000013.1:0-150141 GCF_043197955.1 Mycobacterium sp. NPDC048908 | reverse complement strand
AACTCCCAGAACCGACGACCCACAAACGGATAACGCGGAACCCTCATGACAACCCCTCAACAAGAAGCTGTTGCACCCAGCGCTAGAAACCGCCGGTCGATCGCGTGGAATAAGTGGCCACTCGGTGCCTAGGAGGCTACAACGACGCCGGCAAGTCGAACTTCTCGAACAACGCGGTGTCGAGGAACGCCACCACATGCGACACCCCGCCAGGCTTCACGTCGAGCACATGCAACTGGAACGCCTCGTGCTCGCCGCTGTCCCGGTTCAGCATGTACAGCGCGGCCGCCGGTTGACCATTGGCCGTCGTCCGGAGGAACCGCATATCGCCGGGACCCTGGGCGGGGCAGTGCACGCGCGTCAGCGTGACGATCTGTTCCGGCCCCTGATACCAGCCGTCGAACGGAGGCATCTCCCAGATCGCGTCGTCGGTGAACATCTTGACCAGCTCGTCGATGTCATAGGCCTCGAACGCCGCGATGTAGCGGTCGAGCAAGTCCCTGGTCTCCGGCGAATCCGGCTCGGCGATCTGGTCGTCCTCGCTGGGCCCGACCTGGTCGAGCTGAGCCCTGGCCCGTTGCAGCAGGCTGTTCACCGCGGCCGTCGATGTGCCGATGGCATCAGCCACCTCGGCGGCCCGCCACTGCAACACGTCGCGCAGCACCAGCACCGCCCGCTGCCGCGGCGACAAATGCTGCAGCGCCGCCACGAACGCCAGCCGCACCGACTCCCGCGAACCCACGATCGTCGACGGGTCAGATGCGTCGTCCGGCAACGGCTCCAGCCACGGCACCTCGGCGCGTTCGGTCAGCTCTGCGGTCGCATCCGAACTCGGCTGGCCGAGCCCCGTGGGCAGCGGCCGGCGCTGCCGGGAGTCCAGCGCCGTCAGGCACGTGTTGGTGGCGATCCGGTACAGCCAGGTCCGCAGCGACGACTGGCCCTTGAATCCGCCGTACGCCTTCCATGCGCGCAGGTACGTCTCCTGCACCAGGTCTTCGGCGTCGTGCAGCGAGCCCGTCATCCGGTAGCAGTGCGCGAGCAACTCACGCCGGTGCGGCTCAGCCTTGAGCAGGAACTCGTCATCGGTGTCGCGCGCGAGGACGGTCACCTCGCCGAGCTTACGCAGCCGCACCGACAAGGGCAGCCAACCACTCGCTACTCTCCCCTGATGGCCACTACCCGCAAAGAACGCAGCTTCGACGGCGTCGGCGGCGTGCGCATCGTCTACGACGTATGGACGCCGGACGTCGAACCGACCGGGGTCGTCGTGCTGGCCCACGGCTACGCCGAACACGCCCGCCGTTACGACCATGTCGCGCAGCGGTTCGGCGAACCCGGCCTCCTCACCTACGCACTCGACCACCGCGGCCACGGCCGATCCGGCGGCAAGCGGGTGTACCTCCGCGACATGTCCGAGTACACCGCCGACTTCCACACCCTCGTCGGCATCGCGGCCGCCGATCACCCCGGGCTCAAGCGCATCGTGCTCGGTCACAGCATGGGTGGCGGCATCGTGTTCGCGTACGGCGTCGAGCACCCGCAGGACTATGCCGCGATGGTGCTGTCCGGTCCGGCAGTCGACGCGTCCGATGCGGTGTCACCGGTGATGGTGTTCGCCGCCAAGCTGCTCGGCAGGATCGCGCCCGGTCTGCCCGTCGAGCAGCTGCCCACCGACGCGGTGTCGCGTGATCCCGAGGTGGTGGCCGCCTACAACGCCGACCCCATGGTCCACCACGGCAAGCTGCCCGCCGGGATTGGAAGGGCATTGATCGGGGTCGGCGAAACGATGCCGCAGCGGGCCGGTGCGCTGACCGCGCCACTGCTGGTCGTGCACGGCGAGCAGGACAAACTGATTCCCGTGGAGGGCAGCAAGCGACTGGTCGAATGCGTCGGCTCGGCTGACGTACACCTGAAGGTCTATCCCGAGCTGTACCACGAGGTGTTCAATGAGCCCGAACGCGCCGTGGTGCTCGACGATGTCACCTCCTGGATCGAGGTCCGCCTTTGAAAGGCCTTCTGGTTCTTGTCGTTTCGCTCGTGCTGGTTTTGGCAGGCTGCTCGTCCGATGAGCACCCCTGGGTCGACGACGATGTCACCTTCGAGGTGGCCGACGGACTGACCATCCACGGCACCTACCGGCACCAACAGGGCGGCGGGTCCGCACCGGCGGTGCTGCTGATCTCCGAAAGCGGTCCGACCGACCGCAACGGCGACAACGCCGTCGTCGGGCCCATCGGCAACATGAGACAACTCGCCGAACTGCTTTCCGACCACGGCGTCGCCAGCCTGCGCTACGACAAGGTCGGCACCGGCAAGACCGGCCTCGGCCCATACCAAGGCCGCCCCAACGATGTCGTCAGCGCGGTGTACACCAAGGGCGCCGTGGCGGCGGCCCGTTATCTCGCCGATCAACCCGGCACCGACAAAGAGCACCTGTCGGTTTACGGACTCGGCGAGGGCGCCATCCACGCGATGACGCTCGCCGACGACACCACGCCGGGTGCGCCAAAGATCCACTCGCTGGCACTGTTTCAGCCGTTACCGGGCCGCTACCTCGACATCATCACCAACCGGGTGCGTGGCGACGCCAGCGCGCAGACCCTCGCGACATGGTTGGCCGCCGTCGACGAGATCCGGACCAAGGGCACCGTGCCCGACAAGCTGCCCGAGGGGCTGGGCGCCATTGTCAACGCGGGCAACGTGAGGGCCGTCGTCGAGACCGACAAGATCGATCCGCTGGCGTTGGCCGCGAAGATCCCGGCCGGCACCCCGGTGCTGTTGACGTGTTCGGACACCGACAGCCAAGCCAAGTGCGACGCCGAGCAGCCGCTGATCGACGTGCTCAAGCACACCGCGCTCACCGAGGTCCAACTGCAGGGCGTCAACCACGTGCTGCGGGACGACCCCAGCGACAGCGTCGCCAACCTGACCAAACCGGGGCCACTTTCTCCACAGGTGGTCGGCGCGCTGGATGTGTTTGTCAGCAAGTAGCAATAGTTTGGTGCCATGACTTGCCGAGCGAGAAGTGAAACAGATCGCGCATGAGTGACGACAAGATGCTGGCACGGATCGCCGCGCTGCTCCGCCAGGCCGAGGGGACCGACAACCGGCACGAGGCCGACGCGTTCATGGCCGCCGCGCAGCGGTTGGCCACGGCGACGTCGATCGATCTCGCTGTCGCACGCGCACACTCCGATCAGCGCACCAAGGCGCAGACGCCGGTGCAGCGCACCATCACCATCGGCAACGCAGGCGCCCGCGGCCTACGCACCTACGTGCAGCTTTTCACGGTGATCGCCCACGCCAACGACGTGAAGTGTGACGTCGCGTCGAACTCGACCTTCGTCTACGCGTACGGCTTCGCCGAGGACATCGACGCCAGTCATGCGCTCTACGCCAGCCTGGTCATGCAGATGGTGCGCGCATCCGAGGCCTACATCTCGTCGGGCGCTCACCGGCCGACCCCGACCATCACCGCGCGGATCAACTTCCAGTTGGCATTCGGCGCCCGCATCGGCCAACGTCTGGTGGAGGCGCGTGAGCAGGCCCAGCGCGAAGCCACCAAGGGTCGCAGCAGCCGTCCAGGTACCGCAATCGCGTTGCGCAACAAGGACATCGAGCTCAAGGACTTCTACCGCGAGACCTCTCAAGCGCGCGGCACCTGGCGGGCCACCAGCGCGACGGCAGGCTACTCGTCAGCCGCCCGACGCGCGGGGGATCGGGCCGGCCGCAGGGCGCGGCTCGGTGGCAGCCCGGAATTGGCGGGGGCGCGATCCGCATTGGAGAAGTGACGGCACGCGACACGCAGCGGGCAAAGGTCTACGCCGCTGAGGAATTCGTCAGGACACTGTTCGATCGCGCGGCTGAGCGCGGCAACCGCGTCGTCGAGTTCTTCGGCACGCAGTTGACGTTGCCGCCCGAGGGGCGATTCGCAACGGTGGCCGCGGTGCAGCGCTACGTCGACGAGGTGCTGGCGCACGTCGGCGCGCAGCGCCCGTTGACCGTGCGGCCCCGTCGCGGCGCCACCGCGGCTCATTACGAACATTCCGAGGACGGCGCGATGATCGCGGTGCCGGATCGACGCTCGACGTGGGCGCTGCGCGAACTGGTGGTGCTGCATGAGATTGCGCACCACCTCTGCGACGCGGAGCCACCGCACGGCCCGGAATTCGTCGCGACGTTCTGCGACCTCGCCGCGGCCGTGATGGGGCCTGAAGTCGCGCATGTTCTGCGGGTGGTCTACGCCAAAGAGGGTGTCCGGTAGCGTTTGTCGGATGGCTGAGCCGGATCCGAAGGCGCTCGACGAACTGTTCACCCGCGTGTTGGGAACCGAGGACGGCGCCCTGCGAGCGGCGCGAGAAGCGGGTGACGCCGCCGGCATGCCCGCGATCGAGGTGTCCGCACAACACGGAAAGCTGCTGTTTCTCCTCGCGACCGCGATGCGGGCCACACGCGTGCTCGAGATCGGCACACTGGCCGGCTACAGCACCATCCAACTCGCCCGCGCTGTCGGCCCCGACGGTCACGTCGTCACCCTCGAGTTCAACCCCAGGCACGCCGAGGTGGCGCGAAAGAACCTGGCGCACGCGCAGGTCGGCGACAGGGTGCAGGTGATCGTCGGCGCGGCGCTGGACACGCTGCCCACGCTGGCCGACCGTGGCGAACCGTTCGACCTGATCTTCATCGACGCCGACAAGGAGAACAACGTCGGTTACCTCGAGTGGGCGATCAAACTCGGCGCACCGGGCTCAATCATCGTGGTGGACAACATCGCTCGCTTCGGCCGTGTCCTGGACCCCGCGCCCGACGACCTCCAGGCCCGCGCGGTGCGCGACGTGCTCGACATGATGGGCGCACATCCCAGGCTGGAAGCGGCAGCCATCCAGACTGTCGGAGCCAAGGGCTGGGACGGCTTCGCGGTCGCCGTGGTGAAGTGACCCGTTTGTCGTTTCACCATCGAGCGACCGATCGAGTGTGTTAAGCCAGGCAGATGTCGAACAGTTTGCCGCTTGGCGTCATTGTGGCATGTGCCGCGGTACTCGGATCGCCGATCGCCCATGCGGACCGGGCTGAGCCACCGCCGCTGTACGGGTGGTACGACTTGTTCATCGACTTCTCGAAGCAGACGTTCAACGGGACGCCGACTCCGATGAATCCCATAACTGTGCCTGTCGAATTCACCACTGGCTGCGACGTGAACGGTTGCCTCGCGCGCATGGACAACAAGGACGACCATGCCCGCAATCCGGGCGCGCCGCTGGCTTACGAATACAGATGGAACAACGACCGCTGGGAGACAAGCGGTGAGTATCCGTATTTCTGTGATCGCAACGACCCCGGTAGCGCCGTGAACGCGCAACGGTCGGACTACTGGATCCCGAACCCTGACGGCAGCTTCTCCGGGGAGCGGACCCTCGTCATCGAAGGGGCTGGCTGCCCAGGGGAGGGACCAGGCACGCATTGGTTGCCGATAGCGCTGAACCCCAGGGATTGACGCTATCGCCAAGGCGCTGCAGTGAGCTCCGGCGTTTGAACCCGCCCCCGCGTGGGCACCTCGTCGGGCAATGAAGATCTCCATGAGAAACCGGATGCCGACGGTCGAGCGTGAGATCGCCGTACCTGCCGCCGCGGTGTGGGATGTACTCACCGATCTGACGGCGTGGCCGCGGTGGGGCCCGACGGTCATGGGCGCGCAACTCGACGGACCGGGACCCCTGCGACTCGGCGCGCGCGGCACGATCTGGACTCCCGTCGGTGTACCGGTGCCGTTCGAGATCACCGAGTTCGACGCGGGCAGGCGCTGGTCGTGGAAGGTCGCGGGCATCAACGCCACCCGGCACGGTGTCGATCCGCGCGACGGCGGTTGCCTGGCCTGGATGAGCGCACCGTTGTGGGCGCCCGGCTATCTGCCGGTGCTCGGCATCGCGTTGCAGCGCATCGAGCGGATGGTCCGGCAACCGCGCTAGCTCAGCCGCAGACCGCGCCCACCGCCGCCGACCCCACCAGCTTCGTGTACTTTGCCAGCACACCGGTGGTGTAGCGAGGCGGAAGAGGTTCGAAACCGGCCTTGCGGGCCTCGAATTCGGCCGGATCGACCAGCACGTCGAGCGTGCCCTTGGCCACGTCGAGGCGGATGCGGTCGCCGTCGGCAAGGAACGCGATCGGCCCGCCGTCGACGGCCTCCGGGGCGATATGGCCCACGCACAACCCAGTGGTACCGCCGGAGAACCGGCCGTCGGTCATCAGCAGCACGTCCTTGCCGAGGCCCGCGCCCTTGATGGCGCCGGTGATCGCCAGCATCTCCCGCATACCCGGGCCGCCTTTGGGACCTTCGTAGCGGATGACCACCACGTCACCCGCGGTGATGGTGCCGTCTTCCAACGCATCCAAGGCCGCCCGCTCACGCTCGAAAACCCTTGCGGTGCCTTCGAACACATCAGAGTCGAAGCCTGCGGACTTCACCACGGCGCCCTCCGGCGCGAGCGATCCGTGCAGGATCGTGATGCCGCCGGTCGGGTGGATCGGTTCGGAAAGAGCCCGCAGGACCTTGCCGTCGGGATCGGGCGGGGCGATGTGCGCGAGGTTCTGCGCCATGGTCTGGCCGGTGACGGTGAGGCAATCACCGTGCAACAGGCCGGCATCCAGCAGCGCCTTCATCACCACCGGCACACCGCCGATCCGGTCGACGTCAGTCATCACGTGGCTGCCGAAGGGTTTGACGTCGGCCAGATGCGGCACCTTGTTGCCGACGCGGGTGAAATCCTCCAACGTCAGCTTCACGTTCGCCTCGTGCGCGATCGCCAGCAGATGCAGCACCGCATTGGTGGAGCCGCCGAACGCCATCACCACCGCGATTGCGTTCTCGAACGCCTCCTTGGTCAGGATGTCGCGCGCGGTGATGCCGCGGCGAAGTAGTTCGACGACGGCTTGGCCACTGCGCCTTGCGTAGCCGTCACGCCTGCGGTCGGTGGCGGGTGGGGCGGCCGACCCGGGCAGCGACATACCCAACGCCTCCGCCGCCGAGGCCATGGTGTTGGCGGTGTACATGCCGCCGCACGCGCCCTCGCCCGGGCAGATGGCGCGCTCGATCGCATCGACGTCCTCGCGTGGCATCAGCCCGCGTGCACACGCGCCGACGGCCTCGAACGCGTCGATGATCGTCACTTCCTTCTCGGTGCCGTCCGACAGCTTGGCGATGCCGGGCAGGATCGACCCGGCGTACATGAACACCGAAGCCAGGTCCAGCCGCGCGGCAGCCATCAGCATGCCGGGAAGCGACTTGTCGCACCCGGCCAGCAGCACCGAACCGTCGAGCCGCTCGGCCTGCATGACCGTCTCGACGCTGTCGGCGATCACCTCGCGGCTCACCAGCGAGAAATGCATGCCCTCGTGGCCCATCGAGATGCCGTCGGACACCGAGATTGTGCCGAACTCCATCGGGTAACCGCCGGCGGCATGCACACCGTCCTTGACCGCCTTGGCCAGCCGGTCCAGCGACAGGTTGCACGGGGTGATCTCGTTCCACGACGAGCCGACGCCGATCTGCGGCTTGGCGAAGTCGTCGTCACCCATGCCTACCGCCCGCAGCATTCCGCGGGCGGCGGCCTTCTCCAGGCCGTCGGTGACGTCGCGACTTCTAGGCTTCATGTCTGGTCCTGAGGGCATGGCTTTCAGTATGCCGTCGGCGTTTCGAGAGGCCAAACCAGTTATCGATACCCCCACGGGGTACCCTGGACGCATGCCACCGATGATCCGTCTGTTGGTTGCCCTGGCCGCCGCGTTGTTGCTGACGTCGTGCAGCAATTCGACGTCGGAGTCGCGCGCCGATCATCGGAAGACGGATGAGCCCGTCATCACCGGGCAACCGGCGGGCTTCAACGCGGACGACGTCGCGTTCGCCACCAACATGATTCCGCATCACCAGCAGGCCGTTGACCTGTCGGCGCTGGTGCCCGATCGCACGACGAACGGCCGACTCGTCGAACTGGCCAAGCAGATCTCCGCCGCCCAGCAACCGGAAATCGAAGTCATGAAGGTGCTCCTGGTGCAGTGGAACGAGAATCCCGACGCAGGCTCAGGGCACGGAGGCCACGGCGCCGCCATGCACGGCATGGTCGACGAGGCGACCATGACCAAGCTGACCTCGAGCAGCGGCGCGGAGTTCGACAAACTGTGGCTGGAGTCGATGATCAGCCACCACCAGGGCGCGATCGAAATGGCCAAGGCCGAGACCGCCAACGGCGACAATGTGGACGCCAAGAACCTGGCGCAGAAGATCGTCACCGCGCAAGAAGCCGAGATCGGCCAGATGAAGCAGATGCTGGGAGGCTGATATGACTGCCGCACACGGTTATTCGCAGCAGAAAGACAATTACGCCAAGCGGCTGCGCCGAATCGAGGGCCAGGTCCGCGGCATCGCAAAGATGATCGAGGAGGACAAGTACTGCATCGACGTGCTGACCCAGATCAGCGCCGTCAACAGCGCGCTGCAGTCGGTGGCCCTCGGATTGCTCGACGAGCACCTCGGCCACTGCGTGACGCAGGCCGTCGCCGAAGGCGGCGATGAGGCCGAAGCCAAACTGGCCGAGGCGTCCGCGGCCATCGCTCGGTTGGTGCGCTCCTAGCCCAGCGCCTCGTCGATGCGGGCCACCTTGGCGGTCAACTGGCCGGTGTAGCCGGGACGGATATCGGCCTTGAGCACCAGACTGACCCGTGGGGAGACCGCGGCCACCACGTCGACCGCCTGCTTGACGACGGCCATCACCTCGTCCCACTCGCCTTCGATGTTGGTGAACATCGCGTTGGTCTCGTTCGGCAGCCCCGACGCCCGCACCACCCGAATCGCCTCGGCCACCGCCGCGCCGACGCTCGCGTCGCCGCCCGTCGGGCTGACGCTGAATGCGACGATCACTGCTTGCTGTACCCGGTCGGACGCACCACCAGGATCACCCGGTCGGCCTTGTCCGCTGGAGGTTCGGTCAGGGGCCCGCTGTAGCGATCGTTGAGGTGCATGTAGAACGCGCCGGTCGGGTCGGGTTCGATCTTCTCCACCACACCGCGCACCTCCAGGTAGCGGTACGGATTGTCGGGATCACTGATCGACATCGCCACATTCGGGTTGTCGGCGATGTTGCGGTACTTCTGCCGCTTTGACGTGTGAGTGAACCGCACCACTTCGCCGTCCCAGTCGAACCACATGGGGTTCACCTGGGGATTTCCGTCGGGCCGCGTCGTGGCCAGGTGCCCGTACAGCGGACGTTCCAGCAGCGTCTCGTACCCCTCGGGGATCTCGACCATCACAATCCTCTCTCGGTTGAGCGGCAATCCACTACCAGCTCACAACTCGCTCTGGCGCGATTACCATCCTCGGTCGTTACGGTGGTTGCTCGTGCCATGACCGATACCCGCACACCAGTCACTCACACGTGGACGCCGCGCGTCACCGTGCAACTCGGCGTGCTGGCCGCCGCGGCATTCGTCTACGTGACAGCCGAGATGGTTCCGGTGGGCGCGTTGCCGGCGATCGCGGCCGACCTCCGGGTCAGTGAGGCGCTGGTCGGCACTTTGCTTGCCAGCTACGCACTCGTCGCCGCGGTGACCACGGTTCCGCTGGTGCGGCTCACCGCGCGGTGGCCTCGGCGCACCACGTTACTGCTGACGCTGCTGTGTTTGACTGCCTCGCAACTGATTTCAGCGTTGGCGCCGAACTTCACCGTGTTGGTGGGCGGTCGGGTGCTGTGCGCGGTGACCCACGGACTGATGTGGTCGGTGATCGCGCCGATCGGCGCCCGGTTGGTGCCGCCGACGCACGCCGGCCGCGCCACCACCGCGGTCTACGTCGGCACCGGTCTCGCGCTTGTCGCGGGCAACCCGTTGACGGCGGCGATGAGCGAACTGTGGGGGTGGCGCGTTGCGGTTGTCGTTGTGACGGTGGCCGCTGCTGGCGTCACCGTCGCGGCATGGATCGCGCTTCCGGCGATGGCGGTGTCACGCGACGACTCCAGGCCGGTTCGCGCCCCGCGTCATCACCGCAACGGCCGTTTGGTCACGTTGACCGTGCTGACCTTGCTGGGCGTGACCGCGCACTTCATCTCCTACACGTTCATCGTCGTGATCATCCGTGACGTCGTCGGCGTACAGGGTCCGACGCTGGCCTGGTTGTTGGCGGCGTTCGGCATCGCGGGCCTGATCGCGATGGCGGCGATGGCCCGTCCCCTCGACCGGTGGCCGCACGCCTCCGTGGTGGGCTGCCTCGCCGTTTTGGCATCGGCGTTCGTGGTGCTGGCGTCGCTGGCGTTCGCCCGCTCGGCGGGCTCGCTGGCGCTGGTCTCCGGGATGTCGGCAGTCGTGCTGTGGGGTGCGGCGTCCACCGCGCTGCCGCCGATGCTGCAGGCGGCCGCGATGCGCACTGCCCCGAACGATCCAGATGGAGCGTCCGGCCTGTACGTGGCGGGTTTCCAGGTCGGCATCATGGCCGGTTCGTTGGTGGGTGGGCTGCTCTATGAGCGTGCCGGACTGGCGCTGATGATCGGGTGCTCCACGGCGCTCGTGGTGGTGGCTCTGACCGGTGTCACCGCGACCCGCGGCCTGTTCGATGTTCCTCAGGCAATCAGCAGGAAGTAACATTTGCGGCCGGGCCGCGATTGACTATGCAGGTCAGCGGCGTGAGCTGGGCGTCCGCTCAGGGTCGGCCAGCATCTTCGCGGCGGTAGCCGGTGTTTTCCTTGTGCGAGACTGGACGAAGTTTGTGTGTGACTGGAGGTGACGTATGCGTACGCGGATGAGGGGAAGACTGGTCACCGCGATGATCGCGGCCGGACTGGTCGGTGGACTGGTGCTGGGCAATCCGTCCGCCCTTGCCGATCCCGAGGTTCCTCCGCCCCCGGCGCCGGTCGATCCCGCCGCCGCTCCCGTTCCGCCGCCGGATCCGTTCGCGCCGCCACCTGCGGATCCGCTTGCGGCCCCACCGCCTGCTGCTCCGGCGCTCCCCCCGTCGGCGCCGTTCAATCCGTTCGGTCCGCCCGTCGCCCAGCCGATGGTGATCCCCGAGGGCACGCCGGCGGGCCAGAACCCGACGCCGTACGTCGGCGACCCGGTGTTCGCGCCGCCGACGTTCAACCCGACGAACGGATCCAAGGTCGGCGCCGCCAAACCGATCTACATCAACTTCCAGCGACCGATCGCCGATAGGGCGATGGCCGAGCAGGCGATCCACATCTCATCGGTCCCGCCGGTGCCCGGACGCTTCTACTGGACCAGCGACACCCAGGTGCGCTGGCGACCGCAGGACTTCTGGCCCGCGGGCACCGTCGTCAACATCGACGCCAGCGGCACCAAGTCGAGCTTCACAGTCCCCGAGCAGTTGGTGGCCACCGTCGACGACGCGACGCATCAGATGACGGTCGTGCGAAACGGCAAGGTGGAGAAGACCATCCCGGTGTCGATGGGGATGTCCGCGGGCGGGCACACCACCCCCAACGGCACCTACTACGTGCTCGAGAAGTTCCCGCACATCGTGATGGACTCTTCGACCTACGGAGTACCGGTCAATTCAGCCAACGGCTACAAAGTCGACGTAGACCTCGCCGTCCGGATCGACAACAGCGGCAACTTCGTGCACAGCGCGCCGTGGTCGGTGGCCGACCAGGGCAAGCGCAACGTCAGCCACGGCTGCATCAACATCAGCCCGGAAAACGCGAAGTGGTTCTACGACAACTTCGGTAGCGGCGATCCGATCGTGATCAAGAACTCGAAGGGTCTGTACAACCAGCCCGACGGTGCGTCTGACTGGCAGATGTTCTAAGAGCTGCAGCGAAAAGCCCCCGACCGCCGTGTCGGGGGCTTTTTCGTGTCCGCTAGTTCCAGATACGCACGCGGCGTTGCGGTTCCAGGTACAGCGCGTCGGACTCGCTGACGTCGAACGCGTCGTAGAACGCATCCATGTTGCGGATCACACCATTGCACCGGAACTCCGGCGGTGAATGCGGGTCGATCGCCAGCCGCCTGATGGCCTCGGCGTCACGGGATTTGGTGCGCCACACCTGGGCCCAGCCGAAGAACACCCGCTGTTCGCCGGTCAGCCCGTCGATCACCGGCGCTTCCTTGCCCTTCAATGACAACCGATAGGCCAGCAGCGCGATCGACAGGCCGCCGAGGTCGCCGATGTTCTCGCCGACGGTGAACGCGCCGTTCACGTGATGCCCGTCGCCGAGCTGGCGCGGCCTGTACTCCTCGTACTGCTCGATCAAAGCCTTTGTCCGGGCTCCGAATTCGGCTCTGTCCGCGTCGGTCCACCAGTCGACGAGGTTGCCGTCACCGTCGTACTTTGCCCCCTGATCGTCGAAACCGTGTCCGATCTCGTGTCCGATCACCGCCCCGATACCGCCGTAGTTGGCGGCGTCGTCCGCGTCGGCGTCGAAAAACGGCGGCTGCAGAATGGCTGCGGGGAAGACGATTTCGTTCATTCCCGGGTTGTAGTACGCGTTGACCGTCTGTGGTGTCATGAACCACTCGTCACGGTCGACCGGGCCGCCCAGTTTGGCCAGTTCGCGGTCCGACTCGATCTCGTGTCCACGCCGGTAGTTGCCGTACAGGTCGTCGCGTTCGATGACCAACTGCGAATAGTCCCGCCACTTGGCCGGATAGCCGATCTTCGGGGTGAATTTGTCGAGCTTGGCCAGCGCCTTGTCTCGGGTGGCCGGGGTCATCCACTCGAGTTCGTTGATGCTGACCCGGTACGCCTCGCGCAGGTTCGCGACGAGTTCGTCCATGCGCGCCTTGGCGTCCGGCGGAAAGTGCCGTTCAACGTAGAGCTTGCCGACGGCGTCACCCATCAGGCCCTCGACGACCGATACGGCGCGCTTCCACCGGTCGCGGATCTGCTCGGTGCCGCTCAACAGCCGACCGTAGAAGTCGAAGTCCTGCGCCACCAATTCGTCGGTCAGCACCGACGCGCGTGCGCGGATGAGCCGCCAGCGCGCCCAGTCCTTCCAGTCTTCGAGGTCTGAGCCCGACTCGCCGGACCATTGCGCCGCGAACGCAGTCAGGTAATCCGGTTGTCGCACAACGACTTCCGCAACCCGCTCCGGGGTGGCGCCCATCGCTGCGATCCAGCCGGTCCAGTCGAATCCCGGCGCCTCGGCAGGCAGATCGGCGAAGGTCCTCAGGTTGTAGGTGAGGTCGGCGTCGCGGCGCTTCACCACGTCCCAGTGCGCGGCCGCCAGCTTGGTCTCCAGCGCAACGATCCGGGCGGCCGTCTCGGTGTGGTCGCCGCCGTAGACGAGCGAAAACATCTTGGCGATGTGGTTCGGATATGCGGCCAGAACCTCCGCGTGCTGCTCGTCGCGGTAGTACGACTCGTCGGGCAGTCCGAGCCCGGACTGGCTGAGGTGCACCAGGTAGCGCGTCGAATCCTTCGCGTCGGTGTCGACATACGCCGCTGTTCCGCCGCCGACGCCGCTGCGCTGCAGCGCGCCGATGACCGCAGCCAGCGCATCGGGCGTCTGGGCGGCGTCGATCGCGGACAGCTCGTCCAGCAATGGCTGCAGGCCGCGCTTCGCCACTGTCTGCTCGGCCATGAAGCTGGCGTACAGGTCGCCGATGCGCTGCTCGTCGGTGCCGTTGGCGGCACCGGATGCAGCGGCTTCGGTGATCAGATCGCGGACCTGTTCCTCGGCGCGGTCGTAGAGCGACCGGAACGCGCCGTCCGTCGCGCGATCGGCAGGGATGGCGTACTCGGCCAACCAGCGGCCGTTCACGTGACCGAACAGGTCGTCTTGGGGGCGGGCATCGGAGTCGACGTGGCTCAGGTCGATTCCCGAGCGAATGGCTTCAACCGTCACCCCACCAGACTGCCAGAGTCACTCCACTGCTCCGCGTGAGCGCCGTCACTGTCCACCGTGGCCGGGTGCCGGCGAGCACAGGGCAACCAGTCGCCGGAATCACGACCGGTACCCTCACGCGCATGCCCGACGACGAACGTACGCCGGAACGCGACGACGACGGCCGCGTCTTCACCGGCTTCGGCATCGCGTCGGCGGCCTTGGGTGTCGTCGCGCTCGCCGCCGTCGTGCTGGCAGGCCTGATCTGGACGCAACATCGCAGCGACGTCGACGAACTGCACTACCGGGCCCGGGTCATGCAGTCGGCCGCCGACTGGACCAGCGTGTTGATCAACATGAACAAGGACAGCGTCGACGCCGACCTGAACACTCTGCACGAGGGCACCGTCGGCCAGCTCAACGCCGACTTCGACTCCACCGTCCAGCCCTATCGCGCGCTGGTGCAGAAACTGCAAGCGAAGACGACCGGTCAGGTGGACTCGGTGGCGGTGGAATCGATCCACCACGCGCCGCCCGGTCCGAACGGCGCACCGCCGCCACAGCAGCGGCCCGAACTGCTGGGCGCCGCGTCGCGCACCGACACGGTGATGGTGGTGGCGACGTCGATCAGCCAGAACGCGGGCGCCGACAAACCGCAGACCGTGCGCTGGAATCTCAGGCTCGACGTGTCCGACGTCGACGGCAAGCTGTTGATCTCGCGGCTGGAGCCGATCCGATGAGAAACCTCTGGCGCGTACTGGCCTTCGACATCCTGGCGCCACTCGCCGCCATCGCCGCACTGGTTTTCATCGGCGTCGCGCTGGCATGGCCGCTGTGGTGGGTGGCGGTCTGTTCGGTGCTCTGCCTGCTCATCGTCGAGAGCGTCGTCGTGAATATCCTTCTCGCACGCCGTGATTCAGTCACCGTTGGTACCGATGACGACGGACCGGGGCTGCGGCTTGCCGCTGTCGCGGTCGCGACCGCGGCTCTGGCGGCCGCCGTCGTGGTCGGATATCTGGAGTGGACCGTGCAGGACCGCACGCTCAACAACGACACCGCCGAAGTGGTCGGCATCGCCAGCAGCGTGTCGGAGGCATCCGCCACGTTCACGCCGCAGGATCCCACCGGGTCGATCGACCGGGCCGTCGCGAAGATGTCGTCGAAAAGTGCCGAGGCGTTCAGAACCGAGTTCGCGAAAGTCGCACAGGATTTGACGAGCAAGAACATTTCGGCGCAGGCCAGCACGGTGTCGGCGGGCGTCGAGGCGATCGGACCGGAAGCGGCAAGCGTCGCCGTGATCCTGCGCGCAACTCAGAGCTCACCCGGCAAGCCGAACGACACCGCGGTGCTCGCGCTTCGCGTGCAACTGTCGAAAACGGAAGGGCGCTGGCTGGTCGACGACGTCAGCCCGATTCACTCGCGCTAACGCAGCAACCGGGCGTGGTCCACCTTCAGGCAGCGGTCCATGACCACCTGCAGTCCGGCCGCCTCGCCGTCGCGGGCCACCTGTTCGTGCCACAAACCCTGTTGCAGCCAAAGCGTTTTCGCACCGACGTCGATCGTGTCCTGCAGCACCGACGGCAGAAACTCGTGGCGGCGGAACACGTCGACGAGGTCAGGGACCACGGGAAGATCCGCAAGCGACGGATAGACTGCGGTGCCGTCGACTTCGGAGATCGTCGGGTTCACCAAATACAACTGGTAGTCGCTGGCCGACTTCAGGTAGCTCCACACCTCATGGCTGGGTCGTCGCGGATTGTCCGAGACACCGACGATCGCGACCGTCCTGGTGTCGCGCAGGATCTGCTCGATGTCCGGTGTGCGGGTCATGCCTAGTGGCGTTGGTCGCGCATCTTCGCGAACCGGTCAGAAAGCCGCCGCATGCGGATCATCAGCGAAGCGGGTGGGCATGATGTCCCCGCGACATACGCCGCGAACTCCTTGCTGGGCACGCCGATACGCGACGCGAACTCGTCCTGACCGAGACCCGAGCGGTCCAGCAGTCCCTGCACGTGGCGGCTCACCTCGGCGCGCTCGTTGGCCTCGAGATGCTCGCGGGTGCGGGTCAGCACCTCGGCCAGGGCCTTGGAAACACCGTAGGGGCGGGCGGTTTCGAGCACTTCCTCGACTTGGCGCGCGGTCCTGCCGTACGGGTCACGCTTGATCGCCACGACGATCCGCTGCCAGACCGTGAGGTCGTCGGTCTCCAACGCCGCTCGGATCGCGGATGTCGGCCAGAACTCGACCGGTCGATCGTCGATCGGCGGCCTGCGGCCGTTCGTCGGCGCCGCCGCTCGCCTCGGTGCGGCGACCGCGTCGCGGCGCGCATCCCGAATATCGGGTGCCAACGTCACCTCGCCTCCTCCAACATCGCTACCGCCACCGATAGGCAGCGCTCCCTGACCTTGGCCCAATCGGCCTCCGCCTCGGGCCCCGACATCCTGGCGTCGTGCTCATCGGACGGTTGTGGATCGGCCAGGCGGCGTACCAGCTGGGTGGCGACCCATTGTTTCCGTGAGCGGTCTCCACAGTAGTACCGGTCCATGGATGCCAGCACCACAGCGGCAGTGTGAGTTTCCATCGAGTCGACCAATTCGGCGAACTCGGCGAAATCCCTGGTGGTGTTGCGGCACATCAACAGGTAGCTCTTCAGCCGCAGCGTCTCGGCACCGGTGGGAATCTGAAGTCGGTCGCCCGTTGGCAGCTGCACGTTGGTGGTTTCCACCGGGCTGCGGCGAGCCACAGGGGACCGCTCGAAGTCGGCCTCGGTCTCCAAGGCGTCCAGTGCGACGGAGAGCCTGCCGCGCCAAATGGTCACCGGATGCACTCCAGGCATGCTGGGCGGTCCCGACTTGCCGTTCTTCGGACCGTTGCGGTGTGGGCGGGCGTTGTTGTGTCCGTTGACGATCGCGGGCAGTGGCTGGGTGGCAGGAGCGACCCCGAGCGCGAGCGGGTCGGCGACGGTAATGGTATCGGGGGCAAGGTTTTTCAGCTTCGCCGCGGACTTGACCACCATGCGTAGATCTGAGCCGGTCGGACCGAGCGAGGAAATGTCGTCGGGGATGATGACCAGGTCGGGCAGGTCGATTTTCGGTATCGGTTTCTCGAAGTCGACCGACGGCAAGATGCGCGACAGCCAATGCGGCAGCCACCAGTTCCATTCGTCGAACATCGCCATCAGCGCGGGCACCAGCACCAGTCGGACCACGGTGGCGTCGACGGCGATGGCGACCGCGCACGCGACGCCCAACTGGGCGACCAGCGGCATGCCGGCGAACGCGAAGCCGATGAACACCGCGATCATGATCAGCGCGGCGCTGGTGATGGTGCGGGCGCTGGTGCTGACGCCGTAGGCGACGGCGTCGCGGGTGTTCTTGGTTTGCAGGAACCGCTCGCGGATGCGGGTCAACAGGAAGATCTCGTAGTCCATCGACAGGCCGAACGTCATGGCCAGCACCATCGGCGGGATGGTGCTGTCCAGCGACGAGATCGGCTTGAAGCCCAGATCCTGGAGCCAGCCCCACTGGAAGACGACGACGAGGCTGCCGTAGGCGGCGGCCACCGACAGCACCGTCATCAGCACGCCCTTGAAGGCCAGGAACACCGACCGGATCGAGATCAGCAGCATCACGAACGCGATCAGCGCGACGAACCCGAACACCAGCGGCTGCGTGGACGACACCCGGTCGTCGAAGTCTTTGATCAGCGCCGTCGGTCCGCCGACGTCGATGCGGGCATCGACGCCCGACGTCTTGGGCAGCTGGCTACGCATCCAGTCGACGGTTTCGCGGGCGCCCATGTCCTCCGGGTCCACCGACAGCACGGCCGACAGCAGCGCCCGCCGATAGTCGTCGCCGAACACCGTCGGCGACACCGATACCACGTTGGGGCCCTGCGCCATCTTCTGCCGCACCGCGTCGATCACGGGCTGCTTGGCCTCCGCGGAGGCCGCATTGCCGTCAGGGAACGTCACCAGCACGCGCACCGGCCCCAGCGCACCGGGACCCAACGCCTGGGCCGCGGCGTTGACGCCGCCGCGGATCTCATGGGTCGGGTCGAACTGACGCTGCATGCTGTTGCCGAGCACCATCGAGAACGCGGGCGTGGCCAGCATCAGCAGGAACGCCGCCGCCACCAGCGCCGACAGCCATGGCCGCCGCATCACCCATCCGGTCCACCGGCTCCAGAACCGGGACTGTGTGGTTTCCACCCGACGCGAGAAGTGCAGGTACGACGACCGCTTGGCAGCCGCCCGGCCGAAGGTGGCGAGCACGGCGGGCGTCAGCGTCGTCGACGTCAACACCGCGATCGCCACCGCGAGGATCGCGCCGGTGGCCATCGACTGCAGCACCGGAGTGTTGATCAGATAGATCCCGGTGACCGACGCGATCACCGTCAGGCCCGACAGCACCACCGCAAGACCGGACGTGGCCATCGCCGCGTCGGCGGCCTGCTGCGGATCCCGGCCCGCGCGCAGTTCCTCGCGGAACCGCATGAGAATGAACAGTGAATAGTCGATGGCCAGTGCGATGCCGAACATCGACACCGTCGACGTCACGAACACCGACATCGTGGTGTACATCGACAGCAGATAGACCAGTCCCATCGTCACCACGACCGTGCAGATGCCAAGGACCAGCGGCATCGCGGCGGCGGCCAGTGAGCCGAACACCGCGAGCAGAACAATCAGCACGATCGGAAGGTTCCACTGCTCGGCCTGCGCGATGTCGTGCTTGGTGGCCAGCGTCGCGGCCGCACCGAGTGCGCCCTGACCGATGACGTACAGCTTGACCTTGCCGTCCGCGGTCTCGCCGGGCTGGTCGCCGTCAATGCCGACCTTCTGCCGCAGTTGTTTGGCGACGTCGACGACGCCGGTGTTGTTGAAGTCAGGCTGCAGGGTGACGACGTAGGGCCGGTCGGGCTGCGGCGGAGGCTGTTGAGGGTTCGGCATCACCCTGACGCTGGGCACCTCGGCGGCGATCCGTTCGAGTTGAGCCACCGCCGCGGTCATGTCGTCGAAGGAGGCATCCGCACGTGGTGCGGCGACCAAGGCCAGCGGGGAGGCACCCTGATCGGGGAAATGCTGCTCGAGTTCGCGCTGCACATGCAGCGACTGGGAGCCCTCGACCTCGAAGCCGCCGCCGGTGAGATTGCCGGACTGGTTGAGCGCCAAGTAGACCGAGGGCACCAAGAGAAGCAGCCAAACAGCGAACACCGCCCAGCGATATCTGCGCAGGTTCCCGCTCAAGCGCATCATGAACTGCTGTATGGCGAACTCCCCGCTTTCTGCCCGGCGTTGCGTAGCTGAGCCTATATCAGCGTCGGGTAGGGTGATCGGCCCTGAGCAACGCCTTAAGCAGCTCTAACCCACTTCTCGTGATTCGCCCGCCCAGTGTTACGTCAGGCTGCCTATTTCCTGATGTTCACCTGCGCGTTCCTGCGCTGGGTTGGCTGCCGTGGCAACAGGGATGGCACTATGTGCTCCAGGACTTCAGGGTCTGCGAACCCATCCGTCCGATTCGCGTGGCGTTTGCGGAAGCGTCAAAAGCGTGTGCAAACGATAGGGAGTTGTCCATGAATTCAACCGCTGGATCGAGTACTGCGCTGCGCCGCGGCCTGTATGTGGTGTTCGCTGCGACGGCTGCGGCCGGTGCGGCGGTGGCAGCGCTGGCGGTTCCGTCAGCAACGGCGGCCACCGACCCCTGCACGGCCAGTGAGCTGGCCAAGACCATCGGTTCAGTGGCCACGTCGATGGGCACTTACCTCGACACGCATCCCCAGACCAATCAAGCGCTCACCGCGATCTCTCAGCAGCAGGCGGGACCGCAGTCGCTCGGGGCGGTCAAGACGTACTTCGACGCCAATCCTGCGGCCGCCAGAGACATGCAGCAGTTGCAGCAGCCCTTGGTCAGCCTTTCCGCTCGCTGCCAGCTGCCGATCAGCCTGCCCCAGTTGATGGGCTTGATGCAGGCCGCGCAGCAGCAGGGCGGCCAATTGCCCGCCGGCAATTTGCCAGGAGCGGTGCAGACCGCACAGACCCTCGGCGTGCCCAGCGCGCCGCTGCCCGCCGCATCGCCGCAGGCATCGACGGTCACGCAGGGCACCGGGCCGCTGCCCGGCCCGTCGCTGACCACCGGCCGCTAACCGCGGGCGGCACGCGGGAACCGCAGGTGAGCTGCGGTTTCTGGACATTCTCACGATTGGTTACCCACAAGGCAAGAAAGTCGGCGCGCTTTCTGCTTAGCTTCTTGATGTCGGAACCGCCAATGGTTGCGGCCTCTTCCACTTCGTCTGAAGGAGCCTGTCAATGTTGCTCTCGGCCCGTACCGCGCGGCGTGCGGTAGCTGGCGCGGTCGGCACCGGTGCGATCGCCGGTGCGATGTTGTTTGGTGCCCTGCCCTCGGCGATGGCCGACGATCCGGCCAATAACCCGCCGAACTGCACCGCTGCCGACTTGGCGGGCGTGGCCTCGGGTGTCTCGGCTTCGACATCGGCATACCTGTTCACCCACCCCGACGTGAACTGGTTCTTCACCAGCCTCGAGGGGCTTCCCCGTGATCAGGTCCGCAGCCAGGTCACCGATTACCTGAACCAGAACCCTGAGACCAAGGCCGATCTGACCGGGATCCGCCAGCCGCTGGTCGATCTGAAGAACCGCTGCGGTACGGCGCCTGCACCGAACATTCCTTAACTCGCGTGCGGGTTGGTGAATCACCCGCGCAGGAGAGCGCGAGCCGCACGGTGCTGATGGTCGACGACGACCCGGACGTCAGAACTTCCGTCGCCCGCGGACTGCGGCATTCGGGTTTCGACGTTCGGGTCGCGGCGACCGGTAAAGAGGCGCTGCGGCTGTTGTCCAACGAATCGCACGATGCGCTGGTTCTGGATGTTCAGATGCCGGAGCTCGACGGCGTCGCCGTGGTGACCGCATTGCGCGCGTTGGGTAATGACATCCCGATCTGTGTGCTCTCCGCGCGTGACACTGTCAACGACCGGATCGCCGGGCTGGAAGCCGGCGCCGACGACTATTTGACGAAGCCGTTCGACCTCGGTGAGTTGGTGGCCCGGCTGCATGCGCTGTTGCGCAGGGCGAGCAACTCGGACAGAGCGTCCGACACCATGACGGTCGGCCCGTTGACCATCGACACCGCACGCCGGTTGGTGTTCGTCGACGGCGAGCGGGTGGACCTGACCAAGCGCGAGTTCGATCTGCTGGCCGTGCTGGCCGAGAACGCCGGTGTGGTGTTGTCCCGGCAGCGGTTGCTCGAACTGGTGTGGGGCTACGACTTCGACGTCGACACCAACGTGGCCGACGTGTTCATCTCGTACCTGCGGCGCAAGCTCGAACGCGACGGACTGCCACGGGTGATCCATACGGTTCGCGGAATCGGGTACGTGTTGCGAGACGAGGCGTAGGCCAGTCGAGCGTCAGGAGCAGTGACGAGTCCGTTGAAGTTGCCGCGGTTCCTGCGGTCAGCCTCGCTGCGCACCAGGGTGGCGATCGCCTCAGCCGTGGCGGCGGCTGCGGTGGTCGCGGTGTTCACCATCCTGACCTCCGTCGTCCTCGCCAACAACGATGCGCTGCAATTGGATCGGCGACTCGACGCCATCGTCGACGCGAGCTTCAACCCCAATGAACTCAATGATCCGCGACGCGGTGTACTGACAACGGGGCGGTCCAAATCGACCGGCCAGGTGATGTTTCAACGCGGTCTGCAATTGCCTTCTTTGCCGTTGGGCACGGCGACGGTCGAAGTCAACGGCGTGGAATACCGGGTGCGCACGGTCGCCGTCGAACAACAGGGCGGCGTGCTGGTGTCTGTCGGTATCCGTGCCGACAGTATCCTGTTGAACCGCGCCAGGATTCCGCTGTACACCGCGGTCGGTGTGGGGACCGTGCTGATCGCCGCCGGACTGGGATGGGTGCTGGCCGGTCCCGCGATCCGGCCGCTGCGCCGCCTGACCGAGCACACCAAACGGCTGCGCGAAGGCACAGAGGAGATGCCGGAGGTACGCGGTGTCCGGGAAGCCGAGGACCTGTCCGAGGCGATGAGTGAGATGCTGTTCCGGTTGGCCGCCGCTCAGCGAGCCACCACGAATTCGCTTCAGGCTGCCCAAGATTTCGCGGCCAACGCCGCGCACGAACTGCGTACGCCACTGACCGCGATGCGCGCCGACCTCGATACCCTGCGCATCCACGACCTGCCCGCCGAGGAGCGAGCCGAAGTGGTGCAGGACCTTTCGCGTGCCCAGCGCCGTGTCGAGGCAATCATCACCGCGCTGGGCCAACTCGCATCGGGTCAGTTGGCGCAGGCTGAGGACCGTGAACTCATCGACGTCACCGACATGCTCGACCGGGTGGCGCGCGAAAACATGCGCACCGCAGGTGGCGTCGAGATCGACATCGAGGCAGCAGACGACCTCGGTGCGGTCTGGGGCTGGCCGGGCGGGTTGCGGCTGGCCGTCGACAACCTGGTCCGCAACGCGGTGACCCATGGGCGGGCGACCCGAATTGTCCTTGCCGCCAACCGGTATCACGACACACTGACCATCGTCGTCGACGACAATGGTCGCGGGCTGCCCGTGGAGGAACATCAGACGGTGCTTGGCCGGTTTTCCCGTGGCAGCAACGCGGCGCCTGGTGGCTCGGGCCTCGGCCTGGCGCTGGTGGCACAGCAGGCGGCATTGCACGGCGGCACCATCCGGCTCTCCGACGGCCCGCTAGGCGGACTGAGAGCGACGATGACCATATCGATTTCGCCTGAGCCACCGAAGAATTCAGACTAGCGGCGGGCTACCGGCGCAGGCCGGCCGCCGCCGCTCGCCATCCGAGCAGCAGCACCGCGGTCGCCACCGAGGCCACCACCACAAAACTCGTCTGCACGCCCGCGGATGTCGACTTGCGCAACAGCATGCCCACCACGACCGTGCATATCCAGACGACCAGCCCGGTCGGTACCACGGTGTACGGCCTGCGCCATGCGCCCACCAGCAACCAGCCGACGACGGTGCCCACCAGAAACGGCCATGCGGTCTGCGCGATCCCGGAGACGGTGAGGCCCTCGGCGTGGCTGCGGCGACCGATGGTGCAGAACACGATCACGCAGATGACGTCGGCGAGCAGGGCGCGGAACGCTCGTCGCACTTGTCTGTCAGTGTTTTCCATTGGCGCAGTTCACTTTTCTGGCTCCGGTTCGTGTCGGACCTCGGGGTCGGGACTGAACTGGGCGGGCTGCTGGTCGCCGAGGGCGGCGTCGGGATCGATGTCCTTCTCCGTGCGGAACATGAAGAAGAACACCACCCAGCCGATCGCGGAGATGAAGATCCAGCTGACCAGCCGGTAGATGAGCATCGCGGAGATCGACGCGGCCAGCGTCATACCGGACGACACCAGGCCGGGCACCAGCACCGCCTCGACGACCAACAGGCCACCCGGCATCAACGGAATGGAGCCGACCGCACGGGCGGCCGCATACGCCACCGTCACACCGGCGATCGACGGATGCCCGCCGGTGGCGTAGCATGCGGCCAGCAGACACCCGACGTCGGCGACCCAATTGAACAACGACCAGCCGAACGCTGCACTGAGATCGCGGCGCGACAGGCTGACGGATTCCAGTTGGGACAACGTCTCCCGCCACTTGTCCAGCCCGGCATCGGACGGCTTGCCGCGCACCGAGTTGAACCACGACAGCAGCCGCACCCCGATACCGTCGATCAGTTCCGGACGCGTCGCCACCGCCTGTGCCAGCACGATCAACGCGAGGAAACCCCCGAGTGAAAAGATAAGAGACAGAGGGTTTTTGCTCGCACCAAGCATGAACGCTCCGCCAAGGCCGAGCAGCGCCAGCCCGACCACCTGCAGCGCACCCGACATCACCAGCTGCCACGAGGCCACCACCGGCGATGCGCCCCAGATCCGTTGTTGGCGGTAGATGAACGTGGCGGACAGCACCGGACCACCCGGCAGCGTGGTGGACAGCGCATTGCCCGCGTAGAACGCCGCCTCCGAGCGCCACTGCCTGACCGGCACGCCGGCCGACCGCAACAGCGTGCGCTGAATCTGCGCGAAGCTGTGCATGGAGCCCATCGCTGCCACGATCGCGACCAGCACCCACCACCAGTTCGCGGAGTACACGCTGTGCCACGCTTTTGCCAGCTGATCGCGCACCAACGTCAACTCGACCGCGAGCACCAACGCGGCCACCGCCAGAATCACCCAGCGGAGCCACCAGTACTTGCCGCGAGCGGGGCGCTCCTGGCTGCGCGCGTCGCTCGCCGGCGCGTCGTGGGACACGCCAATAGGGTAACGGTGCAGTTAGTGCCGGGAATGCCGCTGGCACGGGCGCGCCGACGTCGATTCGCGAGATTCCCGGCGGCGTTGCGGCCTGCCGTTACGCTACCGGCATGCCCGCGGCCCCGTCTTTCGATTCCGTCGCCGATCAGTCGGTGTCCCCGCTAGTGCGCAAAACGGCTGCATGGGCCTGGCGACTGCTGGTGATCGGCGGATCGGTGGTGGCCCTGCTGTGGGTGGTCAAGAAGCTCGAAATCCTCGTGGTGCCCGTCGCGCTCGCGACGCTACTTGCCGCACTGCTGATGCCGGTCGTCGATTTCCTTGACCGGCGCGGCGCGCCGCGCGGTGGCGCGGTGGCCCTTGTGCTGCTGGGCGGCTTCGCCGTCGTCGGCGGGATCCTGGCGTTCGTCGTCACCCAGTTCGTCGAGGGCGCGCCCGCCCTCGTCGACCAGATGAGCACCAGCATCAAGGGGGTGGGGGACTGGCTGACCCAGGGCCCCCTGCACGTCAACCAGCAACAGATCGACAGCGCCCGCAAGTCCGCGATCGAAGCGCTGCAGAACAATCAGGAGAAGCTCACCAGCGGGGCACTGTCGACGGCCAGCACGCTGACAGAGATCGTCACCGGCGCGTTGCTGGTCCTCTTCACGCTGATCTTCGTGCTGCACGGCGGGCGCAACATCTACGGATTCGTCACGCAGGTCTTCCCCGTGGACGTTCGGGACCGGGTCCGCGACGCGGGCAGGGCCGGGTTCCGGTCGTTGGTCGGCTATGTCCGCGCGACGTTTCTGGTGGCGCTCGTCGACGCCGTCGGTATCGGCACCGGCGTGGCGATCATGGGCGTGCCGCTGGCGTTGCCGCTGGCATCGCTGGTGTTCCTCGGCGCGTTCATCCCGCTCGTCGGTGCGGTGGTGGCCGGCTTCTTCGCCGTTGTCGTCGCACTGATCGCCAAAGGGCTTATCTACGCGCTGATCACCCTTGGCTTGATCATCGCCGTCCAGCAGTTGGAAGGCCATGTGCTGCAACCCCTTGTGATGGGGCGCGCGGTGTCGATCCACCCATTGGCCGTCGTGCTGGCGATTGCGGGCGGCGCCGTGATGGCAGGCATCGTCGGTGCGCTGTTGGCCGTGCCCACCGTGGCGTTCCTCAACAGCGCGGTGCGCGTGCTGATGGCCAGAGACCCGGCAGCCGAAGAGGCCGCCCAGGACGCCGAAGGCGCCCCGGTTGTCAAGGCCGAAGCGGACGATCTGGACGACGTCGACGCGACGGAGTGACGGCTAGATACGGCCTTCGCGGCGCAGCAGATCCTGCGCGCTGACGCCGCCTCCGCGGCGCTTGCGCTCCTCGTCCGGCGTATTCAGCTTCTCGGTGGCCGCGTCGGCGTCCGACTTGCGCGCGCTCGGGATGGCGGTCGTCGCGGGCGCATCGTTCTGCGGGCGCGGCCGTCCCTCCCCTGCCTCACGGCGGGCTGCCCTGCCCTCCGGGGTGGACCCCAGCGTCGGGATCGCGGTGGTCGGCTCGTTGCCTGGCTGCGGGCGAGGGGGGCGCGACCGCTGTCCGCCGGGTTCACCCGTGGGCATCGCCCGCGTGGCATCGGCCGACGGCCGCGCGGGGGCCGCCGCCGGCTGACCGGCCGCGGATCCCGTGCCGCGCAGTTCGCCCAGCCACGACTCGATTTCCCGCTCCTCGCGCGGTGGCGGGGGAGCGGGCCGATTACCGGTGGCGTTGTTCACGACGTTACGAACCGCGTTCCTGGCCATCGACAGCCGCGTGGTCTGCGGTTCGTCGGCTTGCACGTGCGCGGTCGGGATCCGCGTCGTGCCCGCGCCGGACGGAACATTGGGCCGCGGCGGCCCCGCGAACCGGCCTCCACCGGGCCTCGGCGAACCCTCGGGATGCGTGGGGTCGTGCGGCGGTCGCGGCCGCGGCGGCACGGGCGCGCCCGCGCCGACCAGCGCCTCCGGGTTGTCCACGGGCTCGCGTACCGCGGGCCGCTTGCGCTCGTCGGGCAGTTCGGTTTCGCCGAGGCCAAGGCGTTCCTGGATCCGCTTCATCCAGCGCGGCGCCCACCAGCAGTCGTCGCCGAGCAACTTCATCACCGCGGGCACCAGGAACATCCGGACCACGGTGGCGTCCAGCAGCAGCGCGATCAACAGGCCGAACGCCAGGTACTTCATCATCACCAGGTCGGAGAACACGAAGGCGCCTGCCACGACGGCCAACACCAGGGCCGCGCCGGTGATCAACCGGCCCGTCGTGGCGGTACCGATGCGAATCGCCTCTGCGGTGGACATGCCGCGCTCACGCGCCTCCACCATGCGGGACACCAGGAACACTTCGTAGTCGGTGGACAACCCCCAGATCACCGCGATGATCAGACCGATCATCGGGGCCATCAACGGCTGCGGCGTGTAGTTCATCAAGCCGGACCCGTGCCCGTCGACGAACATCCATGTCAGCACGCCCATCGTCGATCCGAGGGTGAGCGCGCTCATCACCGCGGCCTTGATCGGCAGCACAACCGATCCGAACGCCAGGAACATCAGGATCGTCGTCGTGGTGATCAGCAGCACCACCATCAACGGCAACTTGGCGAACAGGCTGTGGATACTGTCCTGCTCCAAAGCCGGTGTGCCGCCGATCGATACGGTGACACCGCGCGGTGGCGTCAGCGCCCGCAGTTCCTCGATCTTCTTGGCCGCGTCGTTGCGGTTGACCAGACCGTTCTGGATCACCCGAACCGACGGATCTTTGGACGCGCCATCGAGATACGGGCGTGCCTGCCACATCTTCGTCGGATCGTTGTCCGGATCGGTGAAGCCGGAGATCTGCATCGCCTTGTTGCGGACCTCGGCCACCTGTTGATCCGTGATCGGCTGACCGTTGTCGCTTTCCATCACGATCGTCAACGGTTCGGTGCGGAAGCCAGCGAAGATCTTGTCGAACTCCTCCTGCGCGAGACGCACGGAGTTGTCCGGCGGCAGATATTTCTCGCTGATGCCGCCGAGGGACAGTGCGCCCAACGGAATGATCAGCGCGATCATCACGATGATGATCGGCACGGCGAAGGCGGCAGGCCGCTTCATCACGCGGTTGACCAACTTGCCCCAGAAGCCTTTCTCGACCTCTTCGCGCGTCTTCGTCTTCTGCGTCTTCTCCGACAGCCACTCCAGGTAGATCCGCATCGGCTTCCAGTTGCGGAAGAACGGCACCCGCAGCAGCGTGCGCACACCGAGGGCGTCGACGCGGGGGCCGAGGATGGCCAGCGCAGCGGCCAGCACCGTGATCGACAGGGTGGCCGCGAGCATGACCGAGGCGATGATCGCGTAGGTGATCGACTTCAGGAAGCCCTGTGGAAACAGCAACAGCGGCACCGACGAGGCGACCAGGATCACCGCGGAGAACATGATCGTGCGGCCCGAGGTCATCACCGTCCGTCTGACGGCGGCCTCGGTGTCGTAGCCCTCGGCGATCTCCTCGCGGAACCGACTGACCATGAAGAGCCCGTAGTCGACCGCGATGCCGAGGCCCATCAGGGTCACGACCGGCTGAGCGAAGAAGTGCACGGGCATGAACTCGGCGACGAGCCGCATGATGCCGAGGGCGCCCGCGATGGTCAGGCCGCCGATGATGCCGGGCAGCGCAGCAGCCACCACGCCACCGAAGACGAAGAACAACACCACGCACACCAGCGGGATCGCGGCGACCTCCGCGCGTCTCTGGTCGTCACCGATGGTGCCGGTCAGTTCGGCGGCCAGCGGTTGCAGACCCGCCATCTTGAAGTCGACGCCGTCGTCCTTGACGCTGAGGAGGTCGTCCTTGACCTTCTTGTAGTTGTTCAGAATGGCGTCGTCGTTGTCGCCCTTGAGCTGGATCGACATGAACGCGTGCTGCTTGTCGGCGTCGGCCATGGTCTTGAGCACGTCGGGGCTCTTGAAGTAGCCGATGGAACGCAGGATCTCGTCGGGGTGGTCCTTCTCGACCTTGTCCAAGTTGTCGAGGATCTTCTTCTTGAATTCCGGGTCGTCGACGGTCTTGCCCTCAGGCGCCGTATAAATCCCGACGATGTGTCCCGACGTGTCGCGGCCGTAGGCCTTGTCCGCGACGACGGAGGCGTGCACGGACTGGCTGCCATCGTCATAAAAACCGCTCTGGGTGACGTGGCTGCCGAGGCTGATGCCGAATACGCCGCCACCAAGGCACAGTGCGACCATGACACCGATCACTATGTATCGGTATCGGTACACCGTTCGACCCCACCAGGCGAACACGTAAGCTCCTTCTAAGTCTGTGGCTCCCCGCGCATTTCAGTTGTCTACACGCGCGAGGCCAGTAGCGAGGACAGCGGCCGGAATGGCTGCAGCCAAGCCCCCTGCTCGGGCAGTGAATCAAGGCCGATTCGCGGTAACGGCTCCCGGAAAACACCAGGAATGTCTTCCAGATCGACGAACTCCAAGGTATCCGACGCTAACGCCCAACTGGCATGTTCGCGAAATCCCAGCACTTGGACGGGAACGCCCTCGCGGGCGATCTCCTCCAGCGGCTGCTTGAACGCTTGACCGTCTGCGGACGCCACCAACACGCCGGCCAGTCCCTCGCTGCGCCGAAGTGCGATGTGGTCGAGCATGTCGCTGTCGACGTCGCTGTCTTCGTCGATCTTCGGTTTTGCGAAGACCGCGTACCCCACGTTACGTAATGCCTCCACCCACGGTCGAACGACGTCGGCGCTACCTGGGGCGATGTTGGTGAACACCGTCGCTTCCGGCTCCAGTGTGAGATCGGGACGCGTGGCTGACAACTCGGCGGTACGGGACAGCAGCCAACGACCGAGGGCGTCGAATCGGGGCCGGTGCGCCGCGGTGGGCCTGCCGCCGAGGATCGAACCGAGGCCCATGTCCAGGTTGGGTGCATCCCAGACCAGCAGCACCCGGGCCGTCGCCTCGGTCGGCGTTGCAGGCGGCGCAGCCACGTCGTCTAACTGCTGGATGTCGTCGGTGACGCTCATGCTGGCACCTCGCAGGCTCGGTCCACGCATTCGGTGCTGTTGATTCGCTCGCAAGCTTCGCTCATGGCTTCTTCTCCCAGAGCAGTTCGGCAACGGCACTGCCCGCGTGCTGGGCCTTGCCTTCGTACTTCGTGACCGGCCTTTGCACCGAGATCGGCAAGGGGTCCGATGCGGTGTTCCCTTCGCCCCTCCCGTGCGCGGAAACCCGGCGCAGCCTGGGTTCAGCATCGCCGACCTCGGCGATCTGTTCGGCGTAGCCGGCGTGGTCGGTGGCCGCGTGCAGCACACCTCCGGGGCGTAGCCGGTCGGCGATCAACGCGACAGTCACCGGCTGCAGCAGCCTGCGCTTGTGGTGGCGGGCCTTCGGCCACGGGTCGGGGAAGAACACCCGTACGCCGGTCAGCGAGTCCGGTCCGAACATGTGCTCGAGTACGTCGACGCCATCGCCTCGGATCAGCCGGATGTTGGTGACGCCCTCGCGGTCGATCGCACTCAGCAGTTGGGCCAGGCCCCGCTTGTAGACCTCGACCGCCACGACGTCCAGGTGCGGCTCGGCCTTGGCCATCGCCAAGGTCGAGACCCCGGTTCCGCTGCCGATCTCCAGGACGACGGGCGCCGAGCGGCCGAACCAGGCGTCGGTGTCCAGCAGCGCGGCGGGTCCGTCGGCGTCGCGCGCCTGCAGGCCCAACACCGGCCACAGCCGCTCCCAGGTGGCCTGCTGACCACCGGACAGCGTTGAGCGCCTGGTCCGGAAGCTGGTCACCCGGCGAGGCAGATGCGGCTCGGCGACATTCGGCTCCGGAGCCGCGTAGCCGGCGACATTCGGGCCGGGCGTTTGCATCCGTCCATGGTCGCTCATAACCGCCGAAGTACCCGCATCGTGGCAGAGATTGATACCCAACAGTTGCCTTCCACGGCGCCGCATTCGCCGTTCTCAGCTGGCATTTCCGAAGGGTGCGTCTCGCCGGCGACAGCGCGGACTGATGGCCGTCTGCAACCCGCAGGCGCTCCGGTTCAGGACGGCCCGGGGCCAGTGAGTGAACTTCTGATTTGGGCCCCTTTTCTACCGCGCAGCGATTTCGACCGCCATGGCGGCAGTCAATAAGACGACTGCGCCAATTTGTGCGACCAGACAGATCGCGACCAGACGAGACTTCCACGAGGTCTCGTGGCGAAGATAGCCGATTTCGACTATCGCAACTCGACCACACGTTTGACGGGCTTCTACCTCACTGTCGGATGTCAACCGCGCATTCACCATGTTCAACAGGGATTCTTCGGTGATTCCGCCCGTAGAATGCTAAACCTGTACCAAAATCGCGAGCAACGCGGTGATGGCGAAAAGAACAAGCGAACCAATCAATAGCGCTATCGCAAAATGACTGGCGAACTTGAGTTCTTGCCGGTGAAAAACACCGATATACCAAAGATGATCGTCAGCAATGATGCGCTACTCGTGACGAGCACCGCCGCACGCCCCTCGATCATTTTGCGCTGCTCGTGCTCCCTGTTGAGCACGTCGTTCACGAATTCCAAGTAGGTTTCACCCTGAGGACTCGTCATTGTCGTCGCCCATCTACGTTGTGGAAGCGTTGCCGACGGCCTGCGGTTAACGATGACGGACGACGGTTGCGTTGCCCCGCCACAAGCTCAAAACATAGGTGAACGCGCGCCCTGTACGGCGGGAAGCGGCGTGACTCATCCCAAGAAAGTGGAAGCCAAATCTAACCAAGGACCACCGGCCCCCACCGCGCGACGTCAACGCGGTTGCCTGTGGCTTGATGGGTCGCTCGGTCAGACGCTTGATCCAGCGAGTAACCAGCGGCGAAATCGCGCGGCACCAGATATCTGCGCTTTGCCACGGTCACCACGGTTGATCGGCGGTTGAGCCAGGAAGCACCACTACCCGGCAGTGGCCTTCGACTGGTACTGGGGACAACCGTTCGCGACGTGCGCCCGAAGGTGCCACCATTACGGCAACACTCGGGAAGGCAGCCAGATTTTCGTCGATGCGCTGATGCGACTCGCTGAACATCGCAGAGATCAGCGGTTAGCAGCTGTTATCGCCCGCCTCGCGGCCCCACTGCGCGTCGCTGTGGTGGGTCGCAGCGGAGTCGGCCGCGACACGGTCGCAGCAGCCCTTGCGGCTGCTGGCGTAGCCCTCACTACCGATGCGCCAGGTGCCGACGTGCAAGTCCTCGTGATCGCCGAGGTGCTCAAGCCCGAGGACCGTGCCGTTCTCGCGGCCGCCGGAACGCCGATGGTGACAGTGCTGAACAAGGCGGATCTGACCGGCCTCGGTGACGGCGGCCCCTTGCCACGGGCGTACCGACGGGCCGCCGACTTCCTGGCAGCGACCCGGGTACCCGCTGTGCCGATGATCGCGATGCTGGCCGTCGCCGACCTGGACGACGAACTGATGCGGGCCCTCCACACGCTGCACTCCGAGCCGGCGGACATGACGTCGACGGACGCGTTCGTGTCCTGTCCGCATTCGCTGCCTGCCGAGCTTCGCCGACGGCTGCTCGCGTCGCTGGACCGGTTCGGCATCGCTCGTGCGGTGCTTGCGCTGGACGAAGGTGGGGACGTGGGCACGGTGCTGCGACGGGCCAGCCAGGTGGACCGAGTCGTCGCGCACATCGAAGCGGCGGGTGCCCCAGTGCGGTATCACCGGTTGCGCGCCGGGATCACCGAATTACAAGCATTTGCAGTGCAATTCAGCGACGACGAGCTCGCTCGGCTTCTCGAGACCGACACCGCTGTGTTGGCCGTGATGTCGGCGGCCGTCGACGTGGTCGAGGCGGCGGGAATCGGCGTGGACGGCGGCCACGACGCGGCGTCGCATCTACACCGTGCTGTGCGCTGGCGGGGTTACAGCAAAGGACCGGTCAGCGCGCTGCACCGTCGGTGCGGCGTTGACATCGCGCGTGGCTCCCTTCGCCTGCTCGGGCAGGTCCATGACTGATCCAGTGGCCGCGGCGGACGCCGTGGTGGCGGCCATCGATCCTGGGTTGAGTTCGCCCGGCGTACCAACCCGAGACGTGGTGCTCGTGACGGGCCCGTGGCTGGCAGGCACCAGCAGCCTGATTGCCGCGCTGCGGGAACGGATGCCGGAGCGTATCTTCGTCGAGGCCGACGAGTTGGGACCGGCACATGCGCCTACCGCGGTGGTGTTCGCCGTGTCGGCGATCGCACCGCTGACCGAATCCGATTGCGCACTGGTCGATCTCGTAACCAACTACACCGACCTGATCGTCGGCGTGGTGACCAAAACCGATGCGCACCGCAATTGGCGCGACGTGCTGGCCGCCGATCGCGCTCTGCTCGCGGCGCGCGCACCGCGATATGCCCATGTGCGATGGGTGGGTGCGGCGGCTGCACCGGATCTCGGCGAGCCGCGGCTTGACGAACTCGTCGGCGTACTGCGGCAGCGGCTCGCTGACCCCGACGTCCCGCGCCGGAACCGGTTGCGCGCGTGGGAGGTTCGGCTCAGTTCGGCGATCGACCGCTATCAGTCGGAGGCCGAAGGTGCAGACCGCCAGGCCCGGGTGACGGCGCTGCGGAAAAATCGGGATGACATCCTGCGAGGCAGGCGGCTGTCGAAGTCAGAACGAACCATCTCGTTGCGCAGCCAGATTCAGCAGGCACGGGTGCAGTTGACTTACTTCGCGCGCAACCGCTGCACCTCGGTGCGCGCCGAACTGCAGGAGGACGTCTCCGATGTCACCCGGCGCAAGCTCGGCCGGTTCGAGTCCTATGCGCACACCCGGGTCGGTGAAGTCATTGACGAGGTGGACGAGGGCATCACCACACACCTCGGCGACGTCGCAACCGAATTGGGGCTGGCGGCGCCTGAGCCGCCTCCGCCGCCGGTCGCGCCGGCGATGACGCGGCCACCGGTGAAGTCGCGGCGCCTTGAGACGCAGCTGACGATGGTCCTCGGCGCCGGCTTCGGCTTCGGTGTCGCGCTCGCCACCACCCGCCTGTTCGCGGGGCTGGCGCCGGGGCTGACGATCGCGGGTTTGGTAGCCGGAGGTCTGGTCGGCCTGCTACTCATGGTGTGGGTGGTAGGCATCCGCGGTCTGCTTCAGGACCGGGCGGTGCTGGACCGCTGGGTCGCCGAGGTGACCGCAGCCCTGCGTGCCGCGGTCGAGGAGCGGGTGGCCACCCGGGTGCTGGCGGCCGAAACGGCGCTCACCACGGACCTCGCCGGCCGCGATGAGATGGAAAGCGCGACGGCGGCCGATCGTATTGCCGAGATCGACGCAGAACTGCGCGAGCACGCGGCGGCCACCGCCAAGGCGGCCCTGGTCCGGGACCGCCGCCTTCCGCCCCTGCGGCAGGCCCTCGATGCGGTGCGCGACGAGTTATATGGCGCGGCGATCCGGTCGGATTAGCTACCCAAGGTATCGAGCCGGGTTAGCTACTGAATCGGTACAACGACGCCGGAACGCTCTTCTGAATCGTTCCTGTGAGTGATCGGACATACTCCCCACTAACGGCGGGTATGTGACCCACGTTAACCTCTGTAAAGGGACGACCGAATGCGCCGCCGTTCCAAATGGGGTGGTGCATCGGGGCCTGCGTCCTGGCAGAAACCTACGCAGGAGAGTTTTGATGACAGCAGCGACCATTCCAGGTCTGGACACCGCACCGACCAAGCACAAGGAGTTGCTCGCCTGGGTCTCCGAGGTCGCGGAGCTGACCCAGCCGGACCGGGTGGTGTTCGCCGACGGCTCCGACGAGGAGAACGCGCGGCTGTGCGCACAACTGGAAGCGGCGGGGACCTTCAAGAAACTTGACGACAAGAAGAAGCCGAATTCCTACCTCGCGTTGTCCGACCCCTCCGACGTGGCGCGGGTCGAGTCCCGCACCTTCATCTGTTCTGAGCGCGAGATCGACGCGGGCCCGACCAACAACTGGATGGACCCGGCCGAGATGCGCCGCATCATGACAGACCTGTACCGCGGCAGCATGCGCGGCCGCACCATGTATGTGGTGCCGTTCTGCATGGGCCCGCTCGGCGCGGAGGATCCGAAACTGGGCGTCGAGATCACCGATTCCGAGTACGTCGTCGTCTCCATGCGGACGATGACCCGGATGGGCACGGCCGCCCTGGACAAGATGGGCACCGACGGGTTCTTCGTCAAGGCGCTGCACTCGATCGGCGCACCGCTCGAGCCCGGCCAGAAGGACGTGCCGTGGCCGTGCAACGACACCAAGTACATCAGCCACTTCCCCGAGACCCGCGAGATCTGGAGTTACGGCTCTGGTTACGGCGGCAACGCTCTGCTCGGCAAGAAGTGCTACTCGCTGCGTATCGCATCGGCGATGGCCCACGACGAGGGCTGGCTCGCCGAGCACATGCTGATCCTCAAGCTGATCTCCCCCGAGAACAAGGCCTACTTCGTCGCCGCGGCATTCCCGTCGGCGTGCGGTAAGACCAACCTCGCGATGCTGCAGCCGACGATTCCGGGCTGGCGCGCCGAGACCATCGGCGACGACATTGCGTGGATGCGGTTCGGCAAGGACGGCCGGCTGTATGCGGTCAACCCGGAGTTCGGCTTCTTCGGCGTCGCTCCCGGCACCAACTGGAAGTCCAACCCGAACGCGATGAAAACCATCGAGGCCGGCAACACCGTCTTCACCAACGTCGCGCTGACCGACGACAACGACGTGTGGTGGGAAGGCCTGGAGGGCGAGCCCGATCACCTCATCGACTGGAAGGGCAACGACTGGATCCTGCGCGAGACGGAGAGCAAGGCCGCGCACCCGAACTCGCGGTACTGCACCCCTATGTCGCAGTGCCCGACGCTGGCGCCGGAGTGGGATGACCCGCAGGGCGTGCCGATCTCGGCGATCCTGTTCGGTGGGCGCCGCAAAACGACGGTGCCGCTGGTGACGGAGGCCCGCGACTGGCAGCACGGCGTCTTCATCGGTGCCACGCTGGGCTCCGAGCAGACCGCCGCCGCCGAAGGCAAGGTCGGTACCGTCCGGCGTGACCCCATGGCGATGCTGCCGTTCCTCGGCTACAACGTCGGCGACTACTTCGCGCACTGGATCGACATCGGCAAGAACGCCGACGAGTCGAAGATGCCGAAGATCTTCTTCGTCAACTGGTTCCGTCGCGGCGACGACGGCCGCTTCCTCTGGCCGGGCTTCGGTGAGAACAGCCGCGTGATGAAGTGGATCATCGACCGCGTAGAGCACAAGGCGGACGGCAAGACCACGCCGATCGGTATCGTGCCGTCGGCAGAGGATCTGGATCTGTCCGGTCTGGATGTCGACCCCGCCGATGTGGACGCCGCGCTGGCGGTCAACGTCGACGAGTGGCGCCAGGAGATTCCGTTGATCGAGGAGTGGTTCGAGTTCGTCGGCGAGAAGCTGCCGACCGGCATCAAGGACGAGTTCGACGCGCTGAAGCACCGCTTGGCCGAGGCCGAGTAGTTCTCGCGAGCTGGGCCCACTACGCGCAAGGAGGGGAACGCAAAACTGCCATTTCTCGACGAAATTGGGCAGTTTTGCGTCTTTCAATAGCCCGAGTTGGGCGCGATCTGGGTGATGGTAGGCGGATTCGTCTTACGGACGAAAGCGCTTCTGCGGACATCCGGCGGCTGGCAGGCGTCCATGCTCGGCAGCAGCGCGCACACGTTGATGGGGCTTTGCGGGGCAGGTGCGGTCAGAACGACGACCATCGCGGCAGTTGCTACGGCAGTAGCCCCGAGCATGGCGAAATATCTACGCACTCAGGCGAATTTACCGCCGTTGCCGCGCTGAAATGATCCGGCACAGACGCTTGGTGGCAGATCCACAGGGCGCTTTACGTTTGCTGTAACCGGGCTCGCGTGATGTCGATCTGCTCGAACGCGAAAGCGATCAGCGCCGCGTCGGTCTTGGCCTCCCCGATGCTCCTGAACGACTCGTAGGTGTCGTCACCCAGGACTTCACGGAGGTGGCCGATCGTCCCTTGGAGTTCGGGATAAGTGGAGACCGCAAACGGGTTGGTGCCGCATGCGCTGAGAATCGCTGCGGCTTCGTACTGTTGCAGCCGGTCGAAAAGGCCGGACAGTACTGCAAGGCCACTCGCTGCAAGCCAAAAGCTGCCGGAATTGTAGAAACGGCGGACCGCGGACGTCGCGTAGTCGAGCGCGTCGATCGGTTCGCCATGGAAGGCGGCGATCCGCGCGAGGTTGCCTGCGTGGAACGTCTCGAGTTGGCGATTGCCGGTGTCCTGAGCGATCTTCGAGCCCTTGCGATGGGCGTCATACGCCGCTTCCGGGTCGACATCCCGCTGGGCGATTCCGTAGGCAAGCAGGATGTAGCTGGCGACTTCGGGGTTACGGGCAGCCTCGGCGACCGTCGGCAGTGCCTTTGACAACTCCACCGCTTCGTCGGGCGCGCCCATTGTCGTCAAGGCCAACGTCAAACAAGCGAGCGCAAAATGGTTGTCGGGATGCCGCGCGATCATGTCGCGGCACACCTGGACGAATTGCTCCGGCCGCCCCTCGGACAGATAGACGCCACCGAGCCACGCTTCGCCCGCATACGGAATCTCATCGAAGCGGGCGTCCTCGATGAGCGCCAAAGCGGCATCGGCGTACTCGACCGCGTCAGCGGCTCGGCCTGCCGCGTAACACTGAGCTGCCATGTTGTAGAGCTGAGCCAGCCGCGGATGCTCGGCGACCTTGGCGCGGTCGAGCAGCTCCTCCGCCCACGCCACTGGCTCATACTGTTCCACGCGTGTACCGAGATGTGCTCCGCAGCTAGCGATCGCTGCAGCGGCGTCGAGGTCGTCGTGGTCGGAAGACCACCGGAACGCGACACGCAGATTCGCGAGTTCGGTGATGAACCAGTCATACGCCTCGGCCTGGCGTGGGCCGTCCCACAACGTCAGCACCTTTGCTTCCTGCCTGGCGAAATACAGCGCGTGTGCGGTGCGCGCTCGATCGGCTTGACCACCGGCCACCAGTTGTTCTTCGGCGAACTGCCGGATGGTCTCCAGCATCGTGAACCGCGTGCGCCCCGACGATTGGTCGGCGACCAGTAATGATTTGCGGACCAGCGCATCGAGCAGGTCCAGCGTGGCGAACTTGTCGTCAGATCCGGTAATGGCATGGGCGCCTGCGACATCGAAACCACCTGCGAACACCGAACAATGCGTGAGTAACGTCTTCTCGTCGGCGCCCAGCAGGTCGTAGGACCATTGAACCGCATGGCGCAGCGTCTGGTGACGTTCCAGCCCGCGCCGCGAACCCACCAATAACCGGAAGCGGTCGTCGAGATGACCACGGATTTCGGAAACCGTCATCGACAGCAGACGAGAGGCTGCCAACTCGATGGCGAGGGGGATCCCGTCGAGCCGACGACAGATGTCGGTGATCACATCGGTATCCCGATCCAGTGCCGCGGCGGGGGCCACCGACAAGGCGCGCTCCACGAACAACGTTGCGGCATTGGAGTTGACGTCGAGCGACGGTACGGGCCAAAGTTGTTCGTCGGTCAGCCGCAGCCCCTCTCGGCTGGTGGCGATGATCCTCACTTCGGTCGAGTGCGCCAGGATCGCTTCGATCACGTCGGCCGCGGCATCGATGACATGTTCGCAATTGTCGAAGATCAGCAGCCGCGAGCGACGTTCGAGAGCAGTGGCGATGCTCTCGGTCAGGGTCATCCCGGTCTGCTGAGTGATGCCGAGGACGGCTGCGACCGCTTCGGGGACCGCTGCGGGATCCCCCACCGCCGCCAACTCGATGACGAACACCCCGTCGGGATAGTCGTGGGCAGACTTGGCGCCGACTTCCAAGGCGAGCCGCGTCTTACCGACGCCGCCAACGCCGGTCAGGGTCAGCAGTCGGTGCTCCTTCAGCGCTGACACCAGCTCGGTGAGTTCGGAATCTCTTCCGATGAAACTGGTTGTCGAGCGTGGGAGGTTGCCCGGCGTGGCGTCTGACGTGTTCAACGGCGGAAAGTTCGAGGGCAAGTCGGGTGCGCGAACCTGATACAGGGCAACGGGTTTCGCGATGTCACGCAGTTGCCGCAAGCCCAAGTCGAGAAGGTCGACTCCGCCCAGCAGAGCAGCCGTCGCGGCGTCGACCAGGATCTGGCCTCCGTGGCCCGCCGCCATCACCCGCGCGGTGCGGTTCAGCACCGTGCCGAAGTAGTCGCCATCGCGCAACTCGGCCTCGCCGGTCGCGATGCCCATCCGCACCGGAAGCGCCAACAATCGCTGAGCCCCGATCGCCGCCTCGACAGCCGAACCGGGGGAGGCGAATACGGCGCACATCCCATCGCCGGTGTAATTGAACACAGTGCCGCCGTTGAGTTCAACGGCTTCACGCAACACCGTGTTGTGGGCATCGATCGCCATCCGCATCGATTCCGCGTCGGCCTCCCACCGTCGAGTGGATCCCTCGATGTCGGTGAACAGAAATGTCAGAACGTTCATCGGGACCCGTCCGCATCCAGCAGGTCGAGACGAACACGTTCGATCTGATCAAGCGCGTAAGCCGCCCTGGCGGCGTGGGTCATCTCGGCACCGGCGCGCGTGAGCGACTCGTAGGTCTCGTCACCCAGCACCTCCCGCAGATGTGCGATAGCGGTGCTGATTTCGGGGAATGTCGCTCGAGATATCGCGGGGGCGGACAGCGTGCTGATCATAGCCGCCTGCTCGTAGCGGCCCAGTCGGTCGAAAACGGCGACCAGCAGACCCAGCGGGCCTGAGATGAATGTGAGGCTGCCGGAGTCGTAATAGGACCGGATGGCGAGCGCCAGGTAGTCGAGCGCCTCTGCTGGGCTGGCGTGAACAACCGCGACGCTCGAAAGGGTAGATGCAAGAACCGATTCCATCTGCCGGATGCCGTTCGCTTGTGCGACGGCCAATGCGCGTTGAAGCGCTGCGTAGGCAACCTCGGGCTTCCGCCTGCGCTGGGTGTAGCCGTACGCGAACAGGGCACCGGTGACCAGAGCCGGATTCTGCATTTTGTCGACATCGGCGAACAATTCCTCCGAAGCCGCCAACGCCTGGTCGTGCTCGCCGGCGAAAGTGTAGGCGAACACGAGATGCGGCAGTACCCAGTCGCGGCGGTCCGGCCAGCGCGCGAGCATCCGGCGGCCCCACTCGAGACTGTGTTGGGCGCCGACGGAATAGAGCCACCCACCGCCGAGCGCGGCCTCGAGTTCGACCGGCACCGCGTCGAAGTCGCCGCACTCCATCGACTTCTCGCCGGCCACGATATACGCCAAGAAGTCATCGGTTCGGTCGGCCAAGTAACACATGGCCGCCGTCGTGTAGAGCTGGGCAAGCCGCGGGTGGTTCGCTGCCCGCGCCGGTTGCACCAATTCTTCTGCCCACGCGACCGGTTCGTACTGCTCGACGTAGTACCCGACAAAGGCCGCACACACCGCGATCGGAGCTGCGATGTCGAGCTCGTTTCGATCTGCGGCGAAGCGAAACGCGGTACGCAGGTTCGGCAACTCCACCGCGAACCATTCGTGCGCCTCACGCAGACGAGGACCCACCCAGAGCGCCATCACATCTGCCTCACACTCAGCGAAATAGCGCGCGTGTGCGAAGCGCGCCGCGTCGGCTGCGCCACTAGCGGTGAGCTGTTCAGCCGCGAACTGCCGAATGGTTTCCAGCATCACGTACCGAGTCCGGGACCTCGACTTGTCTGCGACGAGGAGGGACTTGCGAACCAACGCGTCGAGGACATCGAGGGTTTCCAACTCGTCAGCGGAGTCGCCGACGGCACATGCCCCGGACAGATCGAAACCACCGGAAAACACCGAACACCGTGCCAGTAGGGCCCTCTCGTGCTCCTCGAGCAGATCGTAGGACCATTGCACCGCGTGTCGCAGCGTTTGGTGGCGTTCCAGTGCACGCCGCGAACCGACGAGCAGACGGAACCGGTCGTCGAGCCTGTCATGCACCTCCACCGCGGTCATCGACACCATGCGCGACGCGGCAAGCTCGATGGCAAGCGGTATGCCGTCGAGTCGGCGGCAGATCTCCACGACAGCGGTTGCCTCCTCCGGCGCCGACAGTGACGCGGTGGGTGAAACGGTCTGCGCACGATCCATGAACAATGCTGCAGCGGCCGAGTCGGGACCGGTAGCAACGTCGAGTGACGGCACCGGCCATAGCTGTTCGTCGGTGAGGCCGAGACCTTCTCGGCTTGTGGCCAGAACTTTCACCGATGTCGATCGGCTGAAGATGGTCTCGATGACGTCGGCGGTGGCGTCGAGCACGTGCTCGCAGTTGTCGAACACCAGTAGTCGGGTGCGCCCCTCCAAAGCCGCTGCAAGACTTTCTGACATGTGTTGGCCTGCCTGTTGGGTGATGCCCAACGTGGCAGCGACAGCATCGGGTACAGCGGCAGGATCGTCGACGGCGGCCAACTCGATGACGAACACACCGTCGGCGAAATTGGTTGCGGTACAGGAGGCGACCTCCAAGGCCAGCCGGGTCTTACCGACCCCGCCGACCCCGGTCAGTGTCACCATGCGATGCGCCTTCAACGCCGTCTCGACCTCGGTGACGTCGGCGTCGCGCCCGATGAAACTGGTCGCAGGGAGCCGCAGGTTACCGGGGACCGAGTCGGCGGTCGTCAGTGGAGGGAAGTCGGTCCGCAGGCCGGGTGCGCTGACTTGGTAGATACCGACGGGACGTGCGATATCGCGTAACCGCTTGAGGCCAAGCGAAACGAGGTCAACGCCGGTAACGAGGTCAGCCGTGGCCGCGTCGACGAGGATCTGGCGACCGTGGCCTGCCGCCATCACGCGTGCGGTGCGGTTGAGCACAGGTCCGAAGTAGTCGTCACCGCGCAAGTCGGCTTCACCCGTCGCGATGCCCATCCGCACGGGCAGCTCCAAACGTCGCTGCGCACTTACCGCTGCGTCGACAGCCGAACGGGGAGAGGCGAATACCGCGCACATGCCGTCGCCGGTGTAGTTGAACACGCTGCCGGCATGCGCCTCGACCGCAGCCCGAAGGGTTCTGTTGTGCGCGTCGAGCGCGATCCGCATCGCATCCGCGTCGGCCTCCCACCGCCGGGTGGACCCTTCGATATCGGTGAACAGAAAAGTCAGCACGCTCATGGGTTACGCGCCCGGTCGATCTGCTCCAGTGCGTAATTCGCCATGGCACCAGCGGTCATGCCCGAACCGCGATCAGCCAACGACGCGTAGGACTCGTCGCCGAGAACCTCGCGTAAGTGGGCTATCGCGGTGGTGATCTCGGGGAAATAGATGGTGGCCCGAGACGTGGTGGCGAACCCGCTGAGCGTGGCGCCCACGTCATATCGACCGGTGCGGTCGAAGTAGTGGGCCAGCACCGCTATTGGCTGGGGCAGCAGAAAGTAGTTGCCGGATTCGAGGTAGCTGCGGATCGATGTGCCGATGAGGTCAAGCGCCTCAATCGAATCACCGTAGAGTGCGGCGAGCCGACCCACATTCCCGGTGTGATACGACTCGAGCAGCCGATTTCCGCTCGCGCGCGCAATCGCTACACCCATTCGGTGAGCTTCGAGGGCGCTCGCCGGATCTGTCCCCATCCTGACGAAGCCATACCCCATCAGTGCCCAGCAGATCAGCGCGGGATTCTCGGTGGTGCGCTCGGCGTGGCGTAGGTCCTCCGACACCGACAACGCCTCGTCGTGAACCCCCATCAGATCCAAGGTCATCGCGAGATGTACCTTCGGCAAGATATGCAGCCCGCTACGCTCGACTATCATTCTGCGGCACTGGGCAATCCAACGTTCGGGCTCGCCCTTTATGAGGTACGTGAGGCCGAATTCGCACTCGAGTTCAAACGGCACTTCGTCGAAACGTCTACTGTCGACGGCGTCGAGAGCCGCCTCGGCATATCGGACCGCGTAGTCGAACTTGCTCGCGGCAAAACATCTGGCGGCCATCGAATACAGCTGCGCCAGTCGCGGGTGCTCACAGCCACGCGCAGGTTCTATGAGTTCCTCGGCCCACGCGCCGGGTTCGTATTGTTCGACGTTCGGACCGATGACCGATGCGTAAACCGCGATCGCAGAGGCAGAGTCGAGGTCGCCGTGGTCGGCGGCCCATCGAAAGGCCGCGCGTAGGTTCGCCATCTCGATGGTGAACCACTCGTATGCCTCTCGTTGTCGAGAACTGTCCCACAGCGCCAACACGGCAGCTTCCTGCGCCGCGAAATGGTTCACGTGCGCAATACGGATCTTGTCGGCCTCGGCGGAAGCGACGAGTTGCTCTTCTGCGAACTGCCGGATGGGCTCGAGCATCGAGAAGCGAGTGCGGACCGAGGACCGGTCGGCGACGAGCAGAGACTTGCGAACCAGCGCGTCGAGGAGATCCAGCGTCGCGAACTCGTCCTCGGCACCGGTAACCGAGCAGGCACTTGCCAAATCGAATCCGCCCGCAAAGACTGAGCACCGGTTCAGCAGCGTCCGCTCATCCTCGCCAAGCAGGTCATACGACCACTGGACCGCGTGGCGCAGCGTCTGGTGGCGCTCCAGCGCTCGTCGTGAACCCACAAGCAGCCGGAACATGTCGTCGAGCCGATCGCGCACCTCCGCCACGGTCATCGACATCAGCCGCGACGCGGCCAATTCGATCGCCAGCGGAATTCCGTCGAGCCTGCGACAGATTTCGACCACCACGTCGGCGCTACCGTCGGAACTCAATGCGGTCCCGGGGGCCAGGTGTCCGGCGCGCTCGACGAACAGCGTCGCCGCGTCGGAGTCGGCTCCGTCGTCGACGTCGAGTCCCGGTACGGGCCAGAGTTGTTCGTCGGCCACGCCGAGTCCTTCGCGGCTCGTGACGAGCACGCGCACCTTCGATGAGCGCTCGATGATCGTCTCTATCAGGTCTGCGGCGGCGTCGAGGACGTGTTCGCAGTTGTCGAACACCAGCAGCCGCGACATGTCGGCGAGCACGGCGGCGATGGTCTCCGACATGGTCAGTCCGGCCTGTTGGGTGATGCCGAGCGCGGCGGCGGTCGCCTCGGGCACTGCTGCCGGGTCGCCGACCGGAGCCAACTCGACCACCCAGACCCCCTCGGGGTAATCGCCTCTCAGCCGTGCGGCGACCTCGAGAGCCAGCCGCGTCTTGCCCACACCGCCGACGCCGGTCAGCGTCACCAACCAGTTCGCTTTGACCGCGGTCTCCAACTCCGCGAGTGCCAACTCACGACCGATGAAACTCGTGGTCGGGGGTTTGAGATTGCCCGGAATCGAATCGAGGGTCTTCGGCGGCGGGAAATCGGTCCGCAGCCCGTCGGCACGCACCTGAAACAGGTTGACGGGCCGGGCGATGTCGCGCAGCCGCTTTGGTCCGAGGTCGACGAGCTCGACACCCGGCACCAGGGCGGCCGTCGCACCGTCGAGCAGTATCTGGCCGCCATGTCCCGCCGCCATCACCCGGGCGGTGTGGTTGAGCACCGTGCCGAAGTAGTCCTCACCGCGCAACTCCGCTTCGCCGGTGCCGATGCCCATTCGCACTGGCAGCGTCAGAGCAAGCTGCGCCGCGACGGCGGCATCGACGGCCGCGTGCGGAGATGTGAACACCGCGCACATACCGTCGCCGGTGTAGTTGAACACCTGACCGGCGTGGTCTTCGACGGCCTTGCGTAAGACGTCGTTGTGCGTGTCCAGCGCCGTCCGCATCGCATCCGCGTCGGCCTCCCACCGCCGCGTCGAGCCTTCGATGTCTGTGAACAAGAACGTCAGCACCGTCATGGCGGGCCGCCGACACCGAGCAGTTCTGCGCGCGCATCCTCGATCTGCTCCAGCGCGTACTGGGCCGCGCGTGCATTCGTCATGTCGCCGCCCAACGCGGCACATGATTCGAAAGCTTGATCTCCCAGTACTTCTCGTAGGTGGGTACCGGTCCTCCTGATCTCAGGGAACGTTGCCAGCGCGAACGCGTTCGCGGCGAAACCGATGAGTGTCGCGGCTGCTTCGTATCTACCGATCCTGTCGAAGTGCGCCGCAAGGACGCCCAACGGACTGACCATGTGCGAGTACGTGCCAGAGTCGTACAGGATGTTTATTGCGAGAGAGAGGAAGTCGAGGGTCTCCGCCGGTGTGGAGTCATCGGAGCCGAAGGTCGAGAGATTGACCGCCAGGTATGACTCGATCATTCGGTTGCCACTCGCCTGCGCGATATCAAGACCGCGGCGCAGGGCTTCATACGCATCGCGGGGACGGCTGGCTCGACAGGCGTATCCGTATGCAAGCAAGGCATACGCGACAGCACCCGGGTTGTCGGTGCGGTCAACCGACCTCAACAGGTCGTCGCAGGCCGCGATGGCATCGTCGTGCTTGCCGGCGGTGAGGAGTGCCATCACGAGGGAGCCTCGATTGTATGGATGCGCGCGTGCCTCGTCTGTCAAACGGTTGCGGCACAGGTCAAGCCATCGATCGGCCATCCCCTTCGTGATGTAGGTGCCCCCCAACGCAGTGGGTTCGATGTCGTGAATGATCGGGTCGTATCGCCCGGCCCGGATCAAGGCGACACCTGCTTCGGCATAGCCGAACGCATCGTCGATCCGACCGGTCCGATAGCATTCCGACGCCGCCACATACAGCTGCGCCAAGCGCGGATGGTCCACGACTCGCGCCCGCGCGACGAGCTCCTCAGCCCACGTTGAGGTCTCGTGCAGCTCTATCCATCCGCCAAGGAATGCCGTGTAGACGGCAATCGTTGCTGCGGTGTCAAGGTCGCTGTGGTCGCTTGCCCATCGAAAAGCCGTGCGCAAGTTCGCCAATTCGCTCGTGAGCCAGTCGTAGGCTTCACGCTGGCGCGAGCTGTCCCACATGGCAAGCACAGCTGCCTCACAATCCGCGAAGTAGCGGGAATGCGCCGTGCGGACTTGGTCGGCTTCGCCTGCCGTCTCCAGGTTCTCGTAGGCGAACTGTCGAATGGTCTCCAACATCGAGTAGCGTGTCTGTCGAGCCGACTTGTCGGCCATCACAAGGGATTTGCGCGTCAGCGCGTCAAGCAGTTCAAGAGTGGCGTATTCGTCGTGCTGGCCGGTCACCGCCGCAGCGGCCCGGAGATCGAAGCCGCCGGCGAACACCGAGCAACGGTTGAGTAGTACGCGCTCGCTCACGTCGAGCATGTCAAATGACCACTGGACGGCATTGTGCAATGTTTGATGCCGCTCTACCCCTCGACGGAAACCGACGAGCAGCCTGAAGCGATCATCGAGACGATCCAGCAATTCAGTTGCGGTCATGGAAAGCATTCGTGACGCGGCCAACTCGAGGGCCAGCGGGATGCCATCGAGCCGGCGGCAAATCTCCACCACGGTGTCGGCCTCGTGCGGGTCCGACAGCGAGATCTCCGGCGACACCGCCCACGCCCGATCGAGGAACAGCCTCGCCGCGGCCGAGTCCGGCCCACCCCGCACGTCGAGCGGCGCAACCGGCCATAGCTGTTCACCATTGAGCCGCAGGCCTTCCCGGCTGGTCGCAAGGACGGCGACGGTAGATGAGTGGTCCAAGATCGCCTGCACCAGGTTGGCCACAGCGTCGAGAACGTGCTCACAGTTGTCGAAAACCAGTAGCCGCGAGCGGCCTTCCAATGCGGCCGCGACACTCTGCGCCGTACTCATTCCGGGCTGCTGAACGACGCCGAGGGTCGCCGCCACTGCTTCGGGCACCGCGGCGGGATCACCAACGGGCGCCAGTTCGATTACCCATACTCCGTCGACGAAGTCGGGCGCGGTGCGGGAGGCGACTTCGAGCGCGAGTCGCGTCTTGCCAACGCCGCCGACGCCTGTCAACGTGACCAAGCGATGGGCCTTCAGCGCCGCCTGTACCTGAGCCAGTTCCGCCTCGCGACCGAGGAAGCTGGTGGTTTGAGGCGTCAAGTTGCCCACATTTGCGTCGAGCGTCCTCAGAGGGGGGAAGTCCGTCAGAAGGCCGGAACCTCGGACCTGGAACAGCTCGGTCGGCTTGGCGATATCGCGCAGGCGCCGCCTCCCCATCGGCTTCAGATCAACCCCGCTCAGTAAGCCGGCAGTCATGCCGTCGAGCAGAATCTGACCGCCATGCCCTGCTGCCATCACGCGGGCAGCCCGGTTCAAGACGGGGCCGAAGTAGTCATGTCCCGTCGCCTCGGCCTCCCCGGTCGCGATGCCCATCCGCACCGGCAACTCCAGCGCGCGCTGAGCAGCGACGGCGGCGTCGACGGCCGAGCGTGGCGAGGAGAACGCCGCACATACCCCGTCGCCTGTGTGGCTGAACAGGTGCCCTCCGTGCTCATCGACCACTCGGCCGAGGAGCTCGTCATGGACCGCCAACGCCCCCCGCATCGCTTTCGGGTCGACCTCCCAGCGCCGCGTCGACCCCTCGATGTCTGTGAAAAGGAAAGTAAGAAGCGCGGAGGAAGGGTGCGGCGCTTGGTCGACGGCCATGACGCACCCCCGTTCCCCCGGTGCCGTAATCGTAGGTTGGCGCAGCACAACCGGGGTGAACACAGGGGTCTTGACACCTGTCAAGTTGATCATCGTAAAGTCGGCGTATGCAGATTCGCGAGCACGCAGCGGCCACCCCCGACAAGCCGGCCATCATCATCCATCCGTCGGGGGCGGTGCTGACGTTCGCCGACCTCGAGGCCCGTGCCAACCGCCTGGCCCACTTCTTCCGCAAGCACGGCCTGCGCGAGGGTGACGCCGTCGCGATCCTGATGGAGAACAACGAGCACTTCCACGCCGTGATGTGGGCGGCGCGGCGCTGTGGGCTCTACTACGTCCCCATCAACACCCATCTGACCGCGGCCGAGGTCGCCTACATCATCGACAACAGCGGCGCCAAGGCCGTCGTCGGTTCGGCAGCACTGCGCAAGACGTGCGAGAACCTCGCCGAGTACACGGTGCCAGCGCTGCGGATCATCGCAGACGGAGCCGAAACGTCGGCGACATCCGCCTCCAGGTATCTGGGCGGCTGGCACCGTTATCCGGAATGCGTTGCGGACCAACCGGATACGCCGATCGACGACGAGATCGAAGGCGACCTGCTGCAGTACTCCTCCGGCACCACCGGCCGCCCGAAAGGCATCAAGCGCGAACTGCCGCACCTGCCGCCCGGCGAAGTGCCCGGCATGATGTCGATGTTGGTCAGCTTCTGGCTCGATCCTGAGGCCGTCTACCTCAGCCCCGCCCCGCTGTACCACACCGCGCCGTCGGTGTGGTCGATGCAGATCCAGGCAGGCGGCATCACCACCGTCGTGCTGGAGAAGTTCGACGCCGAGGGGTGTTTGGCCGCAATTCAGCAGCACCGCGTCACCCACGGCCAGTTCGTGCCGGTGATGTTCACCAGGATGCTGAAGCTGCCCGAAGCCGTCCGCGAGCGCTATGACCTGTCCAGCCTGAAGCGGGTGATGCACGCCGCCGCACCGTGCCCGGTCGAGATCAAGAAGCAGATGATCGACTGGTGGGGGCCCATCGTCGACGAGTACTACGCGTCCTCGGAGGCCATCGGTTCGACGTTGATCACCGCCGAGGACTGGCTGGCGCATCCCGGTTCGGTGGGCAAGCCGATGGCGGGTGCGCTGCACATCCTCGATGAGGACGGCAACGAATTGCCGCCGGGGCAGGCAGGCGAGATCTACTTCGAGGGCGGACTGGACTTCGAATACCTCAACGATCCGGAAAAGACCGCCAAGTCACGCGATCAACACGGCTGGAAAACCGTCGGCGACATCGGCTATCTCGACGAAGACGGCTACCTCTACTTGACCGACCGGCGGCACCACATGATCATCTCGGGCGGCGTCAACATCTACCCGCAAGAGGCGGAAAACATGCTGGTGACCCACCCCAAGGTGATGGACGCCGCGGTGTTCGGCATCCCTGACGACGAGATGGGCCAGCGGGTCAGGGGCGTCGTTCAGACGGTCGACCCTGCCGATGCCACCGACGAGTTCGGCGAGGAATTGCTCGGCTGGCTGCGGGATCGGTTGGCGCACTACAAGTGTCCACGGTCGATCTCATTCGAAGCACAGTTGCCGCGCACCGATACCGGCAAGCTCTACAAGCAGGAGCTGATAAACAAGTATTCGTGATCGAGCTGGCAGGAGGCGTGCTCGTCGCCGTCGGAACGCCTTCCGATGACGCGACTTTCACGCTGACCGAAGACGTCTGCGACGACCGCCGCGCGATCACCGTCTCGTCGGTGTCGTACGCGCTGGCCGAACTCACCGAACGAGCCCAGCGCTGGCCGCAATCGGCCGCCGTCTGCGACGACGTGTTGCGCTCGATCGATCCGGCTGCGTCCACTCGCTCGGGCGTCATCATCGAATCGCTGGCCTACTCGACGCTGCAGTCCGGGCCGGAGTTCGCGCGGTGGCTCGCCGAACGCGGGCCTGCCTCGGCCCCCACCACCCCGGACCCGGTGCAGGCCGACCGCACCGGCGACAGTCTGCGCGTCCGGTTCAATCGACCGCGGCGGCACAACGCATTCTCCACCGACATGCGGGGCGCACTGCTCGAGGCGCTCGACGTCGCGCGCCTCGACCCCTCGGTGACCGAGGTGCTGCTCACCGGCAATGGACCGTCCTTCTGCAGCGGCGGCGACCTCGCCGAATTCGGCTCACTGGCCGATCCGGCCAGCGCGCACTTGGCGCGCACTCGCTATAGCCCGGCGCTTGTCCTCGACGAGCTGACCGCCCGTCTCGGCCGCAACTGCCGCGCCGTGGTACACGGCCAGGTGCTCGGCAGCGGGCTGGAGATGGCCGCCTACTGCGGCTGGGTGCGGGCGCATCGCGACGCCGTGTTCGGGCTGCCCGAGCTGAGCCTAGGGCTGATCCCCGGCGCTGGCGGCACCGTGAGCATCACCCGGCGCATCGGTCGATGGCGAACGGCGTATCTGGTGTTGTCCGGCCGCCCCATCGACACGGCGACCGCCTTGCGATGGGGCCTGATCGACGAGTGTCGCAGCGGCTAGCGGCCAACAGTGGCAGGCTAACCGCCATGGGGTTGCCCAGCATGCGACCCACCGGCTGGTTCCAGGTCGCTTGGAGCGCCGACCTGGAGGTGGGCGACGTCAAGCCGCTGCGCTACTTCGGTGCCGAGTTGGTGGCGTTCCGCGACCTGGACGGCGTCGCCCGTGTGCTCGATGCGCACTGTCAGCACATGGGGGCGGACATGTCTCACGGCGGTTGCGTGGTCGAGGGCGGTATCCAATGTCCGTTCCACGGCTGGGTGTGGAGCGGCGCTGACGGACGCAATGTCCGCATCCCGTATGAGCCCAGCACGGACGACACCGGACGGGTGCGCAGTTGGCCGACCGCCGAATTCAACGAGTGCATCTACGTGTGGCACGATCTGCGGCACCACGACCCGGCATGGCCCGCGCCGCAGGCGTGGGGCGGAATGGACAACCGGATCGGCAAGCACTGGTTTCGTCCGGTCGGCCCCGATGAAAAACAGTTCTTCGCCCGGGTCACCGTGCATCCCCAGGTGGTCGCCGAAAGCTCCGTCGACCGCCAGCACTACCGGTTCGTGCACAAAGTTCCGGTCAGCCCGACCCTGCTGTCCTCGACGTCGGACAACTGCAGCTGGCATGTCACCATCGGTTTCGGTGGGGGTGACCCGGTCGAAATATGTTGGCACGGGCTCGGTTTGAGCTTCAGCTGTGAGGACCACGGCGACGGGATGCAGATCATCTCGATCTGTCCGACCCCGGTCGACGACACCACCACCGACATCTTCGCCACCTACTGGGTGTCCGAAGACCTCGACTACGAGGACCGCCTGGCCGCGGCGAAGCGGATGCTGCCCGACGACGTCGAGATCTGGGCTCACCTGCAATATCTCGACCGTCCCGCGTTGGCGCCGTCGGAGGCTGACGAACACCGCGACCTACGGGCCTGGGCCTGCGGCTTTTATCCGCCCGCTCAGCCGGATCTGCGCAGCGTCACGCGGTAGGTGTACTGCTCGGGCAGGAAATGGCTGACCGACAGCTCAACAGGCCTGCCGCCGGCATCCGAATACAGTCGGTCCACACGCAGCATCGGATGCCCCGGCTGGCAGTCCACCGCGTCGGCGACTGCGTCGTCGGCCGGTGCAACTGTAATCGACTGCGCCGCTTCGGTTATCGGCTCGCTCAGGTGGGTCTCCAGCAGGCCGATCACGGTATGGGTGCCGACCGCACGGTCGGCCAACGCCTGCGACGTCAGCACTTTCTGGGCCACCGACGGCACCAGGTGAACGGTCGTCGATACGAACGGAACTCTGTCATGAAGCCGACGGAACACCACCGAGTACACGACGTCGTCGTCGAGGCGCAGCCTGCTGGCCGCGTCGACGTCGACCCGACGCCGCAACCCCGCGAGCACCTCCATCGTGGTGTCGTCGGACAGGCTCATCAGGTCCTCGATCGACCCGAGTTGGCGTAGATACCGGCCGGGCTCGCTCGCGTAGGTGCCGCGACCAGGCACCCGGTACACCGCACCTTCTGCGACAAGATCCTGGAACGCCCGACGCACCGTCTGCCTCGACAAGCCGTGCCGCGCAACCAGTTCGGATTCGGTGGGAAGCCGAGCGCCGTCGCTGTACCGGCCCGCGGCGAGCTCGTCGCGCAGCTGTTCGCGCAGTACCTGGTACGCGGGCTTCATGTCAGACTCCGCCGCGGGCCACCAATTGACTTGCGATCACATTGCGTTGGATCTCGTTGGTGCCTTCGCCGACGATCATCAGCGGCGCGTCGCGGAAGTACCGTTCGACGTCGAATTCAGTGGAATAACCATAGCCACCGTGGATTCGGACCGCGTTCAGCGCGATCTCCATCGCCACCTCGGAAGCGAACAGCTTGGCCATACCGGCCTCCATGTCCGCGCGGTCGCCGGCGTCATAGCGGTCCGCGGCGTAGAACGTGAGTTGGCGCGCGGCGGTCAGCTTGGTGGCCATATCGGCGAGGTAGTGACCGACAGCCTGATGCTTCCAGATCGGCTGGCCGAAACTCTCGCGATCCTGCGCGTAGCGGAGCGCATCTTCCAGTGCCGCCGACGCCACCCCCAGCGCCCGCGACGCCACCTGAATACGGCCGGTCTCAAGGCCTTTCATCATCTGCGCGAAACCCTTGCCGGGTTCGCCGCCCAGTATCGCCGACGCGGGCACCCGATAGCCGTCGAAGGTCAACTCGCACGACTCGACGCCCTTGTAACCCAGCTTGGGCAGATCACGTGACACCGTCAACCCAGGTCCGTGCTTCGCGAGCACCAGCGAAATACCCCTGTGCGCAGGCGTTGCCGCGGGATCCGTCTTACACAGCAACGCGATCAACCCGGAGCGACGTGCGTTGGTGATCCACGTCTTGGAGCCGTTGACCACCAGATCGTCGCCGTCCGCGATGGCCGTGGTCTTCATGTTCTGCAGATCGCTGCCGCCGCCGGGTTCGGTCAGCGCCATCGTGGCCCGCAGGTCACCGGTCGCCATCCGCGGCAGGTACGTGCGCCGTTGTTCGTCGGTGCCGAACAGCGTCAGCAGCTTGGCGACCACGGTGTGGCCGCCCATCGCACCCGCCAGGCTCATCCAGCCGCGCGAGAGTTCCTGGGTGACCAGCACATAGCAGCGGGTCGACACCGGCACGCCGCCGTATTCCTCGGGCACCGCCAGTCCGTAGATGCCGAGGCGCTTCATCTCTTCGATCCACGCCTCGGGGTATTCGTTGGCGTGCTCGACGTCGCGGACAGTCGGTTTCACATCCCGGTCGACGAATGCCCGCACCGTGTCGACCAGCATGGTTTCTTCTGCATCCATTTGTGCGGCCATATTGACACCTTTGTCCGGCCAATGGCAACATCGGCGCCGTGAGCGGCCCATACTTCGACGATCTGGAGATCGGCCAGGTCTTCGACTCGGCCCCCTCGATGACCCTGAGCCATGGCGCCGCAGGTGTGCACCAGGCGATCCTCGGCGACCGTCTCCGCCTCGCACTGGACGCGCAGTTGTCGTACGCGGTCACCGGGGCGACGGCGCCACTCGCTCACCCCGCACTGGTGTGCGATGTGGCGATTGGGCAGAGCACGCTGGCCACGCTGCGGGTGAAAGCCAACCTGTTCTATCGGGGGCTCGAATTTCATCGGTATCCCGTCATCGGCGACAGCCTTTTCACCCGCACGGAGGTCGTGGGCCTCAAGCAGAACGCGGCCAAACCGGGTCGCGCGCCCACCGGCCTCGCGGCGCTGCGAATGACCACGGTCGACCAGGTCGGCCGGCTGGTGCTGGACTTCTACCGGTGCGCGATGCTGCCACTGAGCGCCGAGCGCGAAACCGGTCACAACGACAACCTCGCCAACATCGGCGCGGAACTCACCACGCCACCCGATCCGACCGCCGATTGGGACGCAGAGGTGTATCGGCAGAAGGTGCCGGGGGCGCACTTCGACCCTGGCTTGGCAGGTGCGGTGCTGCAGAGCACGGCCGACGTGGTCAGCAGCGCACCAGAACTCGCCAGGCTGACTCTGAATATCGCTGCGACACACCACGATTGGCGAGTCGGCGGGCAGCGGCTGGTATACGGCGGGCACACCATCGGATTGGCTCTGGCACAAACCACGCGGCTGCTGCCCAACCTGGTCACCGTGCTCGGCTGGGAGTCCTGTGACCACACCGGTCCGGTGCACGAGGGCGACACGCTGCACAGCGAGCTACACGTCGAGGCTGCGGACCCGTTGCCCGACGACCGCGGCGGCATAGTGAAGCTGCGGTCGCAGGTGTACGCGATCGGCGGCGCCGCCGGCGAACCCGATCGCAAAGTGCTGGATTGGCGGTTCACCGCACTGCAGTTCTGAGCACAATGTCGGTATGAGGATCCCGACCGCCGTGCTCAGTAGGGTGCGTCGGACCGCCGACACGTTCGGCGAATTCACCGGGGTGGTGGTCGACGAACGGGAACTGATCGCCGGCCGCGCCTCCATGCTCGGACTGTCGCCTCGAGGCGTCGTCTCCGCGGGCGGAGCCACCAGGCTGACGCCGACTGCCGACGGTTGGTGCGCGCTGACGCTTTCGCGGCAGGACGATATCGACCTGGTGCCCGCGCTGATCGAGTCCGGCGCGCCCGAACCCTGGGCCGCCGTGCAGGATTGGATGGCGGCGAACTCCTGCGCCGATGTCACCGCGCGGGCGCGCCTGCTGGGGCTTCCGGTGGCTGCCCTCGGTGAATCGGGGCCCGCGTCACCGCGAGTCACGACACTTGGTGCGCCGGTCGCATGCCGACACATCAACGGACTGTTGGTTGCCGACCTCTCGTCGATGTGGGCGGGGCCCCTGTGCGGTCGGCTGCTGGCGCAGGCTGGAGCCACGGTGGTCAAGGTGGAAACCCGGACACGACCCGATGGCACCCGTGCGGGACCGTCGGCCTTCTTCGACTGGATGAACACCGGAAAGCTTTGCTATGCCGTCGATCTCGACGAGCCCGCCGCGCTATTACGGCTCCTCGACGCCGCCGACGTCGTCATTGAGTCGTCGCGCCCCGCGGCACTGGCCAAGCGGGGGCTTGGCCCGGCGCCGCGCGAGGGCCAGGTCTGGTTGCAGATCACCGGGCACGGCGCCGACGGCGAGCGCGCCGACTGGGTGGCGTTCGGCGACGACGCCGCGGTCGCGGGCGGACTCGTCGACGGCACCGCGGACGCACCGGAGTTCTGCGGCGACGCGATCGCTGATCCGTTGACGGGCCTGCACGCTGCACTCGCGGTGGCAGAGTCACTGAGCCGTGGCGGAGGACAACTCGTCGAACTGTCGATGGCAGCCGTCGCGGCCACCTACGCGGCCGATGACCGCACACTTGAAACATCGTGCAGCGCGACACCGGCCCCGTCGCCACCGGCATCGACGCTCGGTGCGGATAACGCGACGGTCGAAAGGCTGTTGGCCGCATGCTGATTCAGCGCGCCACAATGCTCGACGGCACAGCTGTCGACATCCGCGTCGAGGAACGGATTCTCGAGGTCGGCGACCTTCGGCCCGACAAGGGTGAACAGGTACTCGACGCGGCAGGCGCGACGGTCATCCCCGGCCTGCACGACCACCACGTCCATCTGCGCTCGGCCGCCGCGGCACTGACCTCCGCCAGGGTCGGGCCCGCCGAGGTGCGTGGGCGTGAGGATCTGTCCCGCGCGCTCGCCGCCGCGCCGGTCGGTGGCGACGGGTGGATCAGGGCAGTGGGCTACCACGAGGCCGTGGCGGGACCGCTCGATCGCACCGTGCTCGACGCGGTGGCCCCGCCGGTGCCGGTGCGCGTTCAGCATCGAAGCGGTGTGCTGTGGACGCTGAACTCGGCGGGACTCGCACGCGTCGGCCTCGCCGACCATCCCGACGGCAGACTGCGCAGCGCCGACCGCAATTGGTCGGACACGTTGCAGCGCAACGAAAACGGGCTATCCGATATCAGTAACCAACTCGCTGCCTTCGGTGTCACCGGTGTCACCGACGCGACGCCGGATCTCGACGTCAGCGACATCGTCAAGTTGATGCAGGCCCACCGTCACGGTGAGCTGCTCCAGCGCGTGCATTGCCTCGCGCCGGGCAAGCGCATCCTGCACGACACCGACCTCGATCTCGACGAACTCACCACATGGATAGCCGGACGGCACGCCGAAGACGCCCCGGTCGCCGTGCACTGCGTCACTGCCGCCCAACTCGTCGTGACGCTTGCGGCGCTGCGCGTGGCGGGCGTGCATCGGCAGGACCGCATCGAACACGCGGCCGTCGTACCCGACGACACGGTGCCGGACCTGAAGGACCTCGGCATCACCGTCGTGACGCAGCCCAATTTCGTTGCCGAACGCGGCGATCAGTATCTGATCGACGTCCCAGCCGAGCAACACCACGAGTTGTGGCGGCTGCGGTCACTGCGTGAGGCAGGCGTGAAGGTCGCGCTGTCCACCGACATGCCGTTCGGCGGCGGTGACCCCTGGGCGACCATGCGCGCCGCCGTGCACCGAGCCACCGCCACAGGCCTGCAACTCGGACCGGACGAATGCGTTCGCGCGGATCAGGCCCTCACGATGTTCTTCGGCACAGCGGCCGCGCCGACCCAATTGCGAACCATTGCGGTGGGCCAACCCGGCGACCTGATCCTGTTGTCGGCGCCGCCGGCGCGTGTGCTCGACGAGCTCGACGCGCAGATGGTGGCCGCCACGGTCGTCGGGGGCCAGCTCGTCTACGAGCGGTGAATCGTCGACGCTTTCTGCACCAGGGCTGTCGAACACGCAGTTTCACGACCCTGTTGCAGAAATCGGCGTACCGCGTCGCCGTTGACTCAGCATCCCGTCGGGCTTAGAGTCTGATTTGCAGAAATACTTTCCTCAGTACGGAAGATGGTTACTCACCGCTAGGCAGGGAGACAGCAGTGCGCATCAGACACCTCGGAATCGTCGTACAAGACCTCGAGCGGACCGCCGAGTTCTACGAGAACGTGCTGGGCTTCAAGCGTCTCGGTGACGCGCGAACCCCCGGCCACTATCCAGGCAAGGCCCTGGATCTGAGCGACGGCGAGGTGAACTACTCGCTGCTGCAGCCCAATCCGGACATCGAGCGGTCCGAGTGGACCTACGGCGCGATGGGCCCCAACCACATCGGCGTGACCATCGAGGACACCGGGGCCGTGGTGCGCGCGCTCGAGGACCGCGGCATCGAGGTCTACGGCGCAGAAGCGGCGGACCCGCCGCGGTTCTTCAAGTTTCGCGATCCGGACGGTGTCGAGGTCGACGTCGCCACGCCGGAGCGTGGCTGGAAGTTCTGAGCACCAGGGGCCGCTCGCTTCCGCCGCTGTGGCTCCTCGGCACGGTCGCAGGAATCTTCCTGCTTCAGGTCGCGGTCACCCTGGCGCGGCCGGTGTCGACGTACCGCCTACTCGCCCTCGGCGCTGACGGTGCCACGGTTGGCGTGACGGCCGCATGCTTCGCCGTCCCGCCGATCGTGCTCGCCGTCGGCTTCGGCCGGTGGACAGAGCGCCACCACCCCGCGGTCATGCTCGGCTTCGGTCTTGTCATCGGGGCCGCGTCGGCCTTTGCCCTTGTTGCCGCAGAGCAGATCTGGGCCATCGCGGCCGCGACCACCGCGCTCGGTATCGGGCATACCTCAGCGACGATCGGCGGGCAGAGCATCATGGCCCAGGCCGACAGCACGATCGCGCGCATCGGCAGATTCGGCACACTCACCACCGTTTCGGCGCTCGGCCAGATCGTCGGGCCTGTGCTAGGCGGTGTCATCATCGGTCACACCGAACAGCCGAGCGTTTCCTCGACGTCCTCGGCGTTGCTGGTCGCGGCGTGGGCCTTCGTCGCCGCGTTGCCCGCCGCCGCAATCGCGTTGAGAACCCGGATCCAGTCCTCGACGGTGCGTGCCGGCAAGGCTGAACGGGTGTGGGGTCTGCTGCGCAGAAAGGGAATGACCGCGGCGCTGATGACCAGCTTCTCCGCCAAGAGCGGTGTCGACCTGTTGTTGGTCTACGTCCCGCTTCTCGGCGTCGCCGTCGGCCTCACGTCGTCGCAAGTGGGTATCCTTCTCGGGATCAGCTCCAGCGGCGCACTTCTCGCGCGGGCCGCGACACCGTTCTTCGTCCGTCGGATCCCGAACGTGCGCCTCACCGTGGCCGCCACTGCGGTCGCCGCCTGCTGTCTGCTTGTTCTCGCGGTGAGCGGCAACCTCGCACCCATGATGATTGCGATGTCGGTGCTCGGCTTCGCGCTCGGCCTTTCGCAGACCACCACCATGGACTGGGTCGTCGACCTCGTCGACGACACCAGCAGGGGATCGGCGCTCGGACTACGGGTAGCGACCAATCGCGTCGGGCAGGCATTCATCCTTGCGGTCGCGGGCGCGATATCAGGGGTATGGGGAGTCGAGGCGGCCTTCGTGCTGCTGGCCGTCGTCATGCTGGCGACCGCCGCCTCGGGCTACTCGAGTTCGCGGCGGGGCGCTCAGTCCGCGGGCGCCTGAGCGGCGGCGCCCGGCGACATCGGCGTCCGCGAGATCGTGTCGATCATCAACTCACCGATGCGTGAAATACGTTGCATGCTAAGACGACTCGTCGGTGCAGCCACCGCGATGGCGGCTGGCCGGCCCGCGAAGTCGCGGAACGCGACGGCCACCGAACCCACGTCTTCCTCGGTCTCGCCGGAGTTGACCGCATACCCACGCACCCTGGCCCTGGCCACCTCCTTCAGCAGTTTGGCCTGCGTGGTGATCGATTTGTCCGTGCGCGCGGGAAAGGGCTCGGCTGATGTCGGGTACAACCTGCACACCTGCTCGTCGGTCAACTGCGCGAGCAGAGCCTTGCCCAGCGAGGTGCAATGCGCGGGTGCCAGCGTTCCGGTCCGCGCGACGACGCGCAACGCGCGCTCAGACTCGACCCCGTCGACGTAGCGGACCTGGTTGCCCTCCAACGCGCCGAGGTGAACCGTCTCGCCGGTCTCCGCGGCAAGCTCCTCCATGGCGGGCCTGGCCTGCTCGCGAACATCGAGCGAGCCCACCACCGCGAGCCCGACCTCGACGAGGGCCGGGCCTGCCACGTACGCCCTGGTGACCGGTTCCTGCTGGACAAACCCGTGATGAGCCAGCATGGCAAGTAGCCGGTGCGCCGTGGAATGTGCCACGCCCAAGTACTTGCAGGCATCGGTGAGCCGGACCCTCGGCTGTTCCCGGAACAACAGCAGCAACAACAGTGCGTTGTTGACCGAGGCGATCGGGTAGGCCGGGCCGGTTTCGCTCTCCGGTCGCGTCTTCTGCATAGAAGAATCGTACCGTCACCCGATACCCGTGGTCGCGGATGCGACACCGCCCGCGCGACGGCCAAAAGTGATGCTTGACACAGCAGAGCGACCCTCCTAGGTTTTCTCAGAGCAGAATATCTTTCCGCGTACAAGACATCGACAAGAGGTCTGCATGGAAAAGGAGATCGTTCGGCCCGCCGAACCGCTCTCAGCGGAGCCAAGTCCCCCCGACCCCGGCGTCGAGGACCGCGAGGCGCGGCGGACTCGTCTGGTGCATGTGGTCCTCGGTCTCGTCGTCGCGGGCGTGGCGACCTGGCTGCTGTACAAGAGCCGCACCGAGTTGGAGTTCCGCGGCCCCAACAACGAACCGGGACCGGGTTATCTTCCCGTTCTGCTGACGGTCTGCCTGATCGCGCTCGGCTTGGCGCTTTCGGCCGTGTGGCTGTTCGGCCCGAAGGCGCGCAGCGGTGAGGCACCCACGCTTTCGTTGTCGCTCAAGGGCATTGGCCGGGCCCTGCTGGTATGGCTTGCGCTGGCGATCTGCGCGTTCCTGATCGAGCCGCTGGGCTTCCTGGTGGCGGGCGAGGTGCTGGTGCTGTTGGTGATCGTCGTGATCGAGCGGATTCGGTCCATCCCGCTGATCATCACGCTGCTGCTGTTGCCGCCGGCGATGTACTTCCTGTTCGACACCCTGCTCGAGGTGCAACTGCCCGGAGGAACGCTGTGGTACTGAACGACTTTGGAACTGACCAGTGAACGCCGTCGAAGGCTTGCTGCACGGTCTTCAGGCAGCGATCACCCCCACGAACCTGTTGTGGCTGATCGTCGGTTGCCTGCTCGGCACCCTCGTGGGCATCCTGCCCGGCCTGGGGCCGCCCGCGACGATCGCCATCCTGCTGCCGCTGGCCACCGGGTTCAATCCGGCAACCGGACTGATCATGATGGCCGGCATCTATTACGGCGCCAAATACGGTGGATCGACCACCTCGATCCTGTTGAACATCCCCGGTGAATCCTCGTCCGTGGTGACGTGTATCGACGGCTATGAGATGGCCAAACAGGGCCGGGCGGGTAAGGCTCTCGGCATCGCGGCCATCGGATCATTCGTCGCGGGCACCATCGGCGTGATCGGGTTGACGTTCCTCGCGCCGCTGGCGGCCGATGTCGCAGTCAACTTCGGGCCGCCGGAGTACTCGGCGCTGATGGTGTTCGCGCTCCTGCTGGTCATCATGTTGGCGGGCGATTCGATGCTCAAGGGCTTCATCGCGATGTTCATCGGGCTCTTCTTGTCCACCATCGGCACCGACTTGTTCTCCGGCGCACAGAGGTTCACCGGTGACCAGATCGAACTCGCGGGCGGCATCGAGTTCATCGCGCTGTCCGTCGGCATCTTCGCGGTCGGCGAGGTGCTGATCAACATCGAGGACAAGACCGAGAAGCAACTCTTCAAGGTGCCCAACAAGATGCGCGAGTTGCTGCCGTCCCGTCAGGACACCAAGAAGTCGACTCCTGCCATGCTGCAGGGCGGTGTCGTCGGCTTCCTGATCGGCATCCTGCCCGGGGCGGGCTCGACGGTGGCGTCGTTCGTCTCCTACATCATCGCGAAGAAGACATCGAAGACGCCTGAGGAGTTCGGCAAGGGCTCGATCGAAGGCGTCGCGGCGCCCGAGGCCGCCAACAACTCGGAGACCGGTGGCGCGATGGTGCCGCTGCTGACCATGGGCATTCCCGGATCAGGTACGGGCGCCGTGCTTCTCGGCGCGTTGGTGCTCTACGGCCTCAACCCGGGCCCGCTGTTGTTCCACGAACACGCCGACGTGGTGTGGCCGATCATCGCCAGCATGTACCTGGGCAACATCGCCCTGCTGGTGATGAATCTGCCGATGGTGCCGTTCTTCGCCAAGCTGTTGAACACCCCGTACAAGGTGCTCTACCCCGCGATCCTGTTGATCTCGGTCGTCGGGGTGTACAGCGTGAACTTCTCGATCTTCGATGTCGGCATGCTGGTGGTCTTCGGACTGCTCGGCTACGTCATGCGCAAGCTCGACATCCCGCCTGCCCCTTTGGTTCTCGCCTTCGTCCTCGGACCGATCGCGGAGAACGCGATCCGGCAGTCGCTGCTGCTGTCAGACAACAGCCCAATCATCTACCTGCAGCGGCCCATCTCGGCGACGTTGATCGGCCTCGCGGTCGTGCTGCTGTTGGTGCTGGCGTTCGGCCGTGGCCGCAAGGTTCGCGATCAAGTGGTGGAGATAGATGCGTGAGTCAACTCGACAGTTCTCAAGGAAGGGAACGGACATGATCCGAATCAGGCAACTCGTCACCGTGCTCATCGCGGTGCTGTCGTTGGTGACCCTCGCCGCCTGCGGCAGTTCGGGCGGAGGCGGAGGCAAGTCCGGTCCCGTCGAGGTCGTCACGCACAACGCCGTCGGCGGCGGCAGCGACGTCTTCACCCGGCAGATGATCAAGGTGATGTACGAGAACAAGATCATCGACACCAACTGGCCGGTCCGCAACGTTCCCGCAGGCGATTCGATAGGCGCGATGTCGTACATGGTCGACCACAAAGGCAACGCCGGCTTGATCGCCCAGGTGACGCCGACCTGGCTGGCCACCCCGATGACCGTCGCGAACGCGAAGGTCAGCCTCTCGCAGTTGACCCCAATCACGTTGGTGGCCACCGAACCCCAGGTCGTCGTGACGTATGCCAAGTCTGCGTTCAACACGTTCGCCGACTTCGTCGCCGCCGCGAAGAAGGCCCCGGACACGCTGGTGCAGGCGGGCGGCTCCAGCACCGCCAACGATGCGCTGACCCGGTTGGTGCTCCAGGACAGCCTCGGCGCCAAGTGGAAGTTTCTGTCCTTCGAGGACACCGGGTCGCGGATCACCGCACTGTTGCGCAACGACGCCAACATCATGCTCGGCAGTGCCTCCGACGTCGCAGAGCAGGTGAAGGCCGGGCAGTTGAAGGTGATCGGGGTGATCGGCGACAAGCGTCTTGACGCGTTCCCCGATGTCACCACCACTCAAGAGCAGGGCATCGATTCGTCGAAGGTGCCGGTGCAGTTCCGCGCCGTGATGGGTGCACCGGACATGCCGGCAGACGCGGTGCAGAAATATCAGGACGAGCTGTCGAAGATGGTCGACACCGACGACTGGAAGAAGCTCATCAAGGACGACGGCCTTGTGACGCAGAACCTGCAGGACGACAAGCTCGAAGCGTATCTGAAGGAACAGACCGACATCGTCGGCGGCCTGCTGCAGGGACTCGGCCTTAGGAAGGATCAGTGACGAACAGCGGCCCCACGTCGGCCCTTGCGACGTTCGTCGCCACGCGGCAACCCGAAGACATCCCCGAACCCGTCATGCACGCGGCGCGCCGCGCGCTGGTCGACCACATCGCAGTCGCGGTCGCGGGATCGGCCGACGATGCCACCCGGCGGGCGCGCGACGCCATCGCGTCCACCGAAACAGCCGGGGGCGCAACGGTTGTCGGAGCCCGGCTGCGGGTACCGCCACCGTTCGCGGCGTTCCTCAACGCGTTCGCCTCCCACGTGCTCGACCTCGACGACGTGTACAACCCGCCTGGCACGACGGTGCACGGCAGCTGCTCGGTGTGGCCTGCCATCCTTGCCGTCGCCGACGATCGGCCGGTCAACGGGCGTGACGCGCTGACCAGCTTCACGCTCGGCTTCGAAGTGGAGACCCGGGTGGCGCACGCGGCGGGCCAGACCCACTACGACGCAGGCTGGCATGTGACGGGGACGTCAGGTCATGTCGGGGCCGCCGCCGCCGCTGCGCGCACCATGGGTCTGAACCGTGACCAGATCGAGCATGCGATGGCCGCGGGCGCGACGCAGGCCGCAGGGTTGCGGATCATGGCGGGCAGCGACCTGAAGAGCATCCATCCCGGAAAGGCCGCGATGGACGGTGTGCTTGCGGCCACCCTCGCCGGGCACCAACTGACCGCAAGCGCCAAGGCGCTGGAAGGAGATTTCGGCTACCTGGCGGTGATGAGCGCGGCGCCCGCCCCCGAGAAGATCACCGCGCGACTCGGTGAGAGCTGGAATCTGACCAGCAACGGGCACAAGCTCTACCCGAGCGGTTCGCTGACCCACCCGATGGTCGACGGCGTGATTGCGTTGGTGACCGAAAACAACGTCGCCGCAGAGGATGTCCACGTCATCGATGTGCGCGTCTCGCCACCGGCGGCACGGTTCACCGACCTGCCGCAGCCGGCCACTCCGATGCAGGCCAAGTTCAGCCTGCGTCATTGCGCGGCAGCGGCGGTGGTGTTCCGCAGGCTCGGCACCGACGAGTTGGCCGCCGAAGTCTTGGTTCGGCCCGACGTGATCGACCTCCGCGATCGGGTCAAGGTCGTCGGTGACCCCGCGATCGGCAAACAGGATGCCGACGTCGAGATCACGCTGGCCTCGGGGCGCACGTTGTGCACCGAGGTGCGCGGCAACCGTGGCACCGCCGCGGCGCCCCTCGACGACGACGAACTGTGCGCCAAGTTCCGCGGGCTGGTCACGCCAGTGCTCGGTGCTGAGCGCGCCGCGCGGCTGCTGGACAACTGCTGGCATGTCGACGAGCTTGCCGACGTCTCGATACTTCTGGGGCAAACGGTCCCCGCCGATGGATGACATCGCCCTCGTCACCGGCGCGGGCAGTGGCCTGGGCGCAGTGATCGCCGAACGTCTTGCCCGCGAAGGGCTTACGGTCGCGGTGAACACCAGGGCGCGTACCGAAGAGGCGGATGCGGTGGCCGCGGCCATCCGCGCGGGCGGAGGTCGCGCCTTCGCCGTCACCGCCAACATCACCGATCCCTCGGCGGTCCGCCAAATGTATGACGTCATCGCGGCACGCGGCAGGCTGCGCGTCCTGGTCAACAATGCGTCGTACCGGCCGCGGCAGCGCGTTCAGGCCATCACCGAGGACGACTGGCACCAGGTTCGCTCGGTCACCCTCGACGGTGCGTTCCGGTGCGTACGCCACGCGCTGCCCACCCTCATCCCCGGCGGACGCATCGTGAACATCCTCGGACGCAACGCGTTGGCGGGTGATCCGGACCGTGTGCACCTCTCTGCTGCCAAACATGGTCTGCTCGGCATGACACTGGCGCTTGCCGCGGCGCTTCGCGACGACGGGGTCGCGGTCAACGCGGTGTCCCCAGGGGTGGACAGCGACGGTCCGGAGTTGGACCGGTGCAGAGCCGAAATCGCTTCTCAGGTGGCGTGGTTGGCGTTCGTGAACGCCGCCGAAGTCACCGGCACAGTTGTCCGCGTCGACTGCGACGGTTCGGTCGTCAGCGCGCCCGCGGCGTGGTGAGGTCCAGCATCGCTTCCACCGCGCCACCTTCGGCGAGCCCAAAGACAGCGTCCGCCAACCGTTCTGCCTGATCACGGCCAACCACACCGTCGACGAGGCCGTGGAACTTGTCCCGCAATTCGTCGTCGGACAGTCGATTGCCCGGCGTGCCCCGCGCGTGATCCACCCACGTTTCCACCTTGCTACCGGTGAATGCGGTGGCACCGGCCTGGGTATGCGGGACGTCGGCGTCGGGCACGACCTCGATGCGCGCCATCAGGTCGCGGACGTCCGTCCGCACGACGGCGGAGTCGGAGAACTCGCCTTCCCCGGCGCGCCCGTCCAACAGTGCGATGGCACAGGCGAACGTCACCGAGAACTTTCCCTCCAATCCCGTACGGGGATCGGTCTTTCCAGTCAGTTCCAGCACGAGCGGGTGTACGCGCAGCCGGATCTTCTCGATGGATGCGGCGGCCAGGCCGCGGCGCACGGCGAGATCGCGCACCGCGTCGATGGCGGGATGTATCACCACTCCGCACGCATATGGCTTCACTCCGTTGTCGAAGATCTGCCATCGCTGCCCGAGGCCGTCGACCAGATCATCGGCACTGCTCGCCGACGACATCACCGCGAACATGCCGCGGCGGCCCTGCAGCGGATCCGGTGCGCCGGTGAATCCGCCCGCCGCAAGCAGACCGGCCAAGACACCCGACGCCGCCGCATGGCCGGCATGGAACGGCTTTGTCATGGTGCCGAACTGCTCGCGGTGACCCGCCGCCTGCGTCGCAGCAATGCTCAGGCAATGGGTAGCCGCGATGCCGGTGAGGCCCAGCAATCTGATGGCGACCGTCGCCGACGCGAGCGCACCGGTGGTGCCGGTCATATGCCAACCGGCGTCGTAGTGCTCGGGGTACAGCGCGTTACTGGCCCTCGCGGAAAGCTCATAGCCCAGTGCATGTGCGGCCAGCAGGTCGACGCCTGCCGCCTCCCGCCATTGCGCCAGCGGCGTGCCCGCCGCGTAGAGGGGAGTGGTCGGATGCAGGATCGTCGGGACATGCGTATCGTCGAAATCCAGTGCGTGGCAAGCAATTCCATTGATCAACGCGGCATCGGTGATGCGAAATCGCTCCGCCGTGCCGAGTGCACTGGCCTGCTGCTGACCGCCGAGCAGGTGGCACTGCTCCCTGGCGATCCGCGCGGCGGGTTGCTGCGCGCCCGCGACCGCGAGGCCGACATGGTCCAGCAGGCACCTTGCGCTCTCGCGCAGCACCTCGGCGGGAATGTCGACGGCCGAGGTGTGGCAGACGAAGTCCAGTAGCGTGCGCGTCTCGAGGGAAGTGCGATCGTCGTAGCTTGGCGAGTGAGATGCCATGTAGTCTGTATAACAGAATTTCTTTCCGTAATACAGACTGGAGTCTGTCGGTGAGCGATCGAATTGCTATCAGCGGCGCACTCGCCGCGTTCGCGTCCGGCGTGCGGTTCGACACGCTTCCCCATGCCGTCGTGCACCAAGCCGTCCGCTGCCTTGTCGACTGGCTCGGCTGCGCCGTCGCGGGCGCGGCCACGCCGGAAAGCGGCCGCGTGCGCGCCGCCATCCGCGCGATGGATCCCGACGGGTCAAGGACCGCGGCCATCGTCGGCACCTCAGAGCGCGCCGCCGCGGGCCATGCCGCGCTGGCCAACGGCATCGCCGCGCACGTGCTCGACTTCGACGACACCTTCAACCCGGACCGCACCACAATCCACGGCAGTGCGCCGCTGTGGCCTGCGATCGCAGCGGCCGCCGAGTTGACGCCGGTTACCGGCACGGGCGCGGTCGAGGCGTTCGTCGCGGGTTTCGAGGTGCAGACCCGCGTCGCGGTCGCGGCCGGGGCTGGCCACTATGGCGCAGGCTGGCACGTGACGGGAACCGTGGGCCACATCGGCGCCGCGGCGGCCACCGCACGACTGCTCGGGCTGTCGCCGGAACAGACGTTGGCAGCGATCGGCACCGGCGCCACCCAGTCGGCGGGAATGAAGGTGGTCTACGGCTCGATGGGCAAGTCACTGCACGCGGGCAAGGCCGCCATGGATGGGCTGCTGTCGGGATTCCTTGCCCGTGATGGCTTCACGTCCAGCACCGAACCGATCGAGGGCCATCGCGGGTTTCTGCACCTGTTCTCACCCGACCCCGTGCCCGAGCGGGCGGTCGAGGGCATCGGCGACATCTGGTACCTGCCGCGCGACGGGTTCAAGCCCTACGCGTGCGGGTCGCTGACCCATCCACCGGCGCAGGCGCTGCTGGAGTTGCGTGCCGAGTACGGCCTGACCGCCGACGAGGTCGCGTCCGTCGACGCCTACGTACACGACTACGTGAAGACGACCACCGGACTCGCCGAGCCCCGCACCGGTCTGGAGGGGAAATTCAGCATCTACCACGTGCTTGCGGTCGCCCTCGCCGACGGCGACGCGTTTCTCGGCCAGTTCACCGACGAACGCGTCGCGGACCCAGCATTGGCGCGGTTGCGTGAACGGGTTCACGTGCACGTCGACCCGGGGCAGAGCAAGGACTCGGCGCGGGTGGTGCTGACGTTGCGCGACGGCCGCACGCTGGACCGCCACATCGCGCACAACCTCGGCACGCCCGACAACCCGATGACCGATCGCCAACTCGAGGAGAAGTTCACCGCGCTGGCGGCGCCGGTACTGGGCCGCGGCCGCACCGACGAGTTGGCACAGGCGTGCTGGAAGCTGCCGGAACACGACGACATCTGTGCCGTCCTGAACCTGACAGCGCCGCAGGGTTAGGCCGCGGCCGGGGCGAAGACCTCACGCAGCAGTGCGCACTGGCTGTCGAAAAACGACTGCGACACTTCGGCTTTGGGAACGATGCCGTCGAAGCCGTGGAACGCACCCTCGATGACCTCCACCTCACAGCGCACACCGGCGGCCCTGAGCCGCTCGGCGTACGCCAGATCCTCGTCGTGGAACAGGTCGAAGGTGCCGACGCCCAGCCATGTGGGCGGCAGGCCGGTGAGGTCCTCGTGCCTCGCGGGCACGGCGACGTTCGGGTCGGCGCCGCCGAGGTACGCCGACCAAGCGTATTTGTTGCTCGCCTGGTTCCACAGCCGCAATCCGGGATTGTCGAGTTGCCTTCCCTGCGTGCGGTCGTCGAGCATGGGGTACACCAAAAGCTGTGCGGCCAGCGGGATCTGGCCCCGGTCACGGGTGAGCAGGGCGAGTGCGGCGGCCAGCCCGCCGCCCGCACTGGCCCCACCGATCGCCACCACGGCCGGATCCACCGACGGTAGCCGGACCAGCCACTGCAGGGCCGCATAACAGTCCTCGAGCGGCGCGGGATAGGGGTGCTCGGGCGCGAGCCGGTAGTCCACGGATGCGACGATCACGCCGAGTTCGCGCGCATACCGACGGCACAGGGCGTCGTCCTGCGCTGCCTTCCCGATGACGTAGCCGCCGCCGTGGATCCACAGCAGTGCCGGCGTCGGACCGGTCACTCCCTGGGGCCGGAACAACCGGATTCCGACATCCTCCGCGATGGTGAGCACCTCGACGTCCTTCGGGGTTCGGCTCCACAGCAAACGCTCCGATGCACGAATGAATGGCACCGTGACCGGTGTGACGACCTGTTTGGGCATGTATCGAGCGACCCGGCGCAGATCAGGGTGAAAGTCGGTGAACACCCGAGAGTTATTACCATCGGGCGGCGGCAGCCAAACTTTCGTTTTAGTCAATAATTTCGTGATTCGGCTACCAGGCAGTTTGCTGGATGAGACGATTACCCGCATGGGGGCAGTTGTAGCCCGTTCGGATCACCTCCGAGTGATAGCCGACTATCTAGGGGCCGCGGGCACATGTCCATCGGCGCTGCTCATCGAGGGTGACGAGGGAATCGGCAAGACCACGCTGTGGCTGTCCGCACTGGAGCAGGCGGGCGACCGTGGCTTCCGCACGTTGTCGGCCCGCGCCGCCAAAGTGGAAGCGGGCATGGCCTTCGGCACCGTGGCTGATCTGCTGCGCGAAGTGGACGCCGAGGTGTTGACCGGCCTGCCGGACCTGCAGCAGGCGGCTGTCGATCGTGTGCTGCTGCGAGGCAACAGTGATGCCTCGACAACCGATGTGCACATGGTCGCTGCCGCACTGATGTCTGTCGTGCAGCGGCTGAGCAGCGATGCACCGGTGATGATCGGTGTCGACGACCTGCAGTGGCTCGACGCATGCAGTCGTGCGGTGCTCGCGTACGTGTCGCGGCGGTTGAAACAACAGGCTTGCCTTCTGCTGACGGAGCGGCCCGAGCAGGGTTGCGCGAGCGCGCTGTCGTGGCTCGAGCTCGGATTGCCCGACGCGATCCGCAGGCTTCACGTCGGGCCGATGGCCATGGTCGAAATCCACGAACTGCTCTCTGCCCGGTTGGGACGGTCGTTTCCCCGCCCGACAATGCGGCGAATCACCGAGATCTCGGCGGGTAACCCGTTCTTCGCCCTGGAGTTGGCGCGTGCCATGGACACGGCGTCGACTGGCACCGAACCGGAGCTTCCGCGAACCCTGGCCGATCTCGTGCGGATCCAGGTTGAGGACCTCAGCGCCGAAACATGGCAAGTGCTTCTTGCCGCCGCCTGCGTCACAGACCCGACAGTCGAAGCGCTCGCACGCGCGACGGGAACCTCTGTACGCCGGACGCTCGAACTGCTCGACGACGCGGAGCGCCATGGTGTCATCGCCGTCCACGGCAATCGGGTGGACTATCGGCATCCGCTCCTGGCCACGGGCGTGTACACCACCGCCGCACCGGCCCAGCGACGTGAGATGCACCGCATGGTGGCCAACGTCGTCACTCAGCCGGAACTGAGGGCGCGGCACATGGCGCTGGCCGCCTCGACGGCCGATCCCGAACTGTTGCGAACGCTCGACGAGGCGGCATCTTCCGCGCGTGCCAGGGGCGCACCGGCCGCGGCGGCCGAATTGCTGGATCTGGCAATCAAACTCGGTGGTGACAGCCCTTCGCGACGGATCCGCGCCGCGGAGAACCACTTCCGGGCAGGCGATACCGCGCAAGCCCGCGATCTGATCGCTCCCGTCATCGACAAACTGCCGCACGGCCCCCAACGGGCTTTCGCGCTGAACCTGCTGGCCGGAACGACGGTGTTCAACAAGGGCGTCGTCGAGGCGGCGGATCTGTTGAAGCGTGCGGCCGGTGAGGCCAATGGCAGCCCGGCGATGCTGCTGTCGACTCTGCTCGCCCTGTCGTTCGCGGAGAGCATCGCGGGCTTCTACGACGAGGCGTTGCAGATGGCCAAGCGTGCCGTCGCCGAAGCCGAGAAACTCGGTGTGCCTGCCTTGCTCAGCCAAGCCCTCGCGACCTACGCGACGATCAATGCGTTGGACGGCAACGGCATTGACGAAGCCACACTCGACCGGGCGCTGGAGTTGGAGGACGAAAGCCTCCATGTCCCTGTGGTGTTCCAGGCCAGCGCGGCCAAGGCCCAACTGTGGGCGTGGACCGGCAGGCTCGACGAGGCGCTGGCGGAATGGGAACGCGTGCGACGGCGCTGCGTCGAACATGGGGCAGACAGCGATCTGATCTTCGTCGCCGTGCACACCGCACTGGTCGAACTGTGGCGCGGCAGATTCGCCGACGCCGCGCAGGTCGCCACGGAAGCCGTCTGCCTCGCCGAGGAAATCGGTGGCGCTCAGATGGCGGCAATCGCCAAGACGATGCGCGCCGCCGCGGCCGCATACGCAGGCCGCGAAAGAGACGCACGTGCCGATATCGATGGTGCGATGGCGGCGGTGCAACGGTGCGGCGCGCCGCGGTTGGCGTATTGGCCCATGTCCGTCCTTGGGTTCCTCGAGGTTTCGCTTGGCAACCACGGGGAAGCCGCGGCGGCGATGGAGCGGTGCTGCGTCGAGTTCCTCGATATGCCCGGCACTGAGATCGTCACCGCCGGCTTCGTCCCGGACCTGGTCGAGGCGCTCATCTCGCTGGGTAGGTTGGCGGAGGCAGAGCCGATGATCAAAACGCTGGAGCACAATGGCCGACTGTTCGACCGGTCCTGGATGCTGGCGACCGGCGGTCGATGCCGGGCCATGATGTTGGCCGCCCAAGGTGATGTCGAGGCCGCGGAACAGGCGGCGCGCCAAGCTGTTGCGGTGTTCAGCAGGCTGCCGATGCCATTCGAGCGTGCCCGCACCCAGTTGTTGCTCGGTCAGCTTCAGCGGCGAAGGCGCCAGAAGATGGCGACCGAAGCGACACTTGGCGAGGCGCTGCGCGCCTTCGAGGAGTTGGGCACCGCGCTGTGGGTTCAGCGGGCCACCGCTGAGCTCGAGCGCACGAACGTCGGCCCGACCCGGGGCGCCGCGTTGACCCCCTCCGAGCGACGGGTGGCAGACCTTGTCGCAACCGGCCTGACCACCGCCGAGGTCGCGGCACACCTCTGTGTCAGCCCGAAGACGGTCGAAGCCAACCTCACCCGGATCTACCGGAAACTCGACATCCACACCCGCGCCGAACTCGGCCGGATCATGGGCATGTCAGGTCAGTAGCGTCTCGAAAGCGACGCGGTCTCCCCGATACATCGCGCGGACCAGTTCGATCGGCCGGCCATCGAGGTCGAATGACCGGCGATTGAGCAGCAGCATCGGCATCGCCGTCGTCGACTCGAGCAGCGTGGCTTCGCGGGGTGAGGGCAGCACCGTCTCTATGCGCTCGACTGCTGAGCCGAACTCCACCCCGGTGGCGCGAATTGCCGCATACAGCGATGTGGACGGGTCGAAGGTCTCGGTGAACGAGCCGAATCGGGCCGTGGGCAGGTAGGTGCTTTCGAGTCCGATGCGCTGGCCGTCGGCGAGAAGGACCCGCTCCACATGCATGACCGGATCACCAGCCGAAACCTCAAGCGCCTCAGCCATTTCGGCGGATGCCGAAATGTCCTCCCAGGTAACCGGGAGGCGCCCAGGCGCCCGGCCACGCTCGGCCGCGCCCTCGGTGTAGGACCGCAGCGACAACGGCTGGACCAGTTTTGGTCGGGATACCACGGTGCCGCGGCCGCGCCGTTCGATGCGACCCTCGACCAACAACTCGTGCAAGGCCTGCCGGACCGTTTCCCTCGACACCCCGAACCGGGCCGCCAGCTCCCGCTCCGGCGGGACAGCGTCCCCCTCTGCGAGGTCGGCCAGCAAGTCGTCGACCGCCGTGCGTACCAGGTAGGGCTTGGACAACCGCTGTGGCGAGGTCGTCACGGGAGCCGTTGATCCAGAATACGTTTCGCGACCGTCAGCACGTCGTCAATCGAAACTGCATCGCCGTCCACCACCTTGGCCCCATCGTCGTAGCGCCGGAGTCGGACGGCATCGAACCACCAGCGGTGAGCGACCAGATCGGGATCGACGTGTGCGCCGCCCTGATGACGCAGTGAGTCGACCGACGCGTCGGAAAGAATCCCGGCGTATCCGGGCTCGGTGGCGACCAGATAACGCTTCGCGGCCACATGGGCGCCGGCCAGCCAACCCACCCGATCGCCGAATCGCGGCGCCAGCCACTCCATCGCGATTCGGTCATGCTGCTCGCCGGCGATTTCACCGAACAACGGGCTGTACGCGAGATCGTGCAAGGCCGCCGCCAGCAGCAGTTCGTCGTCTGCGCCGTCGTCGCGGGCCCGCGCAGCAGCCTGCAACGCGTGGTCGAGTTGGTCCACTACTTCCTCGTCCCAGACACCCCGCAGCGAGCGCAGCACGGCATCGACTTCGTCGAGAACGGCCATGGCGCAAGCGACACCAGCAGCGACATCGAGAGTGGGCTGCGAGCCGGGGCGGCTGTCGTCGCAGGCGCGCTGACCGGCGCGCACGATGAGCAGCGCCTGCGCTCAGCAGGTGCCACCCATGTCCTCGAATCCGTCACCGAATTCGCGGACCTGATCCTGCAAATCCGAAACGAGGTCAAACCATGAAGCCAGGCAACCTGTTTCGCACCCTAGCCATTCTGGTGGTCGCGGCGGCCACCACCATGACAGCGGCTTGCGGTGGCACGGGGTCGTCGGGCTCAACCGGCCAGACACTGACCGTTTACAGCGCGGACGGCCTCGCCAGCTGGTACAAGACTCAATTCGACAGATTCGCGAAGGACACCGGCATCGCGGTCAATCTCGTCGAAGCGGGCTCAGGGGAAGTGGTGTCGCGGGTGGAGAAGGAACAGTCCAACCCGCAGGCGGATCTGTTGGTGACGCTGCCGCCGTTCATCCAGAAGGCCGACAGGTCCGGCTTGTTGGTCACCAGTGGTGTCGACACCACCGGCATCGCGGCGGATCAGGTAGGCCCCGACGGCAAATACATACCGATCGTGAACAACGCGTTGAGCTTCATCGCCAATCCGAGCGCGGACCCGCAACCGAAGACCTGGGACGACCTGTTGGGTCCCCAGTACAAGGGCAAGCTCCAGTACTCGACGCCGGGGCAGGCAGGCGACGGCACCGCGGTGCTGATCCTGCTGCAGCATTTGCGGGGCAAGCAGGGCGCGCTGGACTATCTGACCAAATTGCAACCGAACAACGTCGGACCGTCGTCGTCGACGGGCAAGCTGCAGCCCAAGGTGAGCAACGGCGAACTGCTCGTCGCCAACGGCGATGTGCAGATGAATCTCGGTTCGATCAAGGACGACGGCTCGAAGTTCAACATCTTCATCCCGGCCGACGCCGCAGGCAAGCGGACCACGATCTCGCTGCCCTACGTTGCCGGTGTCGCGAAGGGCGCGCCACACGCAGACGCGGCGAAGAGACTGCTCACGTTCCTGGTGTCCGACGACGTCCAGAAAACGGTCGAGCCCGACGCGCTCGGCATCCCGGTGCGCGATCAGATCCGCACCACCGCAGGCGGTTCGGCCGCGCCGAACACTCCGGCAGGCGTGCTCGACGGGGTCGAGGTGTGGGCGCCTGATTGGAACGCCGTCCTCGCCGACCTGGACGCCGACCTCGCCGCCTACCAGAAGGCCACCGGGAACTGACGTGAAGTCAGTCGGGGTCAGTAGGCCGCAAACGACGGCCCTGCGCGTCGAGCAGTCGCAAACCCGCACGCCGGCAATCGTGTTCGACCACGTCGGGGTCACCTACGGTCGCGGCCGCAAGGCGACCCATGCGCTGATCGACTTCAGCCTGCGGGTCGCTGCGGGCGAGACGGTCGCACTGCTCGGCCCCAGCGGGTCGGGTAAATCGACCGCACTCAACACGCTGGCCGGCTTCGTGCGGCCGACAACGGGCACGGTTCGACTGGCAGGTCGTGACGTCACCGAGTTACCACCTGCCAAGCGGGGTATCGGGGTGGTGCTGCAGTCGTACGCGTTGTTTCCGCACATGCGCGTCGATGAGAACGTCGCCTTCGGGCTGAAGGCGCACCGGGTACCGCGCGCGCAGATCGGGCCCCGGATCGCCGAGGCACTGGACATGGTCGGCATGTCGTCGTACGGAAGACGGTTGCCCCGTGAGCTTTCCGGTGGCCAGCAGCAAAGGGTCGCGATCGCACGCGCGTTGGCGATCCGGCCAAAGGTGCTGTTGCTCGACGAACCGCTGGCGGCCCTCGATGCACAATTGCGCCACTCCACCCTCACTGAACTGCAGCGGCTCAAGGAATCGTTGCCCGCCACGGCGATGCTCTACGTGACCCATGATCAGGCCGAGGCGCTGGCCCTCGCCGACCGCATCGTGGTGATGAACGACGCCAGGCTGATGGATGTCGACACCGCTGAAAATTTGTGGCGGCGGCCGCCGACGAGTTTCACGGCGGGGTTCCTCGGCGGCGCGAACCTGATTCCGTGCACGGTCGGACGTGTGATCGGCACGTCGGCGCTGGTGTCGATCGCTCACAAGACGGTCACTGCGGAGGCGCCTCAACCCGCGGTCGGCAGCGTTGACTGGGCGCCGGATTCCCAGGCGCTGCTGTGCATTCGGCCTCATGCGATGCGCATCGTCTCGCTGGGTGAGCGGGACGCGCTGCGCGCCACGGTGGTGTCCTCGGTGTGGCGCGGCGCCACCACACGGCTGACGCTGTCCGTCGGTGGCCTGCGAGATCGACTCATCGACATCGACGTCTCGGGCAACACGCAGATCGCCACCGGCACCGAGGTGGGTGTCCGGTTACCTGAACCGGCGGGCGTGTTGGTCCGAGCATCGTGACCGCGGTTCTGGACCGCCCCTCGGCGGACGCGCCGATCCGCGGGCAGCCACGACGGTTGCGCGCGGTGCTGTGGACCGTGCCACCTTTGGCCGTCGTGCTCGTCGCGGCGGCTTACCCGTTGCTGCGGGTCTGCCTCGAATCGACGAACGGCGAATCGAAGTGGTCAGAAGTCCTCGCCTCCAGAATGTTTCGGGACGCGCTGTGGCGGACGGTGACGATCGCCGCGACGTCGACCATGGGATGTCTGGTGCTCGGCACTTTCCTGGCGATCGTGCTCGCGTTCGTGCCGTTTCCCGGTTCCCGGGTTGCGGGCAGGCTCATCGACACCGTTCTCGCGCTGCCGTCGTTTCTGATCACGCTGGCCTTCACCTTTCTGTATGGCAGCGCGGGAGCGGTGAACGGCGCCATCGCCGAACTGACGGGCCGCGCATCACCGACGCTGAACTTCCTGTACACGCCTGCGGGCGTGATCGCCGCGGAAATAACCTTCTTCACACCGTTCGTGGTGCGGCCACTGCTGGCGTCCTTCGCGGTGCTGCCCCGTGCACAACTCGACGTCGCAGCCAGCCTCGGCGCGTCCCCGCTGCGAGTGCTGCGCGCGGTCGTCATGCCAGAGGCATGGCCTGCCCTGATGGCGGGTGGCAGCCTGGTACTTCTGCTGACGCTCAACGAGTTCGGCATCGTGTTGTTCACCGGCGCCAAGGGTGTGATCACCTTGCCGGTACTCATCTACACACGCGGCATCGTGACGTTCGACCTACCCGGGGCCGCGGTGATCGCCACGGTGCAAATCGCGTTGTCGCTACTGCTGTACGGGTTGTACCGGTTGTTTTTCGCGCGATTGACGAGCGGGCGAAGTGAGGAGGACACCGGTGTTGTTGTGGAGCAGGCGAAGTAGGGCGGTCGTCCTCACCGGATTCGCAGTCGTCGTGCTGGTCGTGTTCGTGGCGCCGCTCGCCACGGTGGTGGCCGCCGGCCTCGCCGGATCGTGGACCGAGGCACTCCCGTCCGATCTCGGATTCGGCCATCTCGATGCAGCGATGCGGGGGGAGAACCTGGCGAGCCTGTCGGTCAGCCTTCAGACGGCCTTCCTCGCGGGAGGCATTGCGTTGGTGGTCGGTACCTGGGCTGCGCTGGCTGCGCGCGAAGCCCCGCAATGGCTCGGCCGAATCACCGACGCGGTGTTTCATCTGCCGATCGCGTTGCCGTCGGTGGCCATCGGGCTTGGGTTGTTGATCGCATTCAATTCCCGGCCACTTCTGCTGGGCGGCACCAGGTGGATTGTCATCGCGGCGCACGCCGTGCTGGTGCTGGCGTTCGCGTTCAGTGCGGTGTCAGCAGCGCTGGAACGTGTCGACCCTGCTTATCGCCGGGCAGCGGAATCGCTTGGCGCAGGACCGGTTCGGGTGCTGTTCCGGGTCACCTTGCCGTTGTTGTTGCCCCCGCTGGGCGCGGCCGCGGGGCTGGCGGTCGCACTATCGATGGGCGAACTCGGCGCCACCGTGATGGTGTACCCGGCGACGTGGAAGACGCTGCCGGTGACCATCTTCGCGTTGACCGACCGCGGGCAGGTGTTCCAGGCCGCCGCTTGCACGACGATCCTGCTACTGGTCACGCTGGTCGCGCTGATACTGCTGGGCCGGATTCGCGGCCGCGCAGCGCTACGGTGAGCGCTCGCACTCCTGACACCGGGCTGGCCGTCGTGCCACACGAGGGACGCTCGCGACCCGTGAGCGTGCGCGAAATGCTCGCCGGTAGCGGCGTGTCGGCGGGCAGACACGCACGCTCGGCGTAGGGGGCGGGGGCGCTACTTGAGCAGCGGGTCGCGCGGCAGCCCCAGGATGCGCTCGGCGATCGTATTCCGGGTGATCTCCGACGTGCCGCCGGCGATCGTCATCGCCCGATTGCCGAGGTAGCTCCGCAACAGCTTGGGCGCCTGGCCGGTCACGGCCGCAGATCCGGACAACTCCATGCCGAGTTCGGTGATCCGCTGTCCGGCTTCGGCGACAAGAAGCTTGGTGACGTTGCCCTCCGGGCCCGGCTCCGCGCCCGCGATGGCCCTGCTGGCGCGGCGCAGGTTCAGCAACCGCAAGGTGTGCGTCTCGGCGATGCACTCGCCCGCGCGACGCACGTAGTTGGCCGCGGCGGGCGACGCGTCGAGCAGCTTGATCAGGTGGTCAGGCGTGAAGCCCGACGTGCCGCCGGAACCGCCGCCGATGGAGATGCGTTCGTTGCCCAGCGTTGCGCGGGCCACCAGCCAACCCTTGTTGACGTCCCCGACGACGTCCTCGTCGGGGACGAACACGTCGTCGAAGAAGACCTCGTTGAAGTGTGAGTCGCCGGTGATGCCGCGCAGCGGATTCACCGTCACACCGGGAGCTTTCATGTCGATGGCCATCATCGTGACACCGGCGTGCTTGGGCGCATCAGGATCCGTGCGAACCGTCGCGAGGCCCCACTGGCAGTATTGCGCCAGGCTGGTCCACACTTTCTGCCCGGTGACGCGCCAGCCGCCGTCGACCTTCTTGGCCGCCGTCCGCACGGCGGCGGCGTCGGAGCCCGCGCCCGGCTCGGAGAACAGCTGACACCACATCACCTTGCCGCGCAGCACGGGTTCGACCCAACGCTCGCGCTGGTCGTCGGTGCCTGCCTGCGCGATCGTCAACGCCACCCAGCCTGTGATGCCCATGTCGGGCCGTTCGACGCCGGTGAACTCCTCCTCGATGACCAACTGCTCCAGCACGTCGGCGGCGCGACCCCACGGCTTGGGCCAATGCGGCACCAGGTAACCGGAGTCGACGAGGTAATCACGCCGCTTGTCCTCGGCGAGGGACCGCAGTTGGGTGAGCGCCTCACGGGCCTGGCTGCGGTACGTATCGGCCTCGGGCGGCAGCGTGAACGACGCGCCGTGTGCCTGGCCGGTGCGCTGGCCCTCGACGACGTCGAGCAGCGGATCACCTACCTCCTCCATCAGCGCGGCCAGCGTTCGAGCCCGCCGCAGGTACAGATGCGCGTCGTGCTCCCAGGTGTATGCGATACCACCGTGCAGCTGAATGTTGTACTGCGCGTTGAAGATTTGAGTGCGAATAGCGTGCGCGGCCGCCACTGCCGCCGGGAACCAGGCACTGTCGAGGTCGTCGGCACGCGCCGCGTCCCACGTCGCCGCAGTGGTCTCCTCGGCGTTGACCAGCATGTTCGCGGCATGGTGCTTGACGGCCTGAAAGGTGCCGATCGTCCTGCCGAACTGCTCGCGCACCTTGGCGTACTCGACAGCCGTGTCCAACGCCGCCCAACTGACGCCGACCGCCTCGGCCGACCCCAGGATCCGGAACACGGTGCGGGCCTTGCGTGCGGCACCGCGGACGACACGGTCCTGGTCGACCACGACGCCGCGCAACGCAACCGATCCGACGCTGCGCGTGGGATCCAGCGATTCCAGCGCCGTCACGCTCACCCCGTCGGCCTTCGCGTCGAGGATCGCGACATCCTCACCGGCGGCGATCACCAGCAGGTCGGCGTCCGGTGCTCCGAGCACCGCGGGGCTCTCGCCGGTGATTACGAAGTCCGATCCGATCGCGACGTTGCCCGACAGCGCCAGCGCACCGACGGTGCTGCCGTCGGCGAGCCCTGGAAGTAGTTGCGCTCGAACGGATTCCGATGCGCATCGGTCGATGACGACCGCCGCGGAAACCGAGGGTAAGAATGGACCGGGGGACAGCTCACGACCCTGCGCCTCCACGACCACCGCCAGTTCGGCCAGCCCGAAACCCGACCCGCCGTGTTCCTCGGCGATCGCCAGCCCGTTCCACCCGAGGTCCGCCCCTGCCGACCAGATGTCGGACGGATGAGTGGCCGCGTCGTCCAGCGCTGCGCGGGCCGCCGCACGGCTGCTCAGCCGGTTGAGCTGCCCGAATACAGCCTGGGCGAGGTCGGTGTGTTCCTCGGTGATGGCAAGAGCTGACTTACTCACGGTGGAGGTCCCCTGAAACGTAGTTGACGGTCGTCAACTGAAGCTATCCCGGATGATGTCGTCGGTAGACATCTTTCGCATGTTGTCGTTTTGCGCCGTGGTGCCGGGGTACAGTCGCGCAATGACGGCACGACCGGACACCCGGTATCCCGGCCCGACGATGTGGACACGTGCCCGCTGGTTGCTGAAGGCCGGTCCGGCCGACTACATGTTGGCAATGAGTGTCGCCTCCGCCTCGCTGCCGGTGATAGGGAAACACCTTGAGCCCCTTGGCGCCGTGACGGCGATGGGCATCTGGGGATATCGGCATGCGCCTGATTTTCTCGGCGCCACCGCGCGTTCCTGGTTCGAGCCGAGCAACGCGGAACTGCGGCATCAGGAACGCGAGGCGACCAACGCGGTCACCGAGGCCGCACTGCGCGGCATCGTGGCCGCGAAAGACCTCGCGATCGAGTGGCCGGCGCCGCAGAGCGCCCCGCCACTGTGGAACTTCCGCCAGCACCGGCGCAGCGTGCACCGCACCTCGGTGCGCTACGGCAACCTGCCGTCGCAGCTGCTCGACGTCTGGCGTCCCAAGGAGCTGCCGGTCGAGCCCGCCCCTGTGCTGCTCTTCGTGCCGGGCGGCGCCTGGGTGCACGGAAGCAGGATGCTGCAGGGCTACGCGATGATGTCGCACCTGGCCGAGATGGGCTGGGTCTGCCTGTCGATCGACTACCGGGTGGCGCCACACCACCGCTGGCCCGCGCACATCACCGACGTCAAGACCGCGATCGCGTGGGCGCGCGCGAATGTCGACAAATTCGGTGGCGACCGTAATTTCGTTGCGCTGGCGGGATGTTCGGCAGGCGGACACCTCTCCGCGCTGGCAGGCCTGACCGCGAACGACCCGGAGATGCAGTCCGACCTGCCCGACGGTTCGGACACCTCCGTCGACGCGGTCGTCGGCATCTACGGCCGCTACGACTGGGAGGACAAGTCGACCGCGGAGAGAGCGCGCTTCGTCGACTTCCTGGAACGAATTGTGGTCGGCCGCAAGATCGCCAAGCATCCCGATGTGTTCCGCAAGGCGTCACCGATCGCCCGCGTGCACAAGGATGCACCACCCTTCCTCGTCATCCATGGCACCGGCGACAGCGTCATCCCCGTTGCGCAGGCGCGCAGCTTCGTCGAAGAGTTGCGCAAAACCTCGCACTCGGTGGTCAGCTATATCGAGCTTCCTGGCGCCGGCCACGCGTTCGACATGACCGACGGCGCCCGCACCGGTTCGATCGCGACGGCAATCGGCTTGTTCCTCAACCAGATTCACCGCAACCGATCGCTCACGCGGGCCAAGCAGGTGATCTAAGCTTCCCCACGAGGGAGGGTGCGCGGTGAAGAGGCTGAGCGGGTGGGACGCTGTGCTGCTGTACAGCGAGACGCCGACCGTGCACATGCACACCCTCAAGCTGGCGGTGATCGAACTCGACGATCTGGGCGATCGGACGTTCGGCATCGACGAGTTCCGCAAGGTGATTCACGGCAGGCTGCACAAGCTTGATCCGTTCCGGTATCAGCTCATCGAGGTGCCGGGCAAGATCCACCACCCGATGTGGCGGGAGAACTGCGAGGTCGACCTCACCTACCACGTTCGGCCTTATCGGGTGGACGCGCCGGGCGGTCGCCGCCAACTCGACGAGGCGGTCGGGAGAATCGCGAGTACCCCGCTTGATCGCAGCAAGCCGCTGTGGGAGATGTACTTCATCGAAGGTTTGGCCAACGGCAGGATCGCGGTGCTCGGCAAGATCCACCATGCCCTCGCCGACGGTGTCGCCTCGGCCAATCTCCTTGCGCGCGGCATGGATCTTCAGCAGGGTCCGCAGCACGACCGTGATTCGTACGCGACCGATCCGGCGCCGACCAAGGGCGAGTTGTTGCGTTCGGCGTTCACTGACCACATGCGCCACATCGGCCGCTTTCCCGGGGTGCTCCGCTACACCGCGCAGGGCATCCAGCGGGTCAGGAAGAGCTCGCGCAAGTTATCGCCCGATCTGACCCGGCCGTTCACCCCGCCGCCCTCTTTCATGAACCATCGCGTCGACGCGCAGCGCAAGTTCGCCACGGCGACGTTGGCGCTCGCTGACATCAAGCAGACCGCCAAACACCTCGGCGTGACGATCAACGACATGGTGTTGGCGATATCGGCAGGGGCATTGCGCGAGTTGTCGCTGAAGTACGACGGTCGTGCCGACCATCCGCTGTTGGCCTCTGTCCCCGTCAGTTTCGACTTCTCACCGGACCGCATCTCCGGCAACTACTTCACGGGCGTGTTGATGGTGGCGCCCATCCAACTCGCCGATCCGCTGGAGCGGGTCCAGGCCGTGCACGACGCAGCGGTGGACGCCAAGGAGGCGCATCATCTGCTCGGACCGGAACTGGTCAGCAGGTGGGCGGCGTACTTCCCACCGGCACCTGCCGAGAGGCTTTTTCACTGGCTGGCGGACAAAGACGGTCAGAACAAGGTGTTGAACATCCCGATCTCGAATGTGCCCGGCCCGCGTGAGCATGGCCGGGTGGGCGGCGCGTTGGTGACCGAGATCTACTCCGTCGGCCCGCTGACCACCGGCAGCGGGCTGAACATCACCGTGTGGAGCTACGTCGACCAGCTCAACATCTCGGTGCTCTCCGACGGCGCCACGCTGCAGGACCCACACGAGCTGACCGACGCGATGATTCGGTCGTTCGTCGAAATCCGCCGTGCCGCCGGATTTTCCGACGAATTGACCGTCGTCGAGAAGGCTATGGCGCAGTAGTGGCCGACGAGTCTTCGCGCGAGGCATGCACCCAGGACAGGAACGTCTCCACCGCTTCGGCGGTGTAGTGACCCCGCGGTGAGCCGTAGTAGAAGTCGAACGCGTGTTGGGCATGCGGGATCTCGGCATACGCGACGACGGACGTCGACGTCTCTTTCATCGCGGTCGCGAACTCGCGGCCTTCCGCCACCGGGATGATCGAGTCGTCCTCACCGTGCAGGATGAAAAACGGTGGCGCGTCGGGGCGTAACCGCATGATCGGGGAGGCATCGACATACACCTGCTTGTGCTCGGCGATGCGCTTCTTGACCACGAATTTCTGCAGGAACGCGATGAACTCTCTGCGACCGCTGCCCCTGCCGGACACCCAGTCGTAGCGGCCGTAGATCGGCACCGCGGCGGCCACCGAGGTGTCGGCATCCTCGAAACCGGGTTGGTACTGCAAATCATCAGGGGTCAACGCGGCCAGCGCGCACAGGTGACCACCCGCCGAACCACCGGTGATCGCGACGAAGTCGGGGTCGCCGCCGTAGTCGGCGATGTTCTGCTTCACCCACGCCAGTGCCCGCTTCACGTCGACGATGTGGTCGGGCCAGGTGTGTCTGGGGCTGACCCGGTAGTCGATCGACACGCACACCCAACCGCGCTCAGCCAGATGGGCCAACAGCGGATAGGCCTGCGGCCGCCGCATGCCGATGGTCCATGCTCCGCCAGGAACTTGCACCACGACCGGGGCTTTGCCGTCGCGGGGCAGATCGGACCTTCGCCAGATGTCGGCGAAATTCACCCGGGGGTGCGGACCGTATTGCACCGTGCTGGCCTTCTTGACGTAGCGGCGCCGGATCAGTTCGCTGGGCCACACGCCGATCATCCGGCGTGACTTGGCGGGCTGTGATTGCGCCGCGATCTGCTCATAGTCATCGCCCAGCGTCTGGCGCAGTGGCTCTTCGAAGAACGGTCTGGACGCCACGTCGCGGCGCTGGATGAGCAAGAGCAGCGCCCAGGCAACGATGGTGAGCAGCAGGGCGGTTCGCCCGCGGGCGCCGCGGAAGTCGCCGCGTAGACCTCGGCGGACCGCATCGAGCACGGATCCGGCCAGGTATACCGCCGACATCTCCGTGGTGGGCCAGCCAAACGCGAACACCGGCAGCGTGATGTAGCCCTCGCGCCCGATCGGCCGCACGCCGTTGGCAGCGTTGAGCAACTCTGCGCTGGCGCGCAGGAGGGGGAAACGCTTACGCACGGGCCGCGCGCTCCTGCAGGTCGCGGCGCACGATTTTGCCGGTGCTGCCGCGAGGTAGTTCGTCGAGGATCGTGATCTCCCTGGGCACTTTGTAATTGGCCAAGTTCTCTCGGACATGCTGCTTGAGTAGGTCCGGGGTAGCCGCTGCGCCTTCGGTCAAAACCACGAATGCGGCCAGCCGCTGACCGAACTGCTCGTCGTCCACCCCGATCACGGACGCCTCGGCAACGTCGGGGTGAGCGGTCAGCGTCTTCTCCACCTCGATGGGGTAGACGTTTTCGCCGCCGGAGACGATCATCTCGTCGTCGCGGCCGACGACGAACAGCCGCCCTGCCGTGTCGAGGTAACCCACGTCGCCCGACGACATGAAGCCGTCATGGAAATCCTTGGTCTTCCCGGACGTGTACCCGTCGAACTGCGAGGAGTTACGGACGTAGATGCTGCCAGTCTCACCGCGGGGCACTTCGTTGAAATCGCTGTCCAAGATTCGGATTTCGGTGCCGCCTGCGGGTTTGCCCGCGGTGTCGGGTGCGGCACGGAGGTCCTGCGGGGTGGCCGTGGCGATCATCCCGGCCTCGGTGGCGTTGTAGTTGTTGTAGATCACGTCGCCGAACTGGTCCATGAACCTGATGACGACGTCGGGGCGCATCCGCGAACCCGATGCAGCGGCGAACCGCAGCGAGCGCCCGCTGTAGGAGTTACGCACCTCGTCGGGGAGTTCCATGATGCGGTCGAACATCACCGGCACCACGCACAGACCGGTGGCGCGGTGGCGGTCGATCAGTTCGAGCGTGGCCTCCGGATCGAACTTGCGACGGGTGACCACCGTGCAGGCCATCGACGCCGCGAAGATCAACTGGGAAAAGCCCCACGCATGAAACATCGGCGCCACCACGACGACCGTCTCTTCGGCCCGCCACGGGGTGCGGTCCAGGATGGCCTTGAGAATGCCGGGGCCGCCGTCGGTGCCACCGGAATGTTTGGCGCCCTTGGGAGTTCCGGTGGTACCGGACGTCAGCAGAATCACCTTGCATTTGGTGGTCGTGCGCTTGGGCTCACGCCCGGTGTACTCGGTGATCAGCTTCTCGACCGTCAGCCCGTCCTGGGGCCCGTCGGTCCAGGCGATGATCCGCGTCGCGCCGGAGTTGTCGGCCAGCGCGCGGTCGACGGTTTCGGTGAACTCCTCGTCGTAGATGACCGCGTCGACACCTTCACGCTGCACGACCTCGGCCAGCGCCGGCCCGGCGAACGACGTGTTGAGCAGCAGCACGTCGGCACCGATCCGGTTGGCGGCGATCAGCGACTCGACGAAACCGCGGTGGTTGCGGGCCATCAAGCCGAGAACCTTAGGAGCCGCTCCGGCGGCGACATCAGACGGGGGCTGACCAGCGGGAAGCGCCTGCAGCCCCGCGGCCAATGCGTCTGCGCGCTGATCGATCTCCCGCCAGGTCAGTGTGCCGAGCTCGTCGACGAGGCCGGGGCGGTCGGGGCAGCGTTGCGCAGCTGCAGCGAATCCCGAAGTGACAGCCATGTTTTCGCGCTGCATCGCCTGAGCGATCCGCAGGTATTTATCGGGGCGCATCGGCGCGAGCAGGCGCGCGCGACTCATGGTCGCCACGATGCCGAGAGTTTCGGTGAGCCGATCGGTGATGGCCATGGTCTGTAGATGATGTCAGCCGAGCACAGGAAGCGTGCGCTGCTTGGCCAGTTCGTCGAGGGCCCGTTGCATGACGTGCCGCACGTGCGCGTCGACCTCGTCGATGTCAGGGTTCTCGCCGAACTCGGTGACGATGTTGATCGGCGACAGCACCTGCATGACGATCTTCGAAGGCAGTGGGATGTTCGGGGGGACGACGAGGCTGAGGCCGAATGGGAAGCCGAACGAGATCGGGATGACCTTCGTGCGAGCCAACCTCGCGATCGGGCCGAGGCGTTCGGCCAGCCACGTCCCGCGGGACAGGAAGATCTGTGTCTCCTGGCCGCCGATGCCGACCGTCGGCACGATCGGCACACCGGCGTTCAGGGCGGCCTTGACGTAGCCGGTGCGGCCGCCGAAGTCGATCTTGTTCTCGGAGAACGTCGGCCGGTACACGTCGTAGTCGCCACCGGGGAACACGACGACGAGACCCCCGGAGCGCAACGCCTCGTCGGCGTTCTCGTGGCTGGCGCTGATGTAGCCGACCTTCTTGAAGAACTCTCCGGTCGGCCCGGCCATCAGCATGTCGTGACTCAGCGTGTAGAGCGGACGGTCGTAGCCGTGCTTCTCGTAGTAGTGGGCCGACAGGATCGGCACGTCCATCGGCAGCATGCCCCCGGAGTGGTTGCTGACCAACAGCGCACCGCCTGCGGGCATGTTCTCCAGCCCCCGGACCTCCGAGCGGAAGTAGCGCTTGAGGAACGGCCTGGTGAGGCTCATGACGCGCTCGGTGAGTTCGGGATCCCACTTGGTGAGCTGCGACGGTTCGGTGCCGGTGGAGGCCATCCGCTTCCCCTCAGAATTAGAACGTGTTCTAGTTATCGTACATGAGCTCGGAGCCGGTTTAGAACCGCTGGGACAGGGCTACCTCGTGGACCAATGATGACGCCCGGCACGAACGTCGGTAACGGCCGCTATCGGTTGGTGGCAGCCCAGGGTGGCCGGCCGCACGCGCAGTTTTGGCAGGGCATCGACCTGGTGGCGGGGTGCGAGGTGGCGTTGACGCTGGTCGACCCCGACGGTGCCTTTCCGGAAGAATTCGTACACGAGACCCTGGCGCGGACCGTCCGGCTCAAGGGCGTCGACATGCCCGGCCTCGCGAGGGTGGTCGAGGTGTTCTACACCGGGCAGTTCGGTGTGGTGGTGGCCGAGTGGGTCCCGGGCGGCAACCTCGACGAGATCGCGGGCACCGCCCCGTCGCCCGCGGGCGTCGCCAGTGCCATGCAGTCATTGGCCGCCGCGGCGGACGCGGCCCATCGCGCGGGGTTCGTGCTGTCGATCGACTGTCCCTCGCGAGTGCGGATCGGGGTCGACGGGCATGCGGTGCTGGCCTTCCCCGCGACCATGCCCGACGCGGCGGCTGCTGCCGACCTACGGGGTATCGGCGACGCGATGTGTGCGCTGCTGGACCGCGAACCGAGGCTGCCCTATCTGATCTCCACCACGATCGCCGGCCTCCGCCAGGAGAACGGCGGAATCGCCAGTGCTGCAACGCTTCTGACACTGCTACGGGCAGCAACCGACAACGAGACACCCGCCGGCAGGGTGATGGCGCCGTTGCCGCCGCCCCCTCCTGGTCAGTACGCGGACTTCCGCAACTTCGGGCCCGAGGAGCGGGCCGTCGCTGCACGCCGCGTGTTCATGCGGGCCGGTCTGGTGACGACGGCGATGATCGCCGGTCTCGCGCTGGCGGGTTTGGGTTCGAGCCTGAACAAAATCCTCACCGACGACCGTGACGCAGCCGGCCTGAACACCGACAAGCTGGGCTTGAACACGTCCTCCGTCGCCCCGCAACCGCCTTCGACCACGACCAACCCGACGGCGCCCGGCGAACGGGTGCCGGTCGTGGCCGCGGTGGTGTTCTCGCCTGGCGGATCGCCGGACAGCCCTGGTGAGGCGGGGGCGGCGATCGACGCCAACTCGACTACCGCGTGGTCGACGGATACCTATTACGACGCAGATCCGTTCCCGAAGTTCAAGCCCGGCGTCGGCCTTGTGGTCCAACTCGCGCAGCCGACCGCGATCAGCGCGGTGACCGTCGACCTGAACAGCACCGGCACCGTCATGCAGGTGCGGTCGGCCGGGAACAATGAGCCTGCCGCACTGACCGACACCACCGAACTCACGGCGCCGACGCCAATGCAGCCGGGGCGCAACCGAATTGTGGTCAGTCAGTCGGCACCGGTGTCCAACGTGCTGGTGTGGATTTCCACTTTGGGCTCGACGGACGGTAAGAACAGTGCCGCCATATCCGACATCGAGTTGGAGGCGGCGTCCCCGCCGGCCTGATCGCTCGGGCTAGCATCACCGGCGTGACAGACAACAGCGAAAATGTAGTCCTGGTCGAGCAGCGCGACCGGATCCTCGTCATCACCATCAACCGGCCCGAAGCGAAGAACGCCGTCAACGCCGCGGTGAGCAAGGGCTTGGCGGACGCGGTCGACCGGCTCGATGGCGACCCAGGCCTTTCCGTCGGCATCGTCACCGGTGCTGGCGGTTCGTTCTGTGCGGGCATGGACCTCAAGGCCTTCGCTCGCGGCGAGAACGTAGTGGTCGAGGGCCGCGGCATGGGCTTCACCGAGCGCCCGCCGGACAAGCCGTTGATCGCGGCGGTCGAGGGCTACGGGCTGGCAGGCGGCATGGAGTTGGCCCTCGCGTGCGATCTGATCGTCGCATCGAAGGACGGGGCGTTCGGCCTTCCGGAGGTCAAGCGCGGCCTGGTCGCCGGCGGCGGCGGACTGTTGCGGCTGCCGCAGCGCATCCCGCCTGCCATCGCGATGGAGTTGGCATTGACCGGCGATCGACTGTCGGCGCAACGTGCCCTCGAACTCGGCTTGGTCAACGCGCTCGCCGAACCCGGCCGCGTCCTGGAGGCGGCGATCGAACTCGCCGAGCGAATCACCGTGAACGGGCCGCTGGCGGTCGCCGCGACCAAGCGCATCATCGTCGAGTCCCGTGGCTGGAGCCCGGAGGAGATGTGGGCAAAGCAGACCCGGATCCTGATGCCGGTGTTCAGCAGCAACGACGCGAAGGAAGGCGCGATCGCGTTCGCTGAGAAGCGCGCGCCGAAATGGACGGGCACCTGACGGTTTTCGGTGGCGGTGTGGTGGGCAACCCGTGTAGATGGATCTGCCACTGCGGGACTACGACCAGCTGCCACTGACCGAACTGCGTCACCGCATCCGCAGCCTCGACGAGGAACAGCTGCGAGGCCTCTTCGCCCACGAGGAGTCTCACGGCAACCGCATCCCAGTGCTCGAGTTGTTGCACGCCCGCCTGCGGGAGTTGACGCACGGCGCCGAGCCGTCGCCAGGCGACCCGGCCAACGCACCCGGCGCCGCGCATACGCCGCACGGCTCCTCGGTCAAGGAGTCGACCGCCGCCGAACCCGGCACCCCGTTGCGGCACGGCGTGGCGAACCAGACGCCATCGCGGGGCCGCCCTTAGTTGCTTCGTCGGCTTTACATCGAATAAGCGCATCACCGTGCCCGGCAGAGGTAAATCCTGATGCCGGTGTTCAGCAGCAACGACGTCGAGGAAGGCGTGGTCGCATTCCCCGAGAAGCGCGCGCTGAAGTGGACCTGCGCCTGACACTGGAGTCATGACTCTCGCGGGCGCCGCGGACTGCGAACGGGCGGCGATCCGCGCCTACCTGCTAGGCGCCGACGACGAGAGCGCACAACAGTGGGAGGCGGCGTTCCGCGCCGCGCTGACCGCAGGTGCGATGGCCGAGGCGGCCCGGTACGCCTTTTGGCTCGGTCTCAGCCTGATGATGCGCGGCCTCGAGGCGCCGGCCGGCGGATGGTTTACACGCGCGGAGGAGTTGAGTACCAGAGTCGGTCGGGAGTGCCCGGCGTCCGGCTACGTCCTCATCCCGCGGATCCTGGCCGGGCTCGCCGACGACCCCCAGGGTGCTCGGGACATGGCCGTGGTCGCCACCGAGGTCGGGGTCCGTTGCGGCGATGCCGACCTTCGCGCGCTCGGCACACTCGCCCATGGCCAGGCGCTGATCGCGATGGGCGAACCAGCGGCTGGTATTGCACGACTTGACGCGGCGATGGTGGCGGCCACCGCCGATGAGTTGGGACCGATCGTCACGGGCATCGTCTACTGCGCTGTGATTCTCGAGTGTATGGATCTATATGACCTGCGACGAGCCGCGGAGTGGACGAATGCCCTAGCGGCATGGTGTGATTCGCTACCCGGAATGGTGCCGTTCCGCGGCCAGTGCCTGGTGCACCGATCACAGCTCGAACAGGCGGAAGGTGACTGGCCCGCCGCGGTGTCGAGCGCGGAGAGCGCATGCAGGCGTCTCGCGGATCCGCCGCAGGTTGCCCTTGGCTTCGCCTACTACCAGCGGGGCGAATTGCAGCGGCTACTCGGCGATTTCGAGGAAGCCGAAGAGAGTTATCGCCGGGCTCGCCGCGGCGGACGCGATCCGGTGCCGGGTCTGGCCCTGCTTCAGCTCTACCGCGGTGACGGCGCGACCGCGGCCACCACCATCAGGCGGGCTCTGCAGGAGCGCAGCAATCCGGCGGAACGGACCGGAGTGCTGTTCGCCGTCGTCGAGATCTGCCGAGCCATAGGCGATTTCACCACCGCCCGTACCGCCGCTGACGAATTGGACGAGCTCGCCCTCCGGTCGCCGTCGACCTTCCTGCAGGCGATGGCCGCGCACGCCAACGGGTCCGTGCGACTGGACCAGGGCGACGTGCCAGGTGCCCTTGCAGAGTTGAGGGCCGCGGCGCGAACTTGGCAAACGCTGCACATGCCCTATGAGGCGGCGAAGACGGCCGTCCTGATCGGTCAGGCGTGTGCTGCGCTCGGCGACGGTGCCGGAGCCGTACTGGAATTCGACAGCGCCGCAGAGGTGTTCACCCGATTGGGCGCGGCGCCGGACGTCGACCGCGTGCGCTCGTTGTCGGCCGGTCTGGCTCAACGCCCGCAGGCGGTATCAACTACAGCGCTGTCCACGCGCGAACGAGAAGTGCTGTTGCACTTGACCGCGGGCCGCACCAACCGCCAGATCGCCGAGATCCTGAGGGTCAGCACGCATACCGTCGCCCGCCACGTGGAGCACATATACGCAAAGCTCGGTGTCACCAACCGCACCGCGGCGACCGCGTATGCGTACGAGCACCATCTCGTCTGACGTATAGGTCGTTTGACCCATTCCACATTGATGGGGCGTTTGAGCGATGCGGGAGGGGCATCGACCTTCATACGGTTCTGGCATGTCAACTGTCTCGTACCAACGTTTCACCGGCACGGCCGCGGAGAACTATCAGCGCGACTTCGTGCCGACCATCGCCACGGCCGCGTCCCATGAGTTGCTTCGAGCCGCCGACTTGCAACCCGGCGAACGTGTCGTCGATGTCGCGTGTGGCACCGGGCTGATCTCTCGCTTGGCGTCGGAACTCGTCGGCACCCGGGGCGCCGTGACGGGAATCGACATTGCCCCGGACATGATCGACGTCGCGAAGAAGGTTGCGGCGCCCGGCGGCGCACCGATTGAATGGCGCGTCGCGGATGCGGCGGCGATGCCGATCGAAGGCGCGTCCGTCGACGTCGTCCTGTGTCAGATGGGGCTGATGTTCATGGAGGACCGAGCCGCGGTCATTGCCGAGATGGCGCGTGTGCTCACGCCGTCCGGTCGGGTGGCAATCAACACTCCGGGCCGCATACAACCGATGTTCGCAGCGTTGGAGCGCGCGATTGTCAACCACATTTCTCCGGACCTAGGCGGCTTCGTCAACGCGGTGTTCTCCATGCATGATCCCGGGGAAGTCGCAGCCTTGCTTCGGGGCGGCGGGTTCCGCGAGGTGTCCGCCCACATTGTCACTGCGACATTCCGGTTGCCGCCTCCGGCCGAATTCCTCTGGCAGTACATCAACCTCACGCCGATGGCGGCGCTGGTGCAGCAAGCCTCCGAACATGCCAAGGCCGCTACGGAGAAGCAGTTCGTCACCGAGGCGCAAGCACATGTGGTCGATACGATGACGGTGGTCGACCAACCAATGGTGGTCGCGACCGGCCACGCCTAGTCCCGGTCGGGTAGTGGCAGCCTCTCCGGTTGTCCGGTCGCCGGGTTGGACGGCCCGGTTGCCTCCGGGGCAGCCCACGGCGACGGTTTCATCGATGCTGGTTTGGCCGTCAAAGTTATCCACAGCCCTTCGGACAGGCTAGGAGGATCCGAGCGCGCTCCGGACGGTTGCGGTGGCGACAGCGGCATCCGCGCGCGCCGACCAGACCGGATGTCGGATCAGATCGCGCACAGCGCGTGGCAGGTTCCCTTCGGCGGCATGGCCGGCAAGGAGGGTGGCGTTCCCGAGCGCGAAGACGGTGAGTCCGACTCTGGGCCTACCCGTCAACACCGCCACCGCCGCCACCGGCGCGAGAAAATTACCGACGACCGCGCACCATCGATTGAACGCCGTGAGGTGCTGGGTACGGTGGCCGGCCGCGAACTCCTCCCAGGAGGCACCCATTTCGGCAGCATCGCACACGCGCCATCGCCACGCCATCCCTGCCTTTCCATTCGCAATCAGGTCAGCGGGTCAGCGTGGCGATCTCCTCGGCGATGTTGCGGCGAGCACGGTCCTCCCACCGGTCACGGCCCGCGGCGGTGTGAAACAAGGGTCCCTCGAGCAACGATGTAAGCACTTGCGCCCGAGCGGGTTTGAATATTTCATCGGGCACGGCGGCGTACTCCTCGCGGACCGCGTGCGCGTAGGCCAAATACCGGAGCGGCTCGCTGCCGAGCACAGCGAGGTCGGCGTCGCTGAGCACCGCACCGTTCACATCGCCGTCGGTCACTTTGTGCGTCTTGGTGACGAGCACCAATCGCGCCACCTCGTCGCGGATCGGCGCCGTCGCCAACAGGTCACGCGCCAACTCCGCCGAGCGGTCCTCGTTGTCGTCGCGGCCGATCTCGTAGATCGCGTCGTGGAACCAGGCCGCCAGTTCCACGGCCTCACGGTCGAACTCGATGCCTGTGTCGGCGAGCTGACCGATCGCGTCGAGCATCTCGTGTAGATGGGCGACGTTGTGGTGCTTGCGGTGTGTCTCCGACCAACGCGCCAGCAGATCCTCGCGTAGTTCTTCGGTCAAGTGGGCGGCCACCGCATTAGTCTTTCACCGGGTTGACCTCAACGCGTATTGAGGTCGCAGGATGACGTCATGGATGTCGCTGCGTATTTCGACCGGATCGGTTACCGGGGGCCTGCGGACCCGACCATCGACACCGTGCGCGCGCTGGTGGCCGCGCACAACCGGTCCATCCCGTTCGAGAATCTCGATCCGCTCCTCGGCATCCCGGTCGTCGACCTCAGCGCCGCCGCACTCACCGACAAGCTGATACACCGCCGCCGCGGCGGCTACTGCTACGAACACAACGGACTGATGGGGTACGTGCTCGAGGAGTTGGGCTTCGGCGTCGAACGCCTGGCCGGCCGAGTGGTGTGGATGAACCCCGAGGGCCCCCTGCCCGCTCAGACCCATCAGGTGCTGGCCGTGACGGTGCCCGGCAGCGACGGACGACTCTTGGTCGACGTCGGGTTCGGCGGGCAGACACTGACGTCACCGATCCAGCTGCAGACCGGCCTTGTGCAGCGGACCCGGCACGAGCCGTATCGGCTCTGCACACGAGGAGAGGGCTACCAACTGGAGGCCCAGATCCGCGGCGAGTGGCAGCCGCTGTACATGTTCACCACCCGTCCGCATCCGCGCATCGACCTCGAAGTCGGAAGTTGGTATGTCTCAACATATCCCAAGTCGTTCTTCGTCACCGGCTTGACCGCCGCCCTCGTCACCGACGACGCCAGGTGGAACATGCGAGGCCGCCACCTTGCCATCCATCGCGCGGGGCAGAGCGAGCAGATCACCTTCGACACCGCCGCGGACGTGCTCACCGCATTGACCGATCGATTCGGCATCGACCTCGCCGACCTCGGCGACCGGGCCGACGTCGAGGCGCGCATCACCGAGGTGCTGGATAGCTGACCACCACATCCCACGGGTCGGCCGCCGTCAACGCCATCCGGCCCAAGCGGCGCGCATGAGAAGCGGTCGTGCCGAATTCGTCGACCCAGCTGCGCGCCCGCATCGTGTATGACCACAACCGGTGTTCCGCGGTGACACCGATAGCACCGTGCAATTGATGGGCGATCGTCGTCACGGGATCCACCGCGCGGCCAACCGCCACTTTCGCTGCGGTCACCGCATAGTCGGTCGCGGGGTGACCGAAACCGTAGTCGTCAGCGGCGGCAACCGCCAACGCCGTTGCGGCGCGAGCACATTCGATCTCACCGGCCATGGCGGCAAGGGAATGCTGCACCGCTTGGAACTTGTTGAGTGCACGGCCGAACTGCACCCGTTCGCCGGTGTGCGCGACAGTGAGCGCGCACGCCTCATCGAGCGCACCGATGATCTGGTTGCACCGCGCCCAGGCGCCGCGTCGGGCGAGTTCGTCGGCGACCGCGATGTCGGCTACGCGAGTCTCATCGGTCGCGATGCCAAACGAGAAGAAGCCACGCGGTTCGCCGACCAGATCGTGGTCGCTGGAGTCCGGTGTATCCGGCACCAGTGCGACGTGCAACGCGGAGGGCGTCCGCGCCGCGAGCACCACGGGACCGGCGGGCCATGGCACGTCCCGTGCGGTACCTGCGATCCGGCCGCCGGTTTCGGCGGCGTCGGCGATCGCGATGGTCAGCGGCCCCGACTCAGGCACAGACAGGCCGACAGTGTCCGCGAGCCACGCGGCCAGCAGATCTGTCTCCGCAACCGGCGCCGCCGCAGCATGTTTCGCCAAACCTGACAGCACGATCGCCGCTTCCGTGGGGCGTGCATGATGGCGAGTCGTCAGTCGGGCGAGTCCGGTCTCCTCCAGGTTGCGCCACAGTGTGTCACCGGTCGACCTGCTGCAGATGTCGTCGACCAATTGTGCCAATTCGCTCATCGCGCGCCCATACTCTTGGCCACCACGCCCCGCAACACCTCGTTCGTCCCGCCTCGCAAGGTGAACAGCGGCGAGTGCACACGCGCGGCAGACAACAACGCCCGCAACGGCTCTGGCTCCTCGACGTAGTCGATCAGGTCAGCCACCAACTCGACCGAGTCCTGTTCGAAGCGCGTCCCCAGATCCTTCACCAGCGCCGCGCGGGTGGCCGCATCACCGCCGTCGGCCAGCGTCCGCGCCACCGAGATCGAGAGTTGCCGCAGCGAAATCATCCGCGCCACAAGGTCTCCGACATCGGTGGCGACGCCGTCGTCGACGTCGCCCAACGCGCGGATGGCGCTGAAGATCAGCGTCGCTGTCGACAGGATCCGCTCTGGACCGCTTCGCTCGAACCCCAACTCGGCAGTGACCTGGTGCCACCCGTCGCCGATCTGCCCGAGCACGTCCGCATCGGGGATGAACACATCGGTGAAGAGCACCTCGTTGAAGTGGTGCTCACCGTTCATCAACCTGATCGGGCTGATCGTGATGCCCGGTGTCGAGGTCTGCACGATGAATTGGGAGAAGCCCGCATGCCGATGTTGCGGGTCCAACGGGCTGGTGCGGGCCAGCACGACGATCTGATCGGCGACATGCGCGCCGCTCGTCCACACCTTCGTCCCGTTGAGCAGCCAGCCCCCTTCGGTGCGGGTGGCCCTGGCCTGCGCCGCGGCGAGGTCCGAGCCGGCGCCGTGCTCGCTCATCCCGATCGCCGAATACAGTCGGCCCGCCGCGATCCGCGGCAGCAGGCGGCGCCGCTGCTCCTCGGTGCCGTAGGACAGCAGCGCAGGCGAGACCTGCCGGTCGGCGATCCAGTGCGCGGCGACCGGCGCGCCGTGCGCGAGCAGTTCTTCGGTGACGACGTACCGGTGCAGGTAACCGAGCCCGCGGCCGCCGTACTCCGTCGGGATCGTCAGGCCGACGAACCCGGCGTCGGCCAGCCGTCCTGAGAAATCGGGGTCCCACTTCGCCAGCCAGCAGTCCACGGAAGGTTCCCAGCCGAACTCGGCGCGATCGGCGGCCAAGAACTCGCGGACAGCGGCCCGCAGCCGGCCCAGCTCGCCGTCGTTGGCGCACAACGCATCGAATTCGCTCACTGAAGACCAGAGTCTAGTGAGCCGCGACGCAGCAGGAATTGTCATGTCCCTCCGGCGGCCCGCCGACCATACTCGGGAACTGTGACGGAGCCAGCACGCCGGGACCGACTGCGCGAACTGCTCGATGCGGTCGTCGACGCCGACAACACCGATGTCGGTGACATGGCCCGCAGCAGCTACGCGTCGGAATTCCACTTCTCCCGCGAGGTGCGACGGCTGACCGGCGAGTCGCCTGCCGCGTTGCGCCGCAGAATCATGCTCGAGCGTGCCGCATGGCGCCTGCATCGCGGTGACTCGGTGTCCGCGGTCGCCGCCGACGAGGGGTGGTCATCGGCGGAAGTGTTCTCACGAGCCTTCAGCCGCACCTTCGGTGTGCCGCCGTCGCGCGCGGCCGACATTCAGTTCCGGCTGCCGGCCCCCAACGGTCTGCACTTTCACCCACCGCAGTCTCTGTGGCTGGACAGCGACGGCCACAGCAAGGAGCCCGACATCTCGCAACTGATGGTGACGCACGACGTCGCCGATACCGCCTACCTCATCGAGCAGGCCGCGCAGCTGTCCGAAGCGCAATGGACGCAAGACATCTCGCCGGGCCAGGTGATCTTGGACTGGGACGGTCCGGAACCCAGCGTGGGTGCGGTGCTCGGCGCCATCGTCTGGACGAAGGAGGTCTGGCTGGCCACCATCGACGGCCGCGACTTTCCGAGTCGGACGGCCACCCGATCGACCACCGCGGGCGCGCTGGCCGCACACCACGATGACATCGGAACTCGCTGGACGGCAATGGTTTCCGAGTATGCCGCCGACGGCCGTCTCGGCGACACGGTGATCGACGCCCTCTGCGATCCACCCGAGTCGTTTCAGCTATACGGCATCGTCGCGCACGTGTTGACCTATTCGGCGCACCGGCGTGGACTCGCCCGCACGATGTTGGCCCGCCACGGCGTGCTGACCAACACCGGTGACCCACTCGACTGGATGAGAGGAAACTGACATGGCAACCGTCTATTTCACCGCGTCCAGCCTGGACGGCTACATCGTCGACGAGGCCGACAGCCTGGACTGGTTGACGTCGCGTGCCGTCGACGCCGGCGGGCCATTCGGATACGAAGCCTTCATCAAAAACGTTGGCGCCCTGGTGATGGGCTCGGCGACCTACGAGTGGGTCAAGAACAACCATCCCGGTGACTGGATGTACGAGCAGCCGTCCTGGGTGCTGACCCGCCGCCCACAGATCATCGCCGAAGAACATCCCGTCAAGGTGTTCGACGGTGACGTCGCGCAGTTGCACCCCGCGCTGGTGTCGGCCGCGGCAGGCAAGGACGTATGGGTTGTCGGCGGCGGCGACACGGCAGCACAGTTCGTCGCGGCAGACCTGATCGACGAAATGATCGTGACGTACGCACCCTGCTCCCTGGGCGCCGGGTCACGCGTGCTGCCCATGCGGTCGGAGTGGGCACCCGTCGAATCCGGCGTCAACGCCGACTTCGTCTGCGCGCGGTGGCGCAAGGCTTAGCCGTGGCCCGGTAGCCCGTAGCGGCGGATGAATTCCCTTGACTTGATCAGGAATTCGAGCTGCTCGGCCACCTCGCGCAGGGCGTCGACGCTGCGCGTCGACCGGCACAGCAGTACCGCGCCCTCCAGCGAGGCGATGCAGGTGATGGCAAGGGATGCGGCGCAGGGCTCGTCGAAGCCATCGGTGACGAACGCGCGGGTGAGCGCGTCGCGCCACCGGGTGAAGATACTGCCGGCGACGGTGGTGAGCTGAGGCTCGTCGGCGGTCGAGCCGATGGCCGCGGCCACGACCGGGCAACCCGCGGTGAAGTCGCTTTCGACGAGCAGGTCTTCCCAGAACGTGACGAACCGGCGGACGAGGTGCATGCCGCCCTTGGTGGCCGCCTCGTCGATGACGTCGGAGACAAGGCCGCTGGCATACTGCAGCGCCTCGGTCAGCATCTGATTGCGGCCCTCTGGGAAGTGGTAGTAGACCGATCCGCGCGGCGCACCACTGCGCGCCAGCACCTCATCGATCGTGACACCGGCGGCCCCGCGTTCGCGCAACACCTCGGCGGCGCTGATCAACATCTTGGTACGCGTCGAGCCGCGCCTGCTTCCGGTCTTCGTCACAGTGGACAGCACAAACCTCCGGCTGGTGATCAGGCCGGGCGCGGATCCCGCAGCTGCGATGGCCGCCAGCTGAAGGTGCGCGGGCTCAAGTGGAACAACCGTCGACTGGGTCCGTGCACCTCGTGCGTGAACCGACGGCCTGCGAAGTTGACCTCAACGACCCACATCGGGTGCCTCCCTGTCTATGACAAACACCATAGAAGGGTGAACGCCCGGCCGCAACGAATGTATTCCGCATCACATGAGTCCCGCGTCCCGGCAGGTAGATGGGGTGCCTGGGTGACGGAGGCCGACCATCATTATGTGCCAAAGCATAATAGGCGAGTTCGCAGCTCAGCACCGCTAACGGTACGTACGCTGGGCGACATGTCCTGGTACAAGCAGCTGCGCAGGGGGATCGCGACCGGTATCTGCGCCGCCGCGGTGCTGACCGCTCCGACTACAGGCGCGGCGCCGCTGGACCAGAACGGCTACAACGGCGCCCCCACCCCGGTGTCGGGAGGTCCGGTGCCCACGATGAACGGCGTGCCGTGTGTCGCCGGGCATCTCGGCACGTGCACCGGCTTCGCGCAGAATCAGCCCCGGCACACCCGACCGCGGGCCTGATTCCACTCGGCGAGCAGGGTCCACACCGCAGGTCGAGCAGACGTAAAACTGCCCATTTTTGGCGGTTTCAGGGCATGTTTGCGTCTGCTCGCGCGATCAGATCTCCGGTGTGTACCCGAACGGCAGCAGGATGCTCTTGGCCTCGCAGTACTGCTCGATGCCCTCCGGGCCGTTCTCGCGCCCGAGGCCCGAGTTCTTGTAGCCGCCGAAGGGCGCACCGGGGTCGAACGCGTACATGTTGACCGCGTAGGTGCCGGTGCGGATCTGCTTGGCGATCTCGACGGCCTTGGCGAAATCGGTGGTGAACACGCTGCCCGCCAACCCGTAGACCGAGTCGTTGGCGATGCGGACCGCGTCCTCCTCGGTGTCGAACGGGATGATCGCCAGCACCGGCCCGAAGATCTCCTCCTGCGCGATGGTCATCGAGTTGTCCACATCGGCGAACACCGTCGGTTGGACGAACCAGCCGCCGTCGAGCCCCTCGGGCCTGCCGCCGCCGGTGACGAGCCGGGCACCTTCGTCGACACCCTTCTTGATGTAGCCCTCGACACGTTCACGCTGCTTCTCAGAGATCAGCGGGCCGATCATCGACGCAGGATCGTCGGGCAGCCCGACCGGCATCCCCGCGACGGCGGCCGACACCTTCTCGACCACCTCGTCGTATCTCGAGCGTGGCGCCAGGATGCGGGTCTGGCCGACGCACGCCTGCCCGGAGTTCATCAGGCCGGAGAACACCAGCATCGGCAGCGTGGAATCCAGATCGGCATCCTCGAGGATGATCGCCGCGGACTTGCCACCGAGTTCCAGCGTGCACGGCTTGAGTTTCTCGGCGGCGAGCTTGCCGATCTCCTTGCCCACCGCGGAACTGCCGGTGAAGGTGAACTTGTCCAGTTCCGGACTGGCGGTCAGTGCGCGGCCGGTCTCCGCCCCGCCAGGGACGACCGAAAGCACGCCCTCGGGGAGGCCGGCCTCGGCGAACACCTCAGCCAATGCGTTGGTGGACAACGGCGTTTCGGCCGCCGGCTTGAGCACGACCGTGCAACCGGCCAGCAGTGCGGGGCCGAGCTTGTTGACGGCAAGGAAAAGCGGCACGTTCCAGGCGACGACCGCGCCGACGACGCCGACCGGCTCCTTGGTGACGAGCGTCTGACCGTAAATGCCGTCGCGGATCTCGTTCCACGTGTACTTGTCGGCGGCGCCGGCATAGAACTGCAGCGTCGACACCGAGGCGCCGTACTGCATCATGTCCACGATCGTCGGCGGCTGGCCGGTCTCCAGCTTCAGCAGATGCTTGAACAGATCGGCGCGGTCTTCGAGCAGCTTGAGCGCGCGGCCGATCACCGCGGCGCGCTCGGCGGGCGGGGTGTGGGGCCACGGGCCCTCGTCGAACGCCTTGCGCGCGGCGGCGCAGGCCGCATTCACGTCCGCCTCGGCCGCCAACGGCACCTGCCCGACCTTCGCACCCGTCGCGGGGGAGAACACCTCGATGACCTCCGCGGTTGACGGCTCGACCCACTTGCCACCGATGAACAGCTTGTCGTAGTCGGTCTTGTAGGCGGTGTCCACACTCTGTGTCATGAGCGTCACACTACCCACTGATCCGAAAAACGAGAACCTGTTCCAGTTCCCTCCCTCACGAGGGCCGCAGCACGAGCACCAGATTGCTCACCGCGAATTCCCTGAGCCCCGGCACGCCGGTCAGCCACCATGCCCATCGCGGGTGGTAGCGGGGAAATGCGGCGACGAGCGCACCGGTGCTCGCCGCCCACTCCAGCCCGTCGGCGACCGAAACCGCGAACAACGACGATCCGTAGTCATTCTTCGGTCGACGGCCGTGCCTGCGGGCGTACCGGTCGGCGGCTCGCGCCCCGCCGAGGTAGTGCATGAGGCCCATCTCGTGCCCGCCGAACGGGCCCAGCCACACGGTGTACGACAGCACCACCAGACCACCGGGCCTGGTGACTCGAAGCATCTCGCGGGCCAGTCGCCACGGCTGCGCCACATGTTCGGCGACGTTGGACGACAGGCAGACGTCGACACTGGCGTCGGCGAACGGTAACGCTGTGCCGGATGCGCGCACATAGCCAGTCCGGCGGTCCACCGCAGCAGGACCCGCATGCATCTCGGACGGATCCGGTTCCACGCCGAGGTAGCGCATTCCCGCGGCGCGGAACGCGTTCGCGAAATAGCCGGGACCGCCGCCGATGTCGAGCACGGTCAGCCCCGCAGGCGTCGTGCCGTTGACGCCGCGCCACAGGTCGGCGACCATCGCCGCGGTGTCGTCGGCCAGTGCGCTGTAGAACCGGGCCGGGTCAGGCTGCTCGTAGCGGAACTGGCTGAGCAGCCGCAGCGATCGCCTCAGCGTCGCGCGCCGGGCGAACAGGTCAGCGGCTCCCACCGAACCGACCCTAGCCAGCAGATAGTCTGGGCGGCGATGTCCGCACCTGTCCGCTCCGTGTTGCTGCTGTGCTGGCGCGACACCGGGCACCCCCAGGGCGGCGGCAGTGAGGCGTACTTGGAGCGCATCGGCGCACAACTGGCCGCATCCGGCGTGCGGGTCACCCTCCGCACTGCCCGCTATCGGGGAGCTCGACGGCGTGAGGTCAAAGACGGCGTGCAGATCAGTCGCGCGGGCGGTCCGTACTCCGTCTACATCTTGGCGGGGCTGGCGATGGTGCTCGCGCGGGTCGGCCTCGGTCCGCTCCGCAAGGCCAGGCCTGACGTCGTCATCGACACCCAGAACGGTCTGCCGTTCATGGCGCGGTGGGCGTTCGGCAGACGGGTGACGGTGCTGGTGCACCACTGTCACCGCGAGCAGTGGCCGGTGGCCGGTCCGGTGATGGGCAGGATCGGCTGGTTCGTCGAGTCGAAGCTGTCGCCGCGGGTGCACCGCCGCAATCAATACGTCACGGTGTCGCTGCCCTCGGCGCGGGACCTCACCGTTCTCGGCGTGCGTCCCTCGCAGATCGCCGTCGTGCGCAACGGTTTGGATGAGGCGCCCGCGCGGACGTTGACCATTCCGCGGTCGACCACGCCCCGGGTGGTCGTGTTGTCGCGGCTGGTCCCGCACAAGCAGATCGAGGACGCGCTGGAAGCGGTCGCCGCGCTGCGGTCGAGGCTGGCGGGTCTACACCTGGACATCCTCGGCGGCGGCTGGTGGCAGCAGCGGCTGGTCGACCATGCCGCCCTGTTGGGCATCTCGGATGCCGTGACGTTCCACGGCCATGTCGACGACGAGACCAAACACCGTGTGCTGCAACAGTCCTGGGTCCAGGTGCTGCCGTCACGCAAGGAGGGCTGGGGTCTGGCCGTTCCGGAGGCCGGCCAGCATTGCGTGCCAACGATCGGTTACCGGTCGTCGGGCGGGCTGACGGATTCGATCGTCGACGGGGTGACCGGGCTTCTGGTCGACGACCGCGACGACATGATCGACGCACTGGAAACACTGTTGACTGACCGAGTGCTTCGTGAACAGCTCGGCGCCAAGGCACAGGCGCGCAGCAGCGAATTCTCTTGGCGGCAAAGCGCCGACGCGATGCGCGCAGTGCTGGACTGCGTACACGCGAGGCGAATGATCAGCGGCGTGGTCTAACCGTTCATCAGCGTGTTGCTGGGCAGTGACACATCAAGCACCTTCTGCGCGGTTTCGGCGCCCGCGACGGGCAGGCCTTCCGCGTCGAGCAGGTCCAACTGCACAAGCACACTGGCTTGATCCCAATAGATGTGCTCGTGCTTGAGTTTGTCGCCTTCGAACTGGACGACCGCGACCATGGGAATCTGCACGCTGCGGCCCGTGGGTTCGACTTGAGGCAGCATCCAGTCGATCCGGCTGGTGTGGGTGAAACGCAGGATGAACTCATCGACGACGGAACTCTCGCCGACGGTGCGGCTCACCGGGACCAGTTCCATGTCCATGGGATTCAAGCCGATGAAGTGGTTGGCGTAGAACTCCCGCAGTTTCGCGAAGCCGACACCTCCGGTCATGGTCGGGATGTGGTTCACGTATGGTTCGGCAACCATCGTGGCCATGGTGGCGTCGACATCGCGCGTCTCGAACTCGGCCGCGCAATGGGCATCCCACAGAGCAGCAAGATCGTACCGGGCCATCGATGGCACCCTCTTTCCTCGGCTGTCCGCTTTGACTAAGCGCGCGGCCCATCAAAACTAATCCGTGGGTGCGGGCGCGGTCTCGACCCTCACGGAACGAGCATTCACTTTCCCTGCCGATATCCCGACACGCCGCTGCGCAATGACGCCGCCGTTCCGGAATCACGATTAACTTGTGTCCAAATTGGAACCGGCGATTCTCTCAGTACGGGGGCATCATGGCGGGGCGGACCGAGTCGGTGCGCGTGCCGCGGTGTGACGACGGCAGGGGTTGCGGCTGCCTTGACCACGGCTGGACTGGCGAACGCTGCGCCGGTCGGCAGGTCAGTCACGGTATTCGGCGCGGGCGTTGCCGGTTTGACCGCGGCGCGCGAACTCGCCGAACGCGGGTTCGCGGTCACGGTGTACGAGCTTAAGGCGCTGGGCGGCAAGGCCAGATCGATTCCGGTGCCCGACTCGGGTACGGAGCCGCTGCCCGCCGAACACGGGTTCGCTTCTTTCCCGGCTTCTATCGCAATGTCACCGACACGATGCGCCGGATCCCGTTCAAGGGCAATGCCCACGGCGTGTGGGAAAACCTCATGCGTGCAACGGCTTACCTGCACTCCGGGTTGGGCCGCCATGACCTCACCATTCCCTTGCCGTTTCCGCTGCCGACTCTGCCCAACCCGATCACCCCCAAGGCGTTCACCGACTCGGTGGCGACGGTGTTCGAAACGCTGTTCAGGTTGCCGCCGCTGGAGGCGCTCTATGCCGCGCAGAAACTCGCCGTCTACGTCACCAGCTGCGACGAACGAAAGCTCGGCCAGTGGGACCAGGTGACGTGGGAGGACTACATCGGCGCGAACAAGAAGTCCGCCGAGTACAACCGCTACCTCGCCGACGGAATCATCCGAAACCTCGCCGCATCGAAATCTCGTGATGTCAGCGCACATTCGATCGGGCTCGTCGGCGAGGCATCGGTGTGGTCCATCCTGCTGTTGGGCAACGACTATGACTGCAAGGGCTTCGACAGGGTCCTCGACGGCCCGACCAGTGCCCAGTGGATCGACCCCTGGGTGGCGCATCTGAACGGCCTCGGTGTGACATTCAAGCTCGGGCAGGCCCTTTCGCGGTTGTCGCCGAACGGTAAGCACATCGCGTCGGCCACCGTCGTCACGGTGCGGGTGTGCCTCACACGGTCACCGCCCGACTGGTACGTGTCGGCGGTGCCATGCGAAAAACTCGCGGCGGTGCTGACCGACGATGTCATTGCCGCCGACCCACGACTGGTCAACGTCGCGCTGCTGCGGACGAAGTGGATGAACGGGTTGATGTTCTTCCTCAAAGAGCGGGTGGACGTCACCAAGGGGCACGTCAACTACGTCGACTCCGGTTGGGCGATCACCTCCATCAGCGAGCAGCAGTTCTGGAAGAAGAGCCTGACGAGCTACGGTGACGGCACGGTGAAAGACTGTCTGTCGGCCATCATTTCGGACTGGAGCACACCAGCCAATTTCAACAACAAGAGTGGCAAGCAATGCGCGCCGCAGGAGATCGCCCGTGAGGCGTGGGCACAGATCAAGGCGCATCTCAACGACACCGACAAAGTGCTCGACGACGCGATGCTGCACTCCTGGTTCCTCGATCCGGCGATCATCGACTCCGCAACGCCCAACGTCCGCAATGACGAGCCGCTGTTCATCCAGGACCCCGGGTCGTGGGCCAGGCGGCCCGAGGCGGTCACTGCGATCGACAACCTTTTCCTCGCAGGCGAGTGGATCAGAACCGACCAGAACGTGACGACCATGGAAGGGGCCAACGAGGGCGGTCGCTACGCGGCCAACGGCGTGCTGCAGGCGGCTGGCTACAACGGGCCGATGGTGAAGATCGTGGAACTGTTCCAGGCGCCGTGGTGGGCACCGTTCAAGGCGGCCGACCGCGCGCGTTACCGCGCCAAACTGCCCAACATCCTCGACGTGGTCGACAGCCGCTGGCCTACCTGACCTGCCTGCCGCCGCGCACCCGACCAACCGCCATACCGGCCAGCCCCACGGCGATCGCTGAGAGCCAGACCCAGTGCACGGCCGTCATGACGCCCCGCCCGGCCGCCGCGGGACGGTCGCCGCCGACCCGGTACAGCGTGAGGTCCTCGTCACGATAGGCGACCGGGAGTGGTAGATCCGGCGCAGACCACCCTGTGTTCTGGATGTTCTCGACGACGACCCAGCCCACCCCCGCCGCCGCGAGCCGGTCGCGATCGGCGCCGGACAACAACAACTGCTGGACATCGCGGGCATGGTCGCCCTCGCCGGGAATGGTGCGACCGCCGATGATCAGGTCACCCGTGGCCAGCACATCGGCACCCACCCAGCGGGGCAATGGGTCGAGCACCGGGGTGTCGCCGGCCCACGCGAAGCGGCGCATGCTGTCGGGGGGCAGCACCGCGACCGGGCGGGAATCGGCGTTGATCAGCGTCGCCACCCTTGCCCAGCCCGGCTGGTACTGCACGGCGGTCATCTTGCCGCCGACGCCCCATGCAAGATCGGGCAGCGTGGCGAGCAGCGCGGCGCAACAGACCAGCGCCGTGACCGCGGCCGGAAGCCGGTGTCGCACCGCCACCACGGCGGCGGCACCCGCCAGCGAGTAGGCGGGCACGGCGAGTGCGACCCACTTCTGGGCGTCGCGTACAACGCCGAGGCCGGGCAGCGCGCGGATGGTCGCCTCGGCGACGGCCATCCCAGGACCGGTTGCCATTGCGGCGGGTACGACGACGGCCACCGCCGCGAGGATCAACAGCGGCACCGCTTGTGGTCGACGCATGATGGTGCGAAGCCCGAGCGCAACCACACCCAGCAGCACCACTGCCGATACAATCGCGAAAGTTGTTGTGCGCGAAGCGGGTACGGCATCGGCATTCCACATACCGCCGAGGCTCGCGAGGCTGCCCAACGTGCCGAGCCCGGGTTCCGCGCGCGCGGCGAACGCGCCGACGCCTTCCGCCTGGGTGGACGACAATGATCCGGCCATCGCCGCCGCGGTCAGCCACGGCAGGGCCACCAGTACCGAGGCGCCCAACGCCACCGCCGCGCACCACCGCCGTGACCGGCCTGCGCCTGGGGCGAACACGCACGCCAGCGCCACGGTCGCGGCCAGTAACAGGCCGGTCGGGGTCAATCCCGCGACGCCGATCCAGAACAGCAGCGCGCACGCCTCGAACCACGGTGCGACGCCTGTCGTTCGCAGCCGCAGCATCGTCGTCGCCACCCACGGCAGGCAGCCGTAGCCCACCATCAAGCTCCAATGGCCCTGCAGAAGCCGTTCGGCCACATACGGATTCCAGATGACGATTGTCGCCGCGACTGCCTGGCCCGCGAGGCCCGCCTCCGGCACCACGGCCGCCGCCAGCCGGGCCGCGCCCCACCCCGCCAGGAACAGCCCGCCCACCAGAAGCGCCTTGACCAGCACGCCGCCGTCGACCAGCTTGGTGGCGAGCGCGATGGCGAAATCCTGGGGCAGCGCCCGCGGCGCCGCTTCTGAGAGCCCCAGCGCCGCATCGGACACATAGGACCGCGGCGTCGACACCGCGTCGCGCAGTAAGAGATATCCGGGTGCCAGCAGCGGGGCCGTCACCACAAGAGCGAGCACCAGCGCGTAGGCAGGCGCGAGAAGCGTCCGCGCCGCAGAAGACGCGAGAGACCGCGCGATCAGACCGGTCTGTCCGGAGGCAGGTCCGACGGTCTGGGCGCAGGCAGCTTCTCGGTCTTTGCCTCGGCGCCCGGCACGCGGTCGCTTTCGGCGCCACGCGGCCCGAAGAACCGGTGATCCGCCTCGTCGAGTCCGGGATCGATCAAGGCAGACTCCGCGCGCAGGCTGAACGATCCGAGCAACACGCCGCCGACGACGGTGACCACACCGATTGCGGCAAAGGTGATCGGCAGGATGCGGCCCCACAATCCGAGTTTGTCGCGCTCGTCGCGGGCGCTGGCCACCTGCGACTCCACGGTTTCGTCGGTGGAGGTGACGGTGTAGTCGACGAACGTCACCTCGGGCTTGAGCGGCTCGCGTGCGTAGTAATGGAAGCCGTGCTCCTTCTTCTTGACGATCGTCCCGGACACCGGGTCGACCCAGAAGGTGCGCTGCGCCGCGTAGTACCGCGTCATCGTGATCGATTCGTCGGGGTTACCCGGAAGGCCCCACAGTGCTGCCCGCGCAGTGACCTCCGCGTCGGCGTCGTCGTCGTACAGCGACGAGTACTTGATCGGTTCGACCAGCTTGCCGTCGGCGTCGTATCCGACGTTCTGGCTGAACTTGTAGGTGGTCAGCCCGTTGACGTCTTCCTCGCCGTCGTAATTGGCGTCGAACGCCTTCTGCGCGATCGGATCGAACACCGGGTACGTGCGCTTCTCCGTGTCGAACGGGAACCGGTAGGCCAGCCCGTCGTGCGGCAGGGCGATGTTGGTCGGCGGCACAGTGTCGTCGACGGCGCGGGGCTTCTGCACGGCGCCACCAGGATTGCTTTCACTGGAGACCGCGGTCGCGGTCCGGCGGTTGACGGTCACCGTGTCGACGAGCGCCAGCAACAGGCCCGCGTCCTGCTGTTTGTCGGTGCGGCGCAGCGTGTTGCCCACCTGCAGCGTGACGACGTCGGCGTTCGACGGCGCCTCGACGCTGATCTGCTCCTGCTGGGCGACCGGCACGTTCTTGTTGATCACGAACTTGTCGGAGTTCAATGACTCGGGATCGAACGCGGTGCCGGTCCCGTCGGCGACCAGGGTGGCGTCCAGGTTGAGTGGGATCTTGGCGATCTTGCCCTTGGTGTACGTGGTCAGCAGCAGCGAGGCAATCAGCAGGGCGGCTCCCAGCCCCAAGATTCCGCAGGCTGCGATGCGCATCGCCACGGTGCGGTTCAAGCCGCCCCTCCTTCGTTTCCGGACAGACCCTTTGGCCGCCGCCCCGACCAGGGACCGGCGGCAAACCCGTTCGACCCTAACAGCCCAAACTAAAGCCGATCCTTACTACGAATGCATCAGCCAACGGCCGCTTGACTACCCGTTTTTCCGTCGGGCGATCAGCACGGCACACTGGTCGTCGTGACGCAAGCCCCGGCGGTCGGTGGGACGCGTGGCTTCCTGCCCGCGCTCGAGGGCATGCGCGCCTGCGCCGCGGTGGGGGTCGTGCTCACCCACGTCGCATTTCAGACTGGACACACCGGCGGGATCGCCGGCCGGCTGTTCGGGCGGTTCGACCTGGCCGTCGCGGTGTTCTTCGCGTTGTCGGGCTTCCTGTTGTGGCGCGGTCACGCCGCGGCAGCGCGCGGGCTGCGGTCGAGGCCGCCGACGGGGCACTATCTGCGGTCGCGCCTTGTCCGGATCATGCCGGGCTATCTGGTCGCGGTCGTGGTGATCCTCACATTGCTGCCCGATGCGAAGGCCGACCTCACGGTGTGGTTGGCGAATCTGTCGCTGACGCAGATATACGTGCCGCTGACGCTGACCGCCGGGCTGACCCAGATGTGGAGCCTGTCCGTCGAGGTCGCGTTCTACCTGGCGTTGCCGTTCCTCGCATTGCTGGCGCGGCGCCTGCCAGTGCGGGCGAGAATTCCCGTGATCGTGGCCGTGGCCGTGGCGAGCCTCGGGTGGGCGTTGCTGCCGATTCATGCGCCGTTCGGGGTGAACCCGTTGAACTGGCCGCCCGCGTTCTTCTCGTGGTTCGCCGCGGGCATGGTGCTCGCCGAGTTGACTGTCACCGAGATCGGATGGCCGCACCGGTTGGCGCGCCGACGGGTGCTGATGGCGGCCGTCGCGGTGGCCGCGTTTGTGATCGCGGCGTCGCCGGTGGCCGGTCCGGAGGGATTGACGCCGGGCACGGTGAGCCAGTTCATCATGAAGACGGCGATGGGAGCGGTGGTCGCCGGGGCGCTGATCGCCCCGCTGGTGCTGGACCGGCCCGAGACCCCGCACCGGATGCTCGGCAACACCACGATGGTGACGCTGGGACGGTGGTCGTACGGGTTGTTCGTGTGGCACCTGGCGGCGCTGACGATGGTGTTCCCCGTCATCGGCGAGTTCGCCTTCAACGGTCACATGCCGGTGGTGCTGGTGCTCACCGTGGTGTTCGGCTTCGCGATCGCGGCGGTGAGTTACGCCCTGATCGAGTCACCGTGCCGAAACGCGTTGCGGCGGTGGGAGAGGCGAAACGACCCGGCGCCGCTGGATAGTTCGGTCACTGATGTGCCTGAACCCGCTGTCGCGCACTAGCTGGATTGCGCGGCCTGCCGCGTGATGATCTCGTCGCGCACCGCCGACCGTCGCGCCTTGCCCGCATCGTCACGCAGCGGGGTGTCACTGAACTCGACGGTGGTCGGCACCTTGTAGGGCGCGATGCGCTCGGACAGGAACGCGATCACCTCGGCCTCGTCGAGTCCGTCTGCCTCCACGATGGCGTATGGCACCTGGCCAAGGTCCTCGTGGGGCACTCCAACCACCAAGCAGGACAACACCTTCGGATGCGCGGACAGCGCCGACTCGATCTCGGCGGGGTAGACGTTGCGGCCGCCAACGGTGAACATGTCCACCCGCCGGTCGTTGAGGTAGAGGAACCCGTCGGCGTCGAAGTAGCCCAGATCGCCCAGCGAGTCCCACCCGTCGCGGCTTTTCGCGGTGGCGCCGACATAGCGATATGTGGGCGAACTGCCGGGTGAGGGCCGCATGTAGATCTCACCGACAACGCCGGGCGGACATTCGTTGCCGTCGTCGTCGAGCACCTTCATCTCGCCGGCGACCACGACCCCGACCGAGCCGCGGTGCTCAAGCCACTGGGTCCCGCTGACGAATGTCAATGCCTGAAGTTCGGTGCCGCCGTACAACTCCCACACGGTCTCCGGGCCTAGTATCTCGATCCACGCCTCCTTGACCGCGGGCGGGCAGGCCGCCCCGACGTGCCACAACCGCCGGATCGACGACAGGTCGTACGCGTCCGGGTTGGCCCGATACACCGGGAGCAGTCGCTGCATGATCGTCGGCACCACCACCATGAAGCTGACGCGGTGCTCGGCGATCAGCCGCATGAACTCCGCGGCGTCGAACCGAGGCATCAACACCAGATGATGACGCATCAACAGGCCGATGGTCGCGGTGGTCATGCCGGTGTTGTGGCTCAACGGCACGGCGATCAGTTGAGTGTCGCCGTCGGCCGCACCCATTCCGTAGCCTGCCAGCGCCCCGGGGAACCGGCTGTCGCCGCCTGCCTCGATGAGTTTTGGCCTGCCCGTGCTGCCACCCGACCCCAGCGCCTTCCATGACGGTGACACAGCCTCGGGCAGCGGCGCATCCGACAGGCCGGTGTCACCCGTGAAATCACCGGGCACACTGGGGATTACGCCGCGGGGATCGTCGCGGCCAACGAGCAGCGCCCGTGGCTTCAGTTCGAGCAGGCCCTCGAGTTCGGCGTCGGGCAACCGCGCCGACAGCGGCTGGGGCACCGCGCCGAGTTTCCACGCCGCCAGCGCCGCCTGGATCCACTCGACCGAGTTGGGCAGCACGATCGTCACATAATCCCCTTGGCGCACTCCGAGTTCGGCATAGGCGCGCGCCAGCCGGTTGGTCGAACTGTCGAGTTCGCCTCGGGTCATGGTTCGGCCGCCGCACGTGACAGCCGGTTCGTCGGGCGCCAGTGAAGCCAGCCGGGAGAACTCGGCGGCGATCGGCGGGACGGGTGCGGTCATCGGTACCCGCCCTGGTTCTCGAAGATCTTGCGCGGGTTGTCGACGAGCATGGTGGTGAGCTGTTCGTCGGTGACGCCGCGGTCCTTGAGCGCGGGGATGACGTCGTTGTGGATGTGCAGGTAGTGCCAGTTCGGCAGCGCGATGGGCAGCGTCTCCTCCGGAAGCGCGTCGAAGTAGCACGACGCGTCGTGGGAGAGCACCATCTTGTCGGCGTGTCCTCGCTCGCACATCTTGGCGACGGTGGCGACCCGGTCCTCGAACGGCAGATAGACGTCCACGCCGAATCGGTCCATGCCGATGTAGGAGCCGTTGCCGATGAGTTCCTCGAGATAGTCGAGATCGGTGGTGTCGCCGGAGTGGCCGATCACGACGCGGGACAGGTCCACCCCTTCCTCGGCGAAGATGCGCTGCTGTTCGAGCCCGCGCCGGGTGGCCGCATGGGTGTGGGTGGAGATCGGCACCCCGGTCCGGCGGTGTGCCTGCGCGACGGCGCGCAGCACCCGTTCGACGCCGGGCGTCACCCCTGGTTCGTCGGTCGCGCACTTGAGGACGGCGGCCTTGATACCGGTGTCGGCGATGCCCTGCTCGATGTCGCGGACGAACATGTCGGTCATGATCTCGGGACCATCGAGCGGCGTGCCCGGGCCGAGGTAGTGGAAGTAGAACGGCACGTCGTTGTACGTGTACAGGCCTGTCGCGACGACGATGTTGAGGTCTGTTTGCGCCGCGACGCGGACAATGCGCGGGATGTAGCGGCCCAGGCCCACCACTGTGAGGTCGACGATGGTGTCGACGCCGCGGGACTTCAGTTCGTTCAGTCGGGTGACCGCGTCATCGATGCGCTTGGACTCGTCGCCCCAGGCTTCCGGATAGTTCTGCAGTATCTCGGTGGTCATGATGAACACGTGTTCGTGCATCAGCGTGACGCCTAGGTCTGCGGTATCGATTGCTCCGCGTGCGGTGTTGAGGTTGGGCACCGGACCGATGCTAGGTCGCCGGTCTGTGGAGCGGGCGGCTTTCTCTCAGCGCTGACGCTCACCGTCGACGCCGCCAGCATCGCCACCGAGGCCAGGGCCAGTAGCTGAATGCCCCACGAGTGGCCGACATAGCCGTCGACGGAGCGCCACGGATTCTGGCTGAGCACGGCGCCCGCCAGAATGAGACCGCCCGCCGTCAGGCCGATTGTGGTTGCATCACAGAGCTTTTCGCGTCGTCGCAGAAGGTATCGCAAACTCAGCGCGCCAGCGGCAACGACCACGCCCGCGAAACCTGAGATGGCGGCGGCGGTTGCCATCACCGCGACGCTTGTCGTCAACCGGCCTGGTTGCCACGGCCGTGCGGGCGGATCGTCAGGCCGGGGCCGACGCGCGGGAAGCAACGCCAGCAGCGCAATTATCGGCAGCAGGGCCAGCCCACCGATCAAGCCTCCACGGTACGGCGTGTTCGAGTCGAAGCTGAGCGTGACGGGCCCAGTGACCTCAGGCGGAAGCACCCAGCCCTGTTGCCAGCCGTTGACGGTGACCGGTGTGAGCGCGGCGCCGTCCGCCGCGCGCGCCGTCCAACCGGGGTTGATGCTTTCGGGCACGACCAGGATCCGTGACGCCGCTGAGCCCGTCACCTCCATCGTGCGATGGTCCGCGGTCCAGTCCTGTGTGGTCGCGGGAGTCGTTGCCGCGGTGCGGAGTTGGGTGGCCAGCGGGCCCGCCAGCTGGATCCCGTCCACCACGAACGCGGCCCCGGGGCTGACCACGAGTTCCTGCTCGCCTTCCGGCAGCGGGATCGGCTCGGACCGGCACGGTTCGGCGGCCACCGGATCGCCGTCGAGCAGTGCGCCGACTGTGGTGGTGACGGAGGTCTGGATGAACTGTCCGGCAACGCCGATGATCGGCCCTTTCCCACACGGCACATCAATGGCCCTGGCCCGGTTGCGCGCGGCGTCCGCGGCGGCGATCGGGGTGCCCCTCGCGTCCAGCGCCGTCACCTCGGCCAGCCCAGGCGGTTTGAGCTGATCGAAGCCGAGCGCCGTGCGGTCGATGACGTCCTTCCAACTCAGCAGGGACACCTTGATCGTGTCGGTGACCACCGGACGCAGGCTGACCTTCTGTGTTCCGCCATCGCCTGACAGCGAACGCACTTCGGGACCGTCGCCGAGGTCGACGGCCACCAGCGTCGGATGTGCAGGCAGCACAGCGGAACTCGGCGTGATTCGGAGTCCGGCCACCTCGGTGCGGGTGGGTAACTTCAGCGTCAAGGTGGGCGGCGTCCTGTGCTGCACGACGCTTTGCGGTGCGGTCCACGCAGTGCCGGGATCGCCGTCGGCGGCGGCGTACGCCGAGCCAAGCACGTCGATCGGGTCGGCGTCGCCGAACGCACGCGCCGTTCGGGGCTCGCTGATCAGGTCGGTCAGGTTCGGGCCCTGCCGGGCGCGCACCCATACCGTCGGCGTGACCGCGGTCGGCGACGGCACGCGCAGCGTTCGGCTGAGGTTGACAGGCTCCTCCGGCGAGAGCGCCATCGATGCGGCGCATCGCGTGCCGGTGGGACCTTGTGCGCAGCCGGGCCTGCCGAGTAGCTCCGAACCCAGATCCCATTGTGCTACAGCGGAATTCGGCGGTGGCGCGGGCACCACGACGGTATGGCGCAGGTTGACCGGATGGGCGAACCCGCTGGCGTCGTACTGGGTGACGGTGAAGTCGGTGATGCCGAACTGCACCCCGGCGGAGCCGTCGTCGGTGGCCGCGGCCGTGATCCGCACCCATGGCGTCTCGCCGTACGGCAGCGCGATCGTCAACGGCTTGCCCGCCTGGTCGAAGCGCAACGTGCTGCTGCCGTTGACAGTGGACACCTCGATGCGTCGGACCTGAGCGCCGACGGCGGTGGCACTCGGCGTGATCGTGATGGTGGCATTGGTGACCGGATGGTCGAAATCGACCTGCAGCCACTGACCAACGGCCGCCTGCAACGCATTGGACACCCAACTCGTCGACGGATCGGCGTCGATGGCCGCCGCCGGTCCTGTCGCAGGGGCGACGTTGGGCAGCGCAGTCGAATCCGCCGCCGAACTCGACACCGAGATGCGCCCTCCGTTCCACCGCCCGGAAACGGAATCGGCGTCAACCGCGGGATAGTCGGGCACCCGATTGAACGTGTGTCGCTGATCCTCGGGGCTCCGGATCGCCGAGGAGTGGTCATCGACGCGGCCGTAGTCGGTCTCACGGGCCAGCGGGGTGTCGGTCACGGTGACCGCCGGTGCGGCCAGCCCCGCGCGTTGCGCGTCGCCGGTGAGCAGCATCGGTCCCAGCGGTCGCTGGCCCAGCAGCCGGCGGCGCTCGTTGAGCCGCAGCAGCGCCTCGGGGCCGCCGTCGACGCGTGCCATCGCGTCGGTGTCGACGAGGTACGGATGCATGCCCGGGGAGTTGTCGACCTTGTAGATCTCCACTGCGGGGAAGCGTGGCCGCAGGCCACTGTCGGTGATGAACCCGGCCAGCGTGCCGGGGCCGACGGGCTCACCGAACTGAGCGACCTTCGTCAGGCCTGGTGATCCTTCGATGGCCCGGTGCACCAGGAGAGGCCGCGCCGACCGCGACGTCTCGGGATCGAGGTCATTGCGCACCACCACATACACAATCCCTTGCTGGGCGAGGGTATCGGCCAGCCCGGCGGACGGTCGGCCCGCGGCGAACAGTCGCTGCACCGAATCGAGCGCCCTGATGGTGGCGGGCGGTGTCAGCGGAATCGAGTCGCGAACCCCCCACGGGCTGTTGCCGAGCACCTGCAGGGGTTCGTCGTGGCTGTTGCCCCACACCTGGGTCGCGAACGGAGCCCCGGGCGCCACCAGCACGCGGCCTCGATCGGTGTTGTGTTCGTCGAGCCAGTCGGCGGTGTCGTGCCAGTACTGCGGGATGGCGTCGAACGCACCGGGCGGGGTCAGCCTGCCGGTCCACGCCAGCGACGTCGCTGCCGCGAGCGCCACCAACACCACCACGCCGACCGCGACCCGCTTGTCGCGCTCGGGGTGCGCGAGCGCCTGCGCCCATTGCTGTCGAGGCGCACTGCCGGGCAGGGGAATTCGGCCGAGCAGATGGGCGAGGCCGAGCCCGAGCGGCAGTCGAAGCAGGGGCTCGAGTTTGTGGATGTTGCGCAGCGGGGTGCCGCCCGCGTCCAGGAAGGCCTGAACCTGGTGCGCGACAGGTGATCCCAGTCCACCTGAGTAGCCGAGCGCCAGCAGCACGACACCGGTGAGCATGATCAGGATGAGCCTGCCGCGCGCGGGCATCGTGCGCATCGAAAGGCCTGCCATGCCTGCGGCGGCGACCAACGTTGTGGCCAGCACCGCAACCGACCCCGTCACCAACGACGTGCCCGCTGTCGCGTTCGGCGCCACGTACGGTGTCCATGCGTCGGTGCCGCGCAGCATCTCGGTCAGCGACATCCACTGCGTGGTGACGCCGGAGGACTCGATGAAGTCGAGGAACGGCGGGCTGATCCGGCCGAGCATGACCAGCGCGACCACCCACCACAGCACGGCCAGCACGATGCACACCGTCCACCAGGCCGCGAAGCGCCACCACAACCGGTTCGGCCGGTGACAGGCCAGCCAGATCGCGGCGGCCAGACAGGCCGTCAGCGTCGCGACCGCGTTCACCGCGCCCATCAGCGCGATGGCCCCCGCGGAGCGCGCCGCCAGCACCCGCACCGAGCCTTGCCCGCGCAGAGCGAGGATCACGGGCAGCAGAACCCATGGCGCCAGCATCATCGGCAGCGTCTCCGACGAGATCGCGCCGATCGTGGTCAGCACGCGGGGGGACAGAGCGAAGGCCGTCGCAGCGATCACTCGTGAAGTCGGGCTGCCGATGCCAAGGGCCTCGGCCACCCGCAGCAGCCCCCAGAAGCCGACCGTCAGCAGCAGCGCCCACCACAGTCGCTGGGTCACCCAGCCCGGCACGCCCAGCACGTCGCCTGCCAAGAAGAAGGCGCCGTGCGGAAACAGGTAGCCGTACGCCTGGTTCTGCGCCTGGCCGAACGGCAACTCGCTGTTCCACAGGTTGAATGCGCGGGCAAGAAAGCGCAGCGGGTTTGCGGTCAGGTCGAGCTTGGTGTCGGGTGAGATCTTCCCCGGCGACTGGGCGAACGACAGAATCAGCGCCGCCGCCGCGGTCACCCACAGCCAGCGCCGCGACAACGGCTGCTGCGATCTACCGTCCGAGGACAGCGAAGCTGTCCACAACTCAGGTGCGGTCGCCGTACTCGACCCTGTTGAGCACCGACGACGCCGGGTCGCCCGGTTGCAGCGGCGGCTTGGTGTCCTGCTGCACCATCAGCGTCACACCGAAGACGGCGGCCGCTCCCAGCAGCAGACCCACAACGACGCTGGCTGCGGCGGGAACGATGAACCGGTCCATGCGGCCAAAGTAGCAGACAAGGTCGCGCGTCCCCGCCGGCGAACCCGTCATCCGGCAGCCGCGCCTAGCCGGTGACGTGGCCGGCCACCCACGCGTCGACCTGGCTCCACGTCCGCTCCAGCCAGGGACCCAGTTGGCCCGGCTCAGGCACCTCGGCGACAGGCACGACAACCGTGCGGACCAACAACTGCCGGTTCATCGGCAGGCGCCACCATGCGCGCGCGCGCCCGTCGGGCGAGAAACCCGTGTGGGTGAGCACCATCACGTTGGCGCGAGGTGCGCCTGACAGCGCCGCCGCGGTGCCGCCGGTGCGTGGAGGCAGCGTGTACGTCTGACGCCATGCCCGCCGCGCTTCGCGTAACCGGCCGGTCGACCGAAGCCGCACGATCGCCTCGCGCCACCGCGCCCACGTGAAGTTCCCGCCCTCGGGGAACAAAAGCAGCGCCTGGCCACCGACCAAAGAGCCGGCGAGATCACGAATTTGCTTGCGCGCCTTGCTCCCTCGGTGACTCAGAAAGCACAGGCAACCAAGGTCGCCGACGAAATCGAGAACGGGTTCACATGACAGCAGGGCCTTGAGCACGATGCGTAGCCGCAGCCCGTAATGGACACTGAGCAGCCAGGCCACCAGCAGGGTGTCCCCCGGTCCGCAATGCCGAGACAGCACGATCACCGGCTCGGCGCGCGGAATCTGCTCTGGCGTGGGTGAGGCGTCGTCCAGTTGCACGTCGAGATGAAGCGTGCGGCGCCCGACCGTGTGGGTCCGCTCCAACACGTCGCGCATGAACTCATCGCACTCCAGACCGCCGCGCATCAACTGCCACAACGCCCGAAGCTCGAGCAGCGCATACGCCATCAGCACGCCGAGTGTTCGCACCGGAAGACTCGACCGGGTGATCAGTCCGGCGACGCCGCCGACGACCAGCAGGAGCGGCCACACCACGAGGATGCCGATCATCACGACGGTGGCCAACGGCACTGTCACCGCTCGGCGCAGCAGCTTCATCACAATGCCTCCAGATAGTCGCTGGTCGCCTGGTAGGCCAGCTCGGCCCGCCGGGCGATGCGCCGGGTGTCGCGGTAGCGCAGGTTCGACCAGGTGGCGGCTTGCCGTTGCGGTAAACCGCTGGGCAATACATGGACGGCGACGTCGGGCCCGACCCGTTCGAGATCGCTGTGGAACCGATGCCTGCGGGAAATCTCGAATGCCGTGAAGCCGACCTCCCACAGAAATCGCGGCGGCGCGAGGTCTTCCTCCAACCGGCCGACGTGCAGCACCCAGATGGTGTCCGCGCCGTGTTGCACCGCTCGATCCAGCGGGATGCTGTTGACCAGGCCGCCGTCGAAATAGTGCTGATCGCCGATCCGGACGGGCGGGAAGACCCCGGGCAGCGCACAGGAGGCCAGCACCGGTTCGATTAGGTCGCCGGTGTTGAACCAGCGCTCGCGGGCCTGCTCGATGCTGGCGGCGACACATTCGAACGGGACGGCGAGCTCTTCGAAGGTTCGGGCAGGCAGATACTCGCGCAACATCCGGCGAAGCTCGCCGTTGCCGTGCAGCGACGTTCTGCGGCGCACCACCTCGGCGGCCCGCCTGAACACCGAGCCGTCCAGGGCGCCCTCGTCCGGCAATGCATCCCAGAACGCCAGCAGCTGTCGTCCGCCGGCCGGTGTCGGATCCGCGGCGAGCGCCGCGCCGTTGATCGCGCCGACCGAGGTACCGCACACCACGTCGGGCCGCACACCGGCATCCAGCAGGGCGCTGGCCATCCCTGCTTCGGCGGCTCCGAGCAGCCCACCCCCGCCCAGAACAAAGGCATGGCATGACATGCACCGTGAATACCCACGACGCGGCCGCTTGCCGCGCATGACAGCATGGCCAGATGGCTTTGCCTCGTCGACTGATGGTCCTGGCCGCGCTGTCGTCCCTTGTGGCGGCCTGCTCGGCGCCCGCTCAGCAGCCCGCCAAGCCGTCGTCGACCTCCGCCCCGACCATGGCTGCCACCGCCGCCCCCGCGCCCGCCGCCGAACCCGTGCCGCCTGCCTGTGGCGACGGGGCCGCGCTGCTGGCGAGCATGACGACCCGCGACAAGCTCGCCCAGCTGCTGATGGTCGGCGTCACCGGTGCCGCGGACGCACGCGCGGTGGTCGAGAACCATCACGTCGGCGGCATCTTCATCGGCAGCTGGACCGACCTGTCGATGTTGTCCGACGGAACGCTGCCCAGCATCACCGAGACGGGTCCGCTGCCGCTCGCCGTCAGCGTCGACGAGGAGGGTGGCCGCGTGTCCCGGCTTTCGTCGCTGATCGGCACCCAGCCGTCGGCCCGGGTCCTGGCGGCCAGCCACACCCCCGACGAGGTGTACAAGATCGCCCTCGAGCGCGGCCAGGCGATGCGCAAGCTCGGCATCACCATCGACTTCGCGCCGGTCGCCGACGTCACCAACGCCCCGGACGACACCGTGATCGGCGACCGCTCGTTCGGCGCCGACCCCACCGCAGTGACCGACTACGCGGGCGCCTACGCCCGGGGCCTGCGCGATGCGGGCCTGCTGCCGGTGCTCAAGCACTTCCCCGGCCACGGCCACGGCTCGGGTGATACGCACACCGGAAGCGTGGTCACCCCGCCGATCGCGGACCTGCAGGCCAACGACCTGATCCCGTACCGCACGCTGACCACGCAGGGCCCGGTCGGCGTCATGGTGGGCCATATCGAGGTGCCCGGCCTGACCGGCAGTGATCCGGCCAGCCTGAGCCCGGCGGCGTACGCGCTTCTGCGGTCGGGGGACTACGGCGGCCCAGCGTTCAACGGCCCGGTGTTCACCGACGACCTGTCGAGCATGCAGGCGATCAGCGACCGGATGGGTGTGGCCGAGGCGGCCCTTCGCGGGTTACAGGCCGGCGCCGACGTCGCGTTGTGGGTGACCACCGACGAAGTTCCTGCGGTGCTGGACCGGTTGGAGAAGGCGCTGGCCGCGGGCGAGTTGACGCTGCCGCGGGTCGATGCGTCGGTCTTGCGGATGGCGGCGCTCAAGGGCCCCAACCAGCGCTGCTGACGCCGATTCGGCATCGATTGCTTACTCTTGAGTAATGGCCGGAGGCACCAAGCGTTTGCCACGCGCCGTGCGCGAACAGCAGATGCTCGACGCCGCGGTGCAGATCTTCTCTGTCAACGGCTATCACGAGACGTCGATGGACGCCATCGCCGCCGAGGCAGAGATCTCCAAGCCGATGCTTTACCTGTATTACGGCTCGAAGGAAGAACTGTTCGGCGCTTGCCTTGACCGCGAATTGACCCGGTTCGTCGAAGACGTGCGTAGCAAGATCGACTTCTCGCAGAGCCCAAAGGACTTGCTACGCAATGCCGTTCTGGCGTTCTTGACCTACATCGACTCGAACCGGGCGTCGTGGATGGTGCTCTACAACCAGGCGACCAGTTCGCAGGCGTTCGCCCATACTGTGCGCGAGGGTCGCGAGCGCATCATCGATCTGGTCGGCAGGCTGCTGCGGTCGGGCACCCGCCATCCCGAACCGGACACCGATTTCGACATGATGGCTGTCGCGTTGGTGGGTGCGGGCGAGGCGGTGGCCACCAGGGTCAGCACCGGTGACGCCGACGTCGACGAGGCCGCCGAGTTGATGATCAACCTGTTCTGGCGCGGCCTGAAGGGCACGCCGTTGGATACCGGCGGCCAGGAGCGATGGGGGCACCCCCCGCCCGACGGGCAGGGCGACGACCCGGGGATCGATAAAGACACGCAGGCGGTGGCGTCAAACTAGGCTCGCCGTGTGCTGAGGCGCAGTCTGGGCCTACTACGGTCCGTGCGTGGCCTGATTGAGGCCCTGTTGGTTCTCGGTGTGATCGCGTCGGCGCTGCCCTACGTCACGGCCGCCGTGTTCGGGCCCATGATGCAGGTTGTCGCGGACGCTGGTGTGAGCGGAAACCTCAGTGGCGTATGGGATTTGCGTGGCCCACTCGTTGCGCGACAGGACGGTGTGCTCGCCTCTGTCGCGGGTCCGGTGCCGTTCGCGGTGCTACTCGCGACGTGGGGTGTCTCGCTGTTGTTGACGCAATTGATGTACCTGGTGAACGCGGCGGTCAGGGTGAAGGCCCAGCGGATACTCGTCACCGATATTCAGCAACGGGTGCACGACCACATTCAGACGCTGTCGCTGGACTTCTTCACCGCGTCGAAAAGCGGCGCACTGATACCCCGCGTGACGGTGGAATCCGCAAGTGTGCAGCGGCTTTTGATGGACTGCATGATCGCTCCGCTGATTGACGCGGCGGTGCTGGCGGTGGCGGTCGCCCATCTACTCGCCATCTCGTGGCAGATGACGATCGCCGCGCTCGCCCTTACGCCGTTGGCGCTGTTGACCTTGAGAGTGGCCGGGCGCCGGGTGCAGAGTGCAATACAGCGCGTGATCAATGCGGACCGCCTGATGGCCGCGGAACTCGAACAGACCGTGAACGGGATCGCCGAGATCCAGACCTTCAATGCCGAGGCCATTCGCAGCAAACGATTTCACGAGGCGTCGGATGCCGCGGCGAAGAGTGATGCGTCCAGCGTGGTGTGGATGCAGGCGACTGCCAACGGGTCTCAGGTATTCGTCGCACTCAGCACGGTGGTGGTGTTGCTCGTCGGTGTGGGCTTTTCTGCCAGCTTCGGCCTCACGTTCGCGGGGCTCATGGTGTTCGCGGGGATGGTGCCGACGATGTTCGGTGCGGCGCAACGGGTGATGGGCGCCTACACCACCTATAAGTCGGTGCTGCCCGGTGCGACGTCGACGTACGAGTTGCTCGACACCCGCCCGACGGTTTACGACCGGGCAGGCGCCACGCCGATCGGCGAGGTACACGGCAATGTCGTTTTCGAGGATGTGACATTCGGCTATGCCCCCGAACATCCTGTGCTCGATGGGCTGTCGTTTTCCATCGCAGAGGGCGAGACGGTGGCCCTTGTCGGCGGCATCGGGTCGGGCAAGTCAACGGTGTTCAACCTGCTGTTGCGATTCCTGGACCCGCAGCGTGGCGGATCCTGCTCGACGGCCACGACGTCACGGGTGTCACGATCGCGTCGCTGCGCGCCCAGGTGTCCAAGCTCGCCCAGTTTCCGTTCTTCACCAAAGACACGATCCGAGAGAACATCCGACTGGCGTGCCCGACCGCCAGCGATTCCGACGTCGAGGAAGCCTGCAAGCAGGCGCATGTGCACGCCGTCATCACCGATCCGATGAAGATGAGCCACGGCTATGACACGGTGATGGACGTGCAGGTGCCGTCGGGCGGACAGAAACGGCTGATCGCGTTGGCGCGCTGCTTGTTACGCAAACCCGAGGTGTTGCTGCTCGACGAACCGACCGAGAACCTCGACGCCGACCAGCGGGCCAGGCTGACCGGTGTGATCCGGGATTACGCGCGCGACCGTACCTGCATGGTGATCAGCCACGACATGGATTTCGTTGCCGCGGTTGCGGATCGAATCCTGGTTCTCGAGAACGGACGTATCGCGCAGGTCGGCGATCATCACACGCTGATGGCTGCGGGTGGTCTGTACAAGCGGTTGTACGAGGCGCAGAACGTCGACCCCGATTTGGTGTACCGATGAACGTCATCACATCTGTCGTCTGCATGGGTGCCCACATTCTCGACGTGCTTGTTCGTCCGGTCACCGACATTCCGCCGGGGCAAGACACGGCGTTGGTCGAACAGATGCGCATGACGGCGGCGGGTACCGCCGCCGGTACGGCACTGACATTCGCCAAACTCGGTGCGGCGGTGAGCACAGCAGGAGCGATAGGCGAGGACGCGGCGGGCGACGTGCTGCTGTCGCTGCTTGACCGAGCGGATGTCGACACCCGCCTGGTGGTGCGCAAACCCGATGTGCCGACGTCGATGTCGGTCCTACCGATCAGGCCGAATGGCGAGCGACCGGCCCTGCATCTGCTGGGAGCCAACCTGGCATACGGCCTGGACGACGTCGACTGGGATGCCATCGCCGCTGCGGACCATATCCACCTCGGCGGTGTGGAGATGCTCGGCCCCGACTTCGCCGCGCGAATTCTCGAACACGCCAAGGGCAATGGGGTCACGACGTCTGTCGACTTGATCGCCCCGGGCGGCATGGGGACGTTTGACCTGATTGCCCCCGCGTTGGCCCACACCGATTACCTGTTGCCGAACACGGACCAGGTGATCGGGTTCACCGGTGCCGCTGAATTGGACGAGGGCTGCCGGCGATTACTCGACGCGGGCGCGGGATTGTTGGCCGTGACATGTGGCGCCGACGGAGCCCTGGTGGTCGATACGGCAGGCACCCAGCATGTTCCGGCTTTCGCGGTCGAGGTGGTCGACACGACGGGCTGCGGAGATGCGTTTTCGGCGGGCTTCGTCTGCGGTATCCGCCTCGGCAGGCAACCGGGCCAGGCGGCGGTGCTCGGCAATGCGGTCGCGGCACTCGTCGCGCAGGGCCTTGGCAGCGACCACGGCGAGTTCGACCTGGCCTCTGCCGACGCCATTGCCGCGCAGGCGTTGCGGGGATAGCCCGCAGGCCCTGCCGTCGAATCGTTACCGGAGCTTGGCTTCGACGACACGTCCCGCCGCAAGAATGCGACGGAAGCACCATGGCGGACGGAAGGAAGCAGTGAGCGAGAAGGACCTGTACTCGGCGATCCTGACCGTGTTGCAGTCGCATTTCGACAGCACCGGAGCGCCAAGGTCGGCATCACACGCCGTGCAGGCTCACCAGGTCGGCCAAGACGCCCTGAACGACTGGTTGTCGGCGAAACTGCCGCCCCTGTGAGACCGGCCAAGGCAGTCCTGCTCGGGTGGGCACTGCTGAGCCTGTCCGTTGCCGCACCGGCGGCAGCGAGTCCCGCGGGCCAACCCGCCCAGTGGATCGTCGTCGGGGTGCCCGCAGCGCAGTCCACCACGGGCACCTTGACCGCATTCCAGCGGATCGGTCAGCAGTGGAAGGTGGTGCTGGGCCCGGTGCCCGCCAAGGTAGGCGAGCTGGGCGTCGGCGCTCCCGCCGACGGCGTTCGCCGCACTCCGGTAGGAACGTTCACCTTTGACCAAGCCTTCGGCCGCCAGCCCAACCCTGGCACCAAGATGCCCTATTTTCAGGCCACTCAACAGGATTGGTGGGACGAGGACGCCCGATCACCCAGTTACAACACCCACGTGCGTCGCTCGGGCAGCCCGTCGTCCATCGCGGAGAACCTCTACGATTCCGGACCTGTCTACGATTACGCGGTCAACATCGCGGTGAATCCCCAACGCATTCCGGGTCGGGTGGCAGGCATCTTCCTCCACGTCTCCGACGGCAGCCCCACCTGGGGGTGTATCGCCATCGGCCGCGACGACATGCGCTCCGTGCTGAACTGGCTCGATCCCTCCGCGTCACCGGTGATCACCGTCGGCGTCGCGACGCCGTCGCTGACCGCGGCGTCCACGTCGTGACCCACCCGGATTAGAGCGCGGTCACCGTTCCCGTCAGGTGTGGATCGCCCTTCTTCAGGTTGCGCAGGGTCAACTGCCAACCATCGGAGATGCGGTCGACATACAGGCCGGCCTGCGCGGGCAGCACCACCGGCTTCGCGAACCGCACAGAGTACTTGACGGCGTCCGGCAGCTGACCCTCGATGTTCGACAGAACCGCTGCGGCACTGAACATTCCGTGTGCGATCACGGTCGGGAACCCGAACAGCTTCGCGGCTATCGGGTTGGTGTGGATGGGGTTGTGGTCCCCACCGACCGAGGCGTAGTGCCGGATCTGCCCCGGCGTGATGCGCAGCACCGCATTCGGCGGGCCGGGCTTCGGCTGCTTCTGCGGTGGCGGCTTCGGCTCATCGGACAGGCTCGTCCTCTGTTGATGCAAGAACGTCGTCACCTGATGCCAGGCCTGCTCGTTGCCGACCTTCACGTCGGTGACAACGTCGACCAGCAGGCCGCGCCGGTGCTCGCGCAAGTTCTCCGCGTGCACCTGCGCCGAAACGGTGTCGGTCACCAGGATCGGCCGGTACTGCGTGATGTGGTTTTCGATGTGCACCGAACCCATTGCGGCGAAAGGGAAGTCGAACCCGGTCACCAACGACATCACGGTCGGGAACGTCAAGGCGAACGGATACGTCAGCGGCACCTCGTCGCCGAACTGCAACCCCGTCACATTGGCGTACGCCGCAACGTTGGCCGGATCGATACTCAGCTCGTCGACACCCAACGTGCGCTCGGGCAGTGTGTCGCCGCGCGGCACGAACGGCAGTGCGCCCGTCGCGGCGCGCACCAGATTCATCAACCCCGACGGTTGCGTCACGTCACGCTCCCAACCACGCCTGGCCGCACACCCGGATGGTGTTGCCCGTGACGGCATTCGACGCCGGGCTGGCGAAGTACGCGATGGTTTCGGCGACGTCGACGGGTTGCCCGCCCTGGTACAGCGAGTTGAGCCGACGACCCACCTCACGGGTGGCCAACGGAATCGCCTCGGTCATCTTCGTTTCGATGAAACCGGGCGCCACCGCGTTGACGGTGATTCCCTTGTCCGCGTACTCCGCCGACAGCGTGTCCGTCAGCCCGATCATGCCCGCCTTGGTGGCCGCATAGTTGGTCTGCCCGCGGTTGCCCGCGATCCCGGCCATCGACGACAGCCCGATCACCCGGCCACCCTCGGCGAGGCTTCCGTTGGCCACCATGCCCTCGGTAAGCCGAAGCGGCGCAAGTAGGTTCACGGCAACAACGGAATCCCAGCGGGCTTCGTCCATGTTGGCCAGCAGCTTGTCGCGCGTGATGCCTGCGTTGTTGACCAGGATGTCGGCGCGACCGTCATGCACCTCGCGCAGATGCTCGGTGATCTTGTCGACGGCGTCGTCCGCGGTGACGTCCAGCGTCAGCGCGGTGCCGCCCACCTTCGACGCCGTGATCCCCAGCGGCTCCGCCGCCTGCTCGACGTCGATGCACACCACCTTCGCCCCGTCGCGGGCAAACACCTCCGCGATCGTCGCACCGATGCCGCGCGCGGCCCCCGTCACGATCGCCACCTTGCCGTCCAGCGGCTTGTCCCAATCGGCGGGCGGTGCCGAGTCGGCGGCGCCCACCCGGAAGACCTGGCCGTCGACGTAGGCCGACTTGCCGGACAGCAGGAACCGCACGGTCGACTCGAGCCCGGTGGCCGCGGGCTTGGCCTCCGGCGACAGGTACACCAGGTTCACCGTGGCGCCGCGCCGCATCTCCTTGGCCAGCGACCGGGTGAACCCCTCGAGCGCCCGCTGCGCCACCCGCTCGTGCCCGTTGTCGACGTCCTCGGGCGTCGTGCCGATCACGACGATGCGCCCGGAGGCCCCGAGGTTGCGAAGAAGCGGTGTGAAGAATTCGTACAACGCCTTGAGCCCAGCCGGTTCGGTGATGCCGGTGGCGTCGAACACCAGCCCGCCGAACGAGTCGGCCCAGCGCCCGCCGAGGTTGTCGGACACCAGGTCGTAGTCCTCGGCCAGCGCGAGGCGCAGCGGCTCGACGACGCGGCCGCCGGCTGAGCCGGCAATCGAGCCGGAGTCGCCGATCAGCAGCGTGCCCGCCAGCGGCTGGTCACCGGGCTGGTACCGGCGCAGCGTCTCCGGCTGCGGAATACCGAGCCTGTTGGCGAGGAACGATCCGGGCGCCGAGTGGACGATTTGCGAATACAGATCGGAAGCCATGGGGAGAACTTACTCCAGAGTAAGAAGGGTGCGTAGTATGGGGTTCATGGCTAGTGATACCCACCGACGCGTCGCCATCCTCGGCGGCAACCGAGTCCCCTTCGCGCGGTCCGACGGCGCGTATGCCAACGCCTCCAATCAGGACATGTTCACCGCGGCGCTCGGTGGGCTCATCGACCGCTTCAACCTCGACGGCGAGACGCTCGGCGCGGTGATTGGCGGTGCGGTGCTCAAGCACAGCCGCGACTTCAACCTGATGCGTGAGTGCGTGCTCGGCAGCTCGCTGTCGTCGTACACGCCCGCATTTGACATCCAGCAGGCGTGCGGCACCGGCCTGCAGGCGACCATCGCCGCGGCCGACGGCATTGCCGCGGGTCGCTATGACGTTGCGGCCGCAGGCGGGGTGGACACCGCATCGGACGCGCCGATCGCGTTCGGCGACGACCTGCGCCGCGTGCTGCTCGGACTGCGCCGCTCGAAGTCCAACATCGAGCGGCTCAGGCTGGTCGGCAAACTACCCGCGTCGCTCGGCATCCAGATCCCGGTCAACAGCGAACCGCGCACCGGCCTGTCGATGGGTGAGCACCAGGCCGTCACGGCCAAGCAGATGGGCATCAAGCGCGTCGACCAGGACGAGCTGGCCGCCGCCAGCCACCGCAACATGGCCGCCGCTTACGACCGCGGATTCTTCGACGATCTGGTCACCCCGTTCCTCGGGCTGTACCGGGACAACAACCTGCGCGCCGACTCGTCAGCGGAGAAGCTCGCCAAGCTGAAGCCGGTGTTCGGGGTTCGCAACGGCGACGCGACCATGACGGCGGGCAACTCGACGCCGCTCACCGACGGCGCGTCGGTGGCACTGCTCGCCACGCCGGAGTGGGCCGCGCAGCGCGGCATCGAGCCGCTGGCGTACTACGTGGACGCCGAGACCGCAGCGGTCGACTACGTCAACGGCAAGGATGGCCTGCTGATGGCGCCCACCTACGCCGTGCCGCGGCTGCTGGCGCGAAACGGCTTGAGCCTGGGCGACTTCGACTTCTACGAGATCCACGAGGCGTTCGCCTCGGTGGTGCTGGCTCACCTGCAGGCGTGGGAGTCCGAGGAGTACTGCAAGGAGCGGCTCGGCCTCGACGCCGCGCTCGGCAGCATCGATCGGTCGAAGCTCAACGTCAACGGCTCGTCGTTGGCCGCGGGCCACCCGTTCGCCGCGACGGGTGGGCGCATCGTGGCTCAACTGGCCAAGCAACTTGCCGAAAAGAAGAAGGAGACCGGTCAGCCGGTCCGCGGCCTGATCTCGATCTGCGCGGCAGGCGGACAGGGCGTCGCCGCAATTCTCGAGGCCTAGAAAAAACTTCCACAGCGTTGTAACGGGCCGGTGGGGGCACTCGATAGACCTGATAGCTCCGTGTTGCCGTCTGACCCCCCGACCCGACGGCAACACGGGGCTCTTACTTTTCGACACAGAGTGCTTCGATGGTGCTCATGAAGATCAGCCTGACCCTCGTCGGATTACTCAATGACACGGCGGGCGGCTCGCCCGTCGACGCCACGATCAAGACCCTCACCGCGCTTCGGGACGAGGGATTTCGACGGGTGTGGATGGCCCAGCTGCCCTACGACCCGGACCTGACCACCATCCTCGCCGTCGCGCTGCACGAGGTGGACACCATCGAGGTGGGCTCTGGCGTCATCCCGATCCAGGTGCAGCATCCGACGCAGCTGGCCCAGCGCGCGCTGACCTTGAACGCCATCTCCGGCGGGCGCTTCACGCTGGGCATCGGCATGAGCCACCGGATGATCACCGAACAGATGTGGGGGGTGTCCTGGGACAAGCCGGTGCGGCAGATGCGCGAATACCTCGACGGACTGCAGCCGCTGCTTGCCGGGCAGGCCGCCGACGCCACCGGGGAGTTCTGGACCACGCGAGGCGCCCTGCAGATTCCCGGGGTGCCGACGCCACAGCTGTACATCGCCGCGCTCGGCCCGCAGATGCTGCGGCTGGCCGGACGCCGCACGTCGGGCACGCTGACCTGGATGACCGGACCAAGGACGCTCGCCGAACACGTCGGCCCCGCCCTGCGTCAGGCCGCCGGCGAGGCGGGCAGGCCGGAGAGCGCGGTTGCCGTCGCCGCATCGCTGCCGGTGGCCGTTACCGATGATGTCGCGGGTCTGCGGGCGCGGGCGGCCGAGGAGTTCGCCCTCTACGGTCAGCTGCCGTCGTACCGGGCGATGCTCGACCGCGAGGGCTACGCCGGCCCCGAGGACGCCGCGATCATCGGCGACGAGAACACCGTTTCCGACCGCCTCGACGAACTGGCCGCTGCGGGCGTCAACGAGTTCGCGGCGGTCACGTTCGACCCCTCCGCTGAGGGGCGTGCGCGCACCCGTGCGCTGCTGCGAACCAGGGACGAATAGACCCAAAATCGACCCTGGTGTGGCCGGGCTCACAAGCGTACGATCGATCGCACGACGGGTTCGGGAGTGACCGATCCAAAGTGCCGGTGAGAGGCGAAAGCCGGACGCGCGAGATTAATGAGACGCCCTCAAATGTCCTCCCGAACCCGCCCTATTTGTCTGTGAGGGTGTGCGGGAGTTGCGGTTCCGCTAGGCCAGCATCGACGCCAATTCGCTTCGTGGTACCGAGATTTGATGTGGTCCGTTGTTGTCGGCGACGACTTCGTCCTCGGCGAAGAAGAAGATCACCGCATCGTCGGTGATCGCGAAGTTGCGGTACGTGGTGGCGTCGAGATCGTCGCGCACCGGTACGTCCGAGTGCTTGGCTAATTCGCGTTGGACAATGGTGTTGAGCACCTCTGTCGGGTCGGTCCCTGGCTTGAACAGCGTGTCGATGGTGATCGGTGCGTGCCTGCCCTCGTCGTAGTTGAACGCCTGGTATGAGGTGCCAGGTGATCCTCGTGCGCGAAACCGGTGTCGTCGATGACCGTGAGCACCAGGCTTCGGGTACCGGAGGACTGGTAGGTCTTGGCGGTGACGTCGTGCATATATTGGCGACTGTCGCCGCCGAACTTGGTGACCCAGTTCAGGAAATCCGCACGGCCCTGCTTCAGGTGATCGGCAACGGCCTGCTGGTCGGGGTAGCCCAGCGGAAAACTGATGTCGATCGCATACGCCGTCGTGGTGGATTGCACGTGGCACACCTGGTCGACGTCGACCGTTCCGCCCAGGCCCTCACACGTCGATTGCGCAGTGGCCGACGGCATTCCGGCTACCAACGCCACGACGGCGGCCGCTGTGATCAGCATGCTCTTCACAGTCGTTCACTCCTGACCGGGGTAGAGTCGCGCGCCGCTCACCCCGCCGCCGTTGACCGGCGGACCGAGTAGCACGGTCGAGGTGTTGGCCGCCGGGTCGTAGGTCAGCAGCGACGTCGTGCCACCACAGCCCACCTTCGCGAGCAACAGCAGCTTGTCTGCGCTCGCGCCTGCCATTTCGATGCTGTTGGAAACCCCTGGTACGTCGACCCGCTTGGTGTGCATGTCAGGTGTCAAGCGGGACAAGAAGATTGAACCGCAAGCACCCTGCGACTGAAGAAACGTCCCACTGGGAAGTTGGAAGGCGACCCCGTCGTCGAGGTCACCGCCGAAGCCGGGGTCGTCCTGCTGGCTCGAGTTGACGGCGGTAAGGGCAGTCGCAGCCCCGCCGTCGACGGGCACTTTCCACAACTGCTTTCCCGCATCGTTTCCGCAATGCGCGAGGAGCACGGTCGCAGTCCACCACCGCACCGGTTCGCACTCGGCACCGGACATCGGTGAGGGCAGCCTGCGGATGAGCTTGCCGTCGCTGCTGTTCATGACGACCATGTCGCTGGCCGACGGCGTGGCGCCGCGACTGCCGATGGTCGTGGTCCCGAGAACGAGCCGCGTCCCATCCGGCGACTGGAGATAGTGACCGTTGAAGTGACTTGCGCCTCCCAACGAAGCCGTCGGATACGACTGCTGCTCGTGTCCGGACAGGTCGATGCGCGTCAACGTCGCCGGTTCGTCAACGCCATTGTCGGTCGACACCAGCAACGCCTTGCCGTCGGGACGCGCATATCGCGCATATCCCTTGACCGCCGGTCGGGTCCGAGAGGCCGTCCGAGGGAAGCGGAGTCGGCGCGGTGGCGCCGGCCGCGAGCTTCATCAGCTGGCGGGAGGAATGGTCGGCGAGGTAGAGATTTCCCACCCGGTCGACGGCCGCACCCCAGGGCTGACCGAGGTGTGTGAACGGCAGCACCACCTGCGGGGTGTACGACACGACCGAATTCCGCGCAGGGCGGTTGGTAACCATCGCCTTGATGCTGACGCCTGCCGCGACCGTGAGGATCACGAGTAGGCCGAGCATTATCGGAATCGTCACGCCGCGGCCGGCGCGCCCCGTTGTCGACGAGACAGCTGTCATTGCAAGGGCCTTCCATCACTGACGCGTTGTTGCGACAAGCGTGCGGAAGCGGCCTTGGTGAATTCTTGGTCACCCAACGCAAAAGGCCCCGGGAAGAGACCGGGGCCTTTTGCGTACGAAGCGGCTTAGAAGGCTGCCTCGTCCAGTTCCATCACCTCGTTGTCGAGGTTCTCGATGATGCTGCGGGTGCTGGTGAGCAGCGGCAGGAAGTTCTTCGCGAAGAACGATGCCACCGCGACCTTGCCCTCGTAGAAGGCGTGATCGGCACCGGACGCCCCGGCGTCGAGCGCCTCGATGGCCACCGCGGCCTGCTGCTGCAGCAGCCAACCGATGACCAGGTCGCCGACGCTCATCAGGAAGCGCACCGAACCCAGGCCCACCTTGTAGAGCTCGGCCGGGTTCTCCTGCGCGGCCATCAGGTAGCCGGTCAGGGTGGCGGCCATGCCCTGGACGTCCTCGAGTGCCGTGGCCAGCAGTGCGCGCTCGGCCTTGAGCCTGCCGTTGCCCTCCTCGTTCTTGACGAAGGACTCGACCTGGCCTGCCACGTAGGCCAACGCCTGACCCTTGTCCCTGACGATCTTCCGGAAGAAGAAGTCCTGCGCCTGGATGGCCGTGGTGCCCTCGTACAGCGAGTCGATCTTGGCGTCACGGATGTACTGCTCGATCGGGTAGTCCTGCAGGAAGCCAGAGCCGCCGAAGGTCTGCAGGCTCTCGGTCAGCTTGGCGTACGCCTGCTCCGAGCCGACGCCCTTGACGATCGGCAGCATCAGGTCGTTGACCCGGACGGCGAGTTCGGCGTCCACATCGTGCAGCGCCTTGGCGACCGCCGAGTCCTGGAACGTGGCGGTGTACAGGTACAGCGCGCGCAGCCCCTCGGCGTAAGCCTTCTGGGTCATCAGCGAACGACGCACATCGGGGTGGTGCGTGATGGTCACCCGTGGCGCGGTCTTGTCGGTCATCTGAGTCAGATCGGCACCCTGCACACGCTCTTTGGCGTACTCCAACGCGTTCAGGTAGCCGGTCGACAGCGTGGCGATGGCCTTGGTACCCACCATCATTCGAGCCTGCTCGATCACGTCGAACATCTGGGCGATGCCGTCGTGCACCTCGCCGACCAGCCAGCCGACGGCGGGAACGCCGTGCTGACCCAGCGACAGCTCGCACGTGGCCGAGACCTTCAGGCCCATCTTGTGCTCGACGTTGGTGACGAAGACGCCGTTGCGCTCGCCCGGCTCACCGGTCTCGGGGTCGAAGTGGAACTTCGGCACGAAGAACAGCGAAAGACCCTTGGTGCCCGGGCCTGCGCCCTCGGGGCGGGCCAGCACCAGGTGCATGATGTTCTCGCCGAGGTCATCGGCGTCACCGGAGGTGATGAAGCGCTTCACGCCGTCGATGTGCCAGGTGCCGTCGGGCTGTTGCACGGCCTTGGTGCGGCCCGCGCCGACGTCAGAGCCCGCGTCGGGCTCGGTGAGCACCATGGTCGCGGTCCAACCGCGCTCCGAGGCCAGCACGGCCCACTTCTTCTGCTCCTCGGTGCCGAGGTTGTACATGATCTGCGCCATGCCCGGACCCATCGCATACATGTAGGCGGCGGGGTTGGCGCCGAGGACATGCTCGATCAGTGCCCACTGCAGCGCGCGAGGCATCGGCATGCCGCCGAGCTCCTCGGCGAGGCCGATCTTGTCCCAGCCACCGTCGAACAGCGCACGCATGGACTTCTTGAAGGGCTCCGGCAGAGTCACCGAATGCGTCTTGGGGTCGAACACCGGCGGGTTGCGGTCGGAGTCGGCGAAGGACTCTGCGATCGGGCCCTCGGCCAGCCGGGCGATCTCGCCCAGCATCTCCTTGGCCGTGTCGGTGTCCAGTTCGGCGTATGCACCCTCACCGAAGGCCTTGTCCACGCCGAATACCTCGAACAGGTTGAATGCCTGGTCGCGGACGTTGCTCTTGTAGTGGCTCACGGTTCCTCCTCGTCGAGTTAGCCACATGTGGTTGGGTACTTTGGGCTAAGTTACCCACCAGTAACTCGCCCGAACTATACCCATCAGTAACTACAACTCAAACCCTCCGCCAGTAATTTCCCCCGGCTAAGTAACCAGCCGGTTGGTCGGGCTGCCATAACCGCAGTTGACAGGTGTCTGAGCAGGCGGTTTGCCGCATTGTGAGGTTGGTCACGGAGGCCCTCGATAGGGTGTCCGGATGCTTCGGGTCGCGGTGTGGGGAACAGGAAACATGGGGTCGACGGCGATCCGGTCAGCAGTGGCATTTCCGGGCGTGCAACTGGTCGGCGTCATCACCTCGTCGGCTGACAAAGACGGTAGGGACGCGGGCGCGTTCGCGGGTCTGGAGGCCGACACCGGCGTGACCGCCAGCACCGACGTCGACGCGGTGTTGGCGCGCTGCGACGCGGTGGCCTACATGGCGTCCGGCGACATCCGGCCCGACGACGCCGTCGCCGACATCGTCCGGTGTCTGTGCGCAGGCAAGCACGTCGTCACCCCGTCGCTGTACTCGCTCTACGACCCGCGTTCGGCGCCACCCGAATGGGTGCAGCGGCTGACCGAGGCCGCCGAGGATGGCGGCGGCTCGCTACTGGTCAGCGGGGTGGACCCGGGCTGGGGCAACGACGCGCTGGCCATCATCGCCGCGGGACTGTGCACCCGGATCAACGCCATCCATTGCCAGGAGATCTTCGACTACTCCACCTACGACCAGCCTGAGGCGGTGCGGCTGCGCTGTGGTTTTGGGGGCACTATGGACGACACCCCGATGATGCTGCTTCCTTCGATCCCGACCATGGTATGGGGCGGCAACATCCGACTGATCGCCCGCGGCCTCGGCTTGGAGATCGACGAGATCACCGAGGAAGTCGAGCGGCTGCCGCTGGAAGCGTCCGTCGACACCGTCATGGGCCGCTTCGAGAAGGGCACCCAGGGCGCCTTCCGGCTCAAGGTGATCGGCAAGGCGAAGGGCCGCGAACGAGTCATCATCGACCACATCACCCGCATTCACCGGTCGTGTGCCCCGGACTGGCCCTACCCGGACGAGGGCGTCGGCGACCACCGGGTCATCGTCGACGGCGACCCGCGGCTGACCATCGTCAGTCGCGCCGACGTTCCCGGCGGTACGCGCGCCGACGGCGGCAACACCACCGCCGCCAACCGCCTGCTCGGCGCCCTCAACTGGTTGGCCGAACAGAAGCCGGGCATCTACGACGGCCTCGATGTGCCGATGCAGTCCGTGCTGCCGCCCGAGGTGGAAGCTGGTCGGTGGGCTGACTGACAGCGGCCAACTCCGCCAGCGGCCAACTATGCCGAAACTGCGAACAGATCGCGCTTTTCTGGAAATAGACGATCTGTCCGCAGTCTCGACGACTCGATGTCATTCAGTCTTCCGCGTCGGGCAGCTGATTCACCAGATACTCGGCCAGCCCGCCGATGGTGGGGTAGTCGAACACCGCGGTCGCATTGATCGTGAACGCGCCGCCGAACTGGCTGTGCAGCCGGTTGCGGAGTTCGATCGCCATCAGCGAGTCCGTGCCGAGGTCGAGGAACCGACTGCTGGCAGCGGGCGGTTGCGCCAGCCGCAGGAAGTGCTGCACCTCTCGTTGAAGGAACTCGGTGACGAACGCGGCCCGCTGAGGCACCGGGATCTCCTGCAGCTGTTTGAGCAACTCGCTGTCACCGCTCACCTCACCGGCCGCGCTCGGCAACACGAGGTCGAGGATCGGCGGCCGCGAACTGCCGAGCAGCTTGGCGGCGCGCTGCCAGTTGGCCTTGAGCACCGCAGCCTGCCCGGTGCCGTTGGCCACCACCTCGGCGAGCGCGCCCAGCGCGGCCGACGGGTCAAGCGGAACCAGGCCTTGGGCACTGATATTGGCGATCGCGGCGTCCGATGAAGCCATGCCCCCCTTCGCCCATGGACCGAAGTTGACGCCGGTGGCAGCCAGACCCTGCGCCCGCCTCTGCGCGACCAGACCGTCGAGCAACGCATTGGCGGCCGCGTAGTTGGCCTGCCCTGGCGAACCGAACAGGCTCGACACCGATGAGGACACGATGAAGAAGTCCAGCTCGTCGCTCTTCGTCAAGCGGTCCAAGTGGAGCGCGCCAAACGCTTTGGGCGCCAACGTTGTCCGGAATCGCTCGACGCTCTGTGTAGACAGCAGCGCGTCGTCGAGCACGCCTGCCAGGTGGACGACTCCGGCGAGTGGCGGCAACTCCGCCCGAATCTTCTCCAGCAGCGCCGCCACCTCGGACTCGTCGCCGACATCGGCCGCGTGAACGTGGATTCGGCACTTGTAGCGCTCGGTGATGTCGTCGATCGTGCGTTGCGCATCCGCGTCGGGTGCGCGTCTGCTCGCCAACACGATGTCGCCGGCGCCGAGCTGGGCGAGGTACGACGCCGTGTGCAAGCCGATCGCACCCAGGCCGCCGGTGATCAGATAACTGCGGTCCGCTCGCGGCTGAAGAGGATTCGGTATCTGCACCACGATCTTCCCGATGTGCCGCGCCTGCTGCATGCGGCGGAATGCGTTCCTCGCCTCCGTCAGCGGGTAGATCTCGGCGGGCAGCGGCGTCCACTGGCCCTCGGCCAAGCCCTGCGACACCTCCGTCAACAGGGCACGAATGCGCTCGGGCTCTTGGAGGGTCACCGTGTCCAGCGCCACGATTTCGTAGGCGATGTCCGGACGGACGGCGGCCATCTGCTCCGGCGTCCAGATGTCGCGCTTGGCGATCTCCGCGAAGCGGCCGTTCTGCGCGGTGGCCCGAACGGTCGCCTCGAGGAAGCCCTCGTTGGTCAGGCTGTTGAGCACCACATCGACGCCCGCACCATCGGTGTCCGCCAGGATCTGATCGGCGAAATCCGTTGTGCGCGAGTCATACACGTACTCGACACCCATCTTGCGTAGCGTCGCGCGCTTGAAGGTGCTCGCAGTGGCGAAGACCGTGGCGCCGCACCGCTTGGCCATCTGGATAGCGGCAAGGCCGACACCGCCGCTGGCCGCGTGCACCAGCACTTTCTCGCCGGGCTTGAGCTGCGCCCAGTCGAATGCCAGTCGAACCGTCAGCGCCGCAGCGGGTATCGTCGCGGCCTCCACCGCACTCACCCCGTCCGGAATCGGCGCCAGCAGTTGCGCGGGCACGTTGAACCGGCTGGAGAAGGCGCCCTGCATGAAGCCGTAGACGCGCTGACCCACCTCGAGCTCGACACCATCGCCCACTTGCGTGACTACACCGGCGAAGTCGCCACCGATCGGGCCGGGGTCACCCGGATACAGCCCGAGGACGTTGAGCACGTCACGGAAGTTCAGGCCGGCGGCCTCGACGCGGACCTGCACGTAGCCCTCGTTCGGCGGCGCGACGTCGCGTTCGGTCAGCCGAAGGTTGTCAATCGCACCGCGTTCGGTGGGGGCAAGGGCGAAGTCGCCTGCCCGCGGCACGCTGAGGTTGCCGCTGCGAGCCCACGGCAACAATCGGGAAGCAAGCAGCTTGCCTTGCCGCAGAGCCAGTTCCGGTTCCTCGACAGGTGTGCCGAGCAGGTTGGAAAGCAGTTCTACGGCCTCCGGTGACCCGTCGCAGTCGACGAGTTTGGCGCGCAGCGCCGGTTCCTCGTTGATCGTGGTGCGCCCGAATCCCCACAGCGCCGCCTGCACCGCATCGACCGACTCGCCAGACTCGGTGGCCACCGCCCGCTCGGTGACGATCCACAGCCCGTTTGGCAGTTTCAGGCCGCCCTGCACCGCGTGCACGGCGCTGAGCAGGTTGGCGATCTCCGTTTCCAGCCGCGTGGCGGCATCGGTGGCCGACTCGTCTGCGCGCAACGCGCTGCTTCGCCAAACCACGCCGGAGAATCCCATCCCGCGCTCGTGCGCCTGCGCCAGCACCTGGCCCAACGGTTCCGGGTCGATGTTGCGGTCGAACGGGATGCAGCCGGGCACCTTGGCGGCCAAGTCGTCGAACCCGGCGATCAGCCACGTGCCGTTCGCCGCCGCGGGCTCGTCGCTGGCCACTGGCACCTCATGCCAGCCCACGGTGTAAAGCAGCCGGGCGGCGTCGCCGCCGAGACCGCGCAACAACGCCTCACGGGGCGCTCGTTTGACGGTGAATTCACGGATCCCGCCCAGGTGCTTGCCATTTCGGTCCAGATAATCGATATCGAAGACCTGTGTTTCGTTGTCCAGCGGGCTCTCGTGCCATTTCGCACGGCAGTAGAACCGCCGCGGCATCTTCTCCAGCAGTGACACCTGTCCGTACCGCAACGGCAGGAATAGATCGCTGACGCCCTGTTCGGCCGCGAGCAGCGCGGGGAAAGCCGGGAAGGCGACACCGGTGCACAGATCCATCAGCACCGGATGCATCGGCTCGGTTCCGAGCTGTTCTGCGAGTTCTTCACCGACCATGATGTCGCCGATGGCCTCGCCGTCACCGAGCCACAGCGACTTCAGTGAACCGGACCACGTCGGTCCCCACGCCAGCTCGAGGTCGGCGAACGTCTCGAACAGCTGCTGCGGACGCATGCGTTCCATGCGCTCGACGGCGTCGTCGACCGAGTCGCTGGCGGGTCCCGCCTCGTCAGTGCCGTCGCTGACGCCACTCACGACGGTGCCTTCGGCGTTCAGCGCCCACTCGGCGCCGCGTTCGCCGTACGGTCGGCTGTGCACCTGGAAGCGCAACTCGCCGTCAGCCTCCAACGGATGCAGTGAAAGCTGTACCTCGCGGGAACTCTTCTCCGGCAGAATGATCGGCTCGTAGAAGAAAACGTCCTTCGCACGCGCCGGGGTACCGAGCGCGGCCAGCGCCATCGCTGCGTACGTGGCGCCGGGGACGACGACAGTTCCGTAGATGACGTGGTCGGCAAGCCACGGCTGGGATTTGACCGACAACCTGCTGCTGTAGACGGAGTCGCCGGACGCGAGTTCCTTTCCGCTGCCGAGGATTCCTGAGGTGACTGGACCGTCGACCGTGATCGCGGACGTCTTGGGCCAGAACCGCCGACGCTGGAATGGATAGGTGGGCAGTTCGAGAACCCGGCGCGAACGACCATGCAGTGCAGCGAAATCGGGTTGGTGGCCGCCGACATAGGCCGTGGCCAGCGCCTCGGCGATCTGGCGTCGGTCGCCGACTCCCTTGCGCAGCGAGACGATCGCCCTCGGCGCGGCCAGATGCTCAGGCCACACCTGCACCGCCGCCCCGGTCAGGACCGGCTGAGGACCGATCTCCATCAGGATCGTGCAGCCAAGCCCCGCTGCGGTGCGCACACTCTCGGCGAACTGCACTGGTTGACGGGAATGCCGCCGCCAGTACTGCGCGTCCATCGGGGTCTGCGGGGTGAGCACCGCGCCGGTTCGGTTGCAGACCAGCGGCAGCGTCGGCGTGGCGAATCGGAATTGTGCTGCGTACGACTCGAATTCGTCGAGCACCGGATCCAGCAGTTCCGAGTGGAAGGCATGGCTGGTCTGCAGCCATGTGCAACGTATCGCGTCCTCCTCGAACCGGGTGACGACCTTCTCGAGGTCCTCGCCGGGACCCGAAAGCACGGTGTTGGGCCCGTTGTAGGCGCCGACCGAGATTCGCGGGAACTCGCCTGCGACCTCTTCCACCTGCTTGGGGTCGGCGAAGACCGCCACCATCCGGCCGCCACCGGGCAGGCTGCCGAACAACCTGCCGCGCTGGGCGATCAACCGGGCGCCGTCTTCCAGGCTGAAGACTCCAGCCACGCATGCCGCCGCATACTGGCCGACGCTGTGGCCGAGCACCACGTCGGGCTCGATACCCCAGGACTGCCAGAGTCGAGCAAGGCCCATCTCGACGGCGAACAGGGCGGGCTGCGCAAACGATGTGTCCCGCAACGCTTCCGAAGCCTTGCCGGCGGTCTCGCGATCGGTTGCGAACATCACGTCGAGCAACGGACGCGGCAGGATGTCCTTGACTGCCTCCGCGCAGCGGGTCACGGTGTCGGCGAACACCGGCTCCGCGGCGAAAAGCTCGCGGGCCATGCCGGGATACTGGCTGCCCTGCCCGGTGAACAACCACGCCGTCGTCGGGCGGTTCGTGTGCTCACCGCGCAGCACGCCGGACCGCACCCGGTGCTCGGCCAGATCGGCGAGGCCCCCGCACGCGCCATCGATCGACTCCACCACCAACGCGGCGCGATGTTCGAAGTGCGAACGGCCCGTCCCTGCCGTCAGGCACACCTCGGTGAGGTCGACGTCAGGATGGGCGGTCAGCCACGTCTGGTAACGACGCGCCAACTCTGCCAGCGCTTCCGGTGAGCGGGCGGACAGCGCAAGCACGTTGAAAGGCTGCTGATCGGTGTCCCCTTCGGCGAGTGCCGGTTGTGGTGGTGCCTCCTCGATCAGCACGTGCGCGTTGGTGCCGGTGAACCCGAAGGAGCTCACGCCGGCGCGCCGCGGTCTACCGTTGGAGCGCCACGGTGTCGGCTCACCGACGACCTGCACTGGCAGCGAGTCCCACGGAATGTGTGGCGACGGCGTATCGAAGTGCAGGCTCTTCGGCAACAGCTCATGCTGCAGCGAAAGCACGACCTTGATCAGTCCCGCTGCCCCCGAGGCGGATTCGGTATGGCCGATGTTGGTCTTCACCGAACCCATCAGCAGCGGCCGTTCGGCGTCACGCGATTCGCCGTACGCGGCAGCTGCCGCCTGCACCTCGATCGGATCGCCGAGCGGGGTACCCGTCCCGTGCGCCTCCAGATAGTCGACGTCCCCGCCGGTGAGACCGGCGCGAGCTAGCGCGGTCCCGATCAGCCGTTGCTGTGCACCGCCGTTGGGAACCGTCAAGCCACTCGAAGCGCCGTCCTGGTTGACCGCGCTGGCGGAGATGACCGCGCAGATCCGGTCGCCGTCTCGCTGCGCATCGCTGAGCCTCTTGAGCACGAGGACACCGCAGCCTTCGCTGCGCACATAGCCGTCGGCGGAGGCGTCGAAGGTCTTGCACCGTCCGACAGGAGAAAGCATTCTGGCCCGCGACGCGGCGATGACCGTCACCGGGGAAAGCAAGACGTTCACCCCGCCTGCCAACGCCATGTCGCAGTCCCCCGCGTGCAGCGCTTGGCAGGCCTGATGGACGGCGACCAGTGCTGAACTGCACGCGGTGTCGACCGCCACCGCGGGACCTTCGAGTCCGAGCGCGAAGGCGACGCGACCGGAGATCGCGTTGAGCGCATTGCCGGTGATGAAGTAGGGCTCGATCTTGTCGACCGACTCCGACGACAGCAGATGGGCATACTCGTTGGCCGCCACGCCGGCGAAGACGCCGGTTCGACTGCCGCGCAGTTCGGCAGGTGAGTACCCGGCCCGTTCCAATGCCTCCCATACGGTTTCGAGCATCAGCCGCTGTTGCGGCTCGATCCAGACGGCCTCACGAGGGGAGATGCCGAAGAATTCGGGGTCGAATCCGTCGACTCCGTCGAGGAACCCGCCGAAGCGGGTGTAGGTCTTGCCTACGGTCTCCGGGTCCGGGTCGTAGAATTCGTCGATGTCGAAACGGTCTTCGGGGACTTCGGAGATCGCATCGATGCCCCCAGACAGCAAGTCCCAGAACGCATCTGGGTCGGGCGCTCCCGGGAATCGGCACGACACCGCCACAATGGCGATGGGTTCGTCCGTGCGTGTGGTCACCATCGACGTCCGCGCGGGTGCTGATGCCTGCTCGCCGAGGTCGAGCACATCGTGCAGCAGATAGTCGGCCGCATCGGACAATCGCGGATGATCCATCACCAGGGTGACGGGTATCTCCTTGCCGACCGCTTGTTCGATGCGCCGCCGCAACTCCACGGCCATCAGCGAGTCCATGCCAAGGTCGAAGAATCCGGCGTCCTCCCGGATCTCGGCCGCATCGACGCGCGTCACCTCTGCCACCGCATCACGCAGGTGGTCGGTCAGCAGCCTCTTGCGTTGCTGCACAGGCGCATTGGTGAGCCGCTGGACGAACTCGGTCTTCCCCGACGGTGTCACAGCCGGGGAGGCATCGGGGACCTCACGTTCCAACTCGACAAGGAACGCCCGCCTACCTGCCTGTTGGTACAACGGCAGGAAGCGCGCCCAGTCAACCCGTGCCACCACGCCTTGCGCCGACGAAGCCGCCACCACATCGGCCAGCCCGGCCAGCGCGTCGGCCGGTGGCAGCGTGCGGATTCCGCGCTGGTCCAACCGCGCACGAGAGTCCGCATCGGCCATGCCCGCGGACCACGGACCGAAGTTGACGCTGATGCCGGCGATGCCCTGTTCGCGCAGCCGCCAGGCCAGCCCGTCCAGGAATGCGTTGGCTGCGCTGTAGGCCGTCTGACCGAACCCACCCCATACCGAGGCGATCGACGATGTGGTGACGAAGAAGTCCAACTGCAGATCATTGGCCGCTTCGGCTAGATGCCAAGCGCCCCAGACTTTTCCAGCGAAAACTCGATCCAGTTCGCTGTCGTCCAGATCGTTGAGCACGGTGGTGCTGACCTCGCCCGCGGCGTGCACGATACCGGCCAGCGGTGGTAGCTCGGCCTGCACGATGGTCAACAGGCGGGCGACATGATGCGCGTCGGCCACATCTGCGGTGACAACGCGGAATTCGCAACCGTGCTGGTCGGCCAGCGCGTCGATGCGCTGCTGTGCGGCGTCGCTGGGTTCCCTTCGGCTGGTCAGCACCAGATGCCGGGCGCCGTGCGCGGCCAGGTACCCGGCGATCTCGAGGCCCACCGCGCCGAGGCCGCCGGTCACCAGATACGTTGCGTCATGCCGCAGTTTCATCGGGGTGCCGCTGGGTGCCCCGTCCCGACGGACCAACCGGGGCACATAGACCGCCTCACCACGAAGTGCGATCTGGTCCTCTCTGGCCGTCGAGTCGTGCGGCGTGGTGACCAGGTCGACGAACTGTGACCATTCGTCGGTGCTGCCGTCCGCCACATCGACCAGTCCGCCCCATAACTGCGGAAGCTCCAGCGACGCGGCGCGACCGAATCCCCACAGGCAACTCTGCTCCGGTGCCACCGTGTCGGTGTCGGTGACTCGAAGTGCACCGCGGGTCACCACCCAGATGGGCACTTTCGATTCGGCGGCGGTCGCGGCGCGCAGCAGCCGCCGGGTACCACCCAGGATCCGATGTTGCATTCGCAGCAGTGACCGCATCGACGGCGCGGTCCCGCCGTCGAGCGCCGAGAGGTGCACGATGCGAAGCATCGAATCCTCCACCGCCGCAGCGCGCAACGCGTCGGCAAGCTTCTCCTCATCGGGGTCCGACATCGGCAGCGCTAGGACCCGATGCGTGTGGCCCCGTGCCGTCAGCACGTCGACCAGAGGCCCAACCGCCTGGGTGTTCTCACCGATCAGGATCCAGGTGGATTCGGCGGGGCCGCCCGCGCCCGCGACCGGCGCAGCCGACTTCTGCCAGCGGAACTCGTAACGGTCGTTGGTGATCGACTGGGTTGTACGCTGCTGATTGTGTTGTGCAGCAAGCCTATTCAGTACATCGACGGTCTGGCTGTCAGCATCGGCACCGTCGAGTAGGCTGGCGAGTTCCTCGATTCGGCCGTCCTCGAGTAGGCGGACGGCATGCGTGCGGGTGGCATCGCGGAGTTGTTGGTCGGGGCGCTGCCGGTCGGCTGCCAAATTGTCGCGGAACCAGTACTGACGTCGCTCGAACGGATAGGTGGGCAGGTCCACCTTCTGCGCGTGCGCGTGACCGAGAGCGGCGAAGTCGGGCAGATGGCCAAGGACATACGCGTCCGCGAGGGCCTCGGTGATCTGCCGTTGGTCGGCGGTGGTCGGTCGCAGGGAGGTGATCACGCGCGGCGCGCTGGCCGGGTCCGGCCATGTGCCGAGGGCCGCGGCGGTCAGCACGGGTCGAGGACCGATCTCGAGCAGCACCTTGCAGTTCAGGTCAGCAAGGGTGCGCACACTCTTGGCGAATTGCACTGGTTGGCGCGCGTGGCGACGCCAATAGGCGCCGTCGAGTTTCACGCTCCTGCCGAGCGGGGCGCCCGTGCGGTTGTCGATCAACAGCTTCTGCGGCGCACGGAAGTCGAATCGATCCGCGTACGACTCGAATTCGTCGAGGATCGGTTCCAACAACGCGGAGTGGAACGCGTGGCTGGTCTCCAACCAGTCACACCGCACTCCGTCGGCGGCCAGCGCGGCGACGGCCTTCTCCAAATCCTGTGCGGGCCCAGACAATACGGTGTTGGCCCCGTTGTAGGCGGCCACCGACAGGTTGGGGAACTCGTCGGTCAGACGCTCCACACGGTCTGCGGCGGTGAACGCGGCGACCATCCGGCCACCCGTGGGCAAGCTACCGAACAGGCGGCCCCGCTCGGCCATCAGCAGCGCGCCGTCCTCGAGCGTGAACATGCCCGCCACGCAGGCCGCGGAATACTGGCCGACGCTGTGGCCGAGCACGACGTCAGGCTCGAGCCCCCACGACTGCCAGAGCCGGGCCAAGCCCATCTCCACGGCGAACAGCGCGGGCTGTGCGTGGGAGGTCTGCCGCAGCGCGGCCTCGCCGTCCTGGCCGTCCGCCTCGAAAATCAGGTCAGTCAACGGCTTTTCGAGGACATCGGCGACCGCGGCCGCGCACCGATCAACTGTCGCGGCGAACACGGGCTCGGTGTCGTACAACTCCCTGGCCATGCCGGGGTATTGGCTGCCCTGGCCGGTGAACAGCCACGCCGTCTTCGGTGTGTCGTGGACTTCACCGCGTACCAGACCGGGCGCTGGACGATCGTCCGCGAGCGCACCGAGTAGCTCGATGGCAGCGTCTCTGGAACTGACCACCAACGCCGCCCGGTGCTCCAGATGAGCGCGTCCCGCTCCGGCCGTGAAGCACACGTCGGCCAGCGTTGCCTGGGGGTGTGCGTCCAACCAGTCGCGGTACTCGTCGGCGAGTTGCACCAGTGCAACGGGGGTGCGGGCCGAAATCGGCAGGATGCTGAACCGGCGCTGGACGGGCGCCGGGGCTTCCTGCGCAGGTTGTTCGGGTGCCTCTTCGAGGATCACGTGAGCATTCGTCCCGGCGAACCCGAAGGAGCTGACGCCCGCAATCCGCGGTCGGCCGTTGCGTTCCCACGGTGTGGGCTGTCTGACCACCTCGACCGGGAGCCGATCCCAGGGGATGTGGGGCGACGGGTTCTGGAAGTGCAGGTGCCGCGGCAGCAACTCGTGTTCCAGCGACAGCACGACCTTGATGACACCCGCGATGCCGGCTGCGGCTTCCAGGTGTCCGATATTGGTCTTGACCGAGCCCATCAGCAGCGGCTGGCCCGGTTCACGCCCGGCGCCGAGCACCTCACCCGCCGCCTGCGCTTCGATCGGGTCGCCAAGCGATGTTCCGGTGCCGTGCGCTTCCAGGTAATCGACGTCGCTGGGTCGCAGGCCGGCTCGCTTCAACGCGTCGGCGATGACTCGTTGCTGCGCAACGCCGTTCGGCACCGTCAAGCCGCCCGATGCGCCGTCTTGGTTGATCGCGCTTCCGCGGATCACAGCTCGGATCCGGTCGCCGTCGCGGACCGCGTCCTCGAGGCGCTTGATGACGACGACACCGCATCCCTCGCCGCGCACATAGCCGTCGGCGGCCGCGTCAAAGGTCTTGCACCGGCCGTCGGGTGACAGCATCTGCGCACTCGAGAACGTGATCATGGTCGCCGGGGTCAGCAGGACGTTGGCACCACCTGCCAGCGCGAGGTCACATTCGCCCAACCGCAGCGCTTGGCAGGCCTGGTGAATGGCCACCAGCGACGAACTGCACGCCGTGTCGACGGCGACCGCGGGCCCCTGTAGCCCCAACCGGTAGCTGATCCGGCCCGCGGCGGCGGCGTTCGACGTCCCGATGGCCATATAGGCCTCGATCTCGGGATAGGACAGCTCGTCCGAGGCCATGCCGAGGTAGTCGTGGGTGGCCAGGCCGACGAACACTCCGGTGTTCGTATTGGCCAGCGCCGTCGGTGCGGTGCCCGAATGCTCGACGGCCCGCCACGCCGTCTCCAGCAAAATACGATGCTGCGGGTCCATCAGTCTGACCTCGCGTGTCGACATGCCGAAGAACGGCGCATCGAAGCCGGTGACGTCGTCGACGAAACCCGCGCGACGGGTCACCACCTTGCCGGGCGCACCGGGTTCGGGGTCGAAGAACTCGTCGACATCCCAGCGGTCTTCTGGAACCTCCGATATCGCGTCGCGACCCTCGCGCAGCACGTCCCAGAACTCATCGGTGTCCCTGGCACCCGGCAAACGAGCTGCATAGCCGACGATTGCGAAACGCGTGGCCGGCTCGAACGGATGTTCGGCAGCTCCCATGCAGCTGTCCTCCTTGCATTGGCGATCAAAAGGGACTCACACGGGACGCCTGTCCCGCAGGAAAACGGCCTCTCCCCAACAGGGCAGTGATCCCCTCGACCGACCACTATTGCATGCGCGTCCGTCACATGCGCGGCGTCGATGGTCGTGTGGCAACCGGCGCGAGGCGTCGTTGTCGGGCCGCGGGGTATGTTGGCGCAGCAACGGGTGGTGCCGGACCCAAACCTGTCCAAGTGAGAGGACCAAGTTTTGCGAATCGGGAAAGTCACGGTTGGCGCACTCGATGAATGGTCGTTGAATTCGGGCTCAGTCACCTCATGGCATCCGACGGCCGAGGCCGCCGAAAAGGCGCGACGAGCACCGGTGAGTTCGGTGCCCGTCAGTTACATGCAGCGCCAGCACCTTCGCAACTACTGCGAACGGACCGAGGCGGGGCTGACCTTTTCCCGGCAAATCATTGCCAGCTGTGACGTGCCGGGACACTGCGATATCGCGGCCATGGACCACGCCGTCAACGCCTACCTACGCAGGCACGACACCTTCCGCAGTTGGTTCGAGCGATCCGCCGACGGCGACTTCATCCGCCACGCCATCGGCGATCCCGCCGACATCGAATTCACGCCGATCGATCAAGGCCACATGACGGTCGAGCAGATACGCGCACACGTCGTCGACATCCCCAATCCGTTGGAGTGGGGATGCTTCACGTTCGGCATCATCCAGAACGATGACCACTTCACGTTCTTCGCCGCCATGGATCACGTGCACGGCGACGCGACGTTGATCGGCACCACGATGCTGGAAGCCAACGGAATGTACTCGGCACTCAGCGGGGGAGGTTTGGCGCTCACGCTGCCCGATGCAGGCAGCTTCGACGATTTCTGCGTCCGCGAGCGCGAGCACACCTCGGCGTTGACGCTGGATTCGCCGGGAGTGCGCGCATGGATTGACTTCGCCGAAAACAACATGGACGGTTTTCCCGAATTTCCGCTGCCCCTCGGCAATCCGCAAGAGTCCAGCACCAGCGGCATGACGTCAGAAATTCTGATGGATGCGGCACAGACGGAACGCTTTGAATCGGCGTGCACGGCGGCGGGCGCGCGCTTCGTCGGCGGCCTGTTCGCCTGTCTCGGCCTGGTGGAGTACGAGTTCACGGGCGCCCTCACCTACTACGGGCTCACGCCGCGGGATTCCCGAACCGCCAGCGACAATTTCATGACGCAGGGCTGGTTCACCGGGCTGATCCCGATCACCGTCCCGATTGCGGCGACCTCGTTCAGCGACGCCGCCTCGGCGGCACAGGCCTCGTTCGATTCCGGGCTCGATATGGCAAGGGTGCCGTATTACCGCGTGTTGGAGTTGGCGCCGTGGCTGAACTGGCCGCAACCGAATTTCCCGGTGTCGAATTTCCTGCACGGTGGTGCCGCGCCCCTGAACGCCATTCTCGCTGCCGCCGATATGGGGCTCGCGAACAACATCGGGATGTATCCCGACGGGCGGTTCTCATACCAATTGACGATTTACATATTCCGGTACGGCGAGGGCACGGTCATGGCGATCATGCATCCCGACAATCCCGTTGCCGACAAGTCAGTGACTCGCTACATGGAGGCGATGAAGTCGGTGACGGTACGCGTCGCCGACAGCGGGGACTGGGGACGCGTCGCATAACGATGCGCATGTTCGGGGCGAGGATGAGGACGATATGCGACGGCTAGCCGATCTCGTGGTGCGGTGGCCATGGATGGTGATCGGGGTGTGGATCGCGATCGCGGTCGCCCTCCCGTTGACGTTTCCGAGCCTGAACGAGATGGCCGAGCGCCATCCGCTCGCCATCCTGCCGAGTGACGCCCCGTCGAGCGTCGCGGCTCGGCAGATGACCGAGGCGTTTCACGAATCGGGCTCGGAAAACCTTCTCGTCGTCGCCTTCACCAATGACTCGGGACTCAAGCCCGCCGACGAAGCCGCCTACCGCAAGGTAGTGGACGCGCTGCGCGACGACGTGACCGATGTCGTGATGGTTCAGGACTTCTTCACCACGCCCCAGCTGCGCCCATTTTTGACCAGTAAGGACAAGACCACGTGGGTGCTGCCCGCCGGCCTTGCCGGCGAGTTGGGCACGCCGCGCGCTTACGACGCCTACAACCGGGTCGCCGACATCGTCAAGCACAACGCCGCAGGCGCTTCGCTCGACATCTACGTCACCGGGCCTGCGGCCACCGTGGCCGACCTGACCGTCGCCGGCCAACACGATCGACTCCCGATCGAGATCGCGATCGGGGTCCTGGTCGTTCTCGTCCTGCTCGTGGTGTATCGCAACCCGATCACGATGCTGCTGCCGCTCGCAGCAATCGGCGCGTCGTTGGTGACGGCGCAGGCAGTGGTGGCCGGGGTCTCCGATCTGTTCGGAATCGGTGTCTCCAACCAATCGGTGATCTTCCTGAGCGCGATGATCGCCGGCGCAGGCACCGATTACGCGGTCTTCCTGATCAGCCGCTATCACGACTATCTGCGCCAAGGTGATGACCTCGACGATGCGGTGCGGCGGGCGTTGATCTCGATCGGCAAGGTGATCACCGCATCCGCCGCCACGGTCGGAATCACATTCCTCGGAATCAGTTTCGCCAAGATGGGGGTGTTCTCCACGGTCGGCGTGGCGTGTGCGATCGGGGTCGGGGTGGCATACCTCGCCGCGGTCACCCTGCTGCCTGCCATCCTGGTGCTCGCCGGGCCCCGTGGCTGGGTCAAGCCGAGGCGCGAGCTGACGACTCGGCTGTGGCGGCGGTCGGGGGCACGCATCGTGCGGCGGCCCAAGACCCACCTGGTCGGCAGCCTGCTCGTGCTGATCCTTCTCGCCAGCTGTGCGGCGTTCGCGCGGTACAACTACGACGATCGCAAAGCCCTCGGGTCCTCGGCGCCGAGTTCGATCGGATACGCGGCGCTCGAGCGCCATTTCCCGATCAGCCAGGCCGTACCCGAATACATCCTCGTCAAGTCGCCGCGCGATCTGCGTACCCCGCAGGCCCTCGCCGATCTCGAGCAGATGGCGCAGCGGGTGAGCCAACTACCGAACATCGGTCTGGTCAGCGGGTTGACCCGACCCACCGGGGTGGTCCCACAGGAGTTCAGGGCCACCTACCAAGCGGGCATCGTCGGTGATCGAATGGCCACCGGTTCGGCCGTAATCAGCGACAACACCAAGGATCTCAACCGGCTGACGGACGGGGCAGGCACGCTGGCCGCAAGCCTCGGCGAGGTGCGAACCCAGATCAACAAGATCGCGCCCAGCATGCAGCGCGTGATCGACTCCTTCAACGCGATGCGAAGCCAATTCGGTGGGGACAAGTTGGTCAAGCAGGTCGAGACCGCGGCCCAACTCGTACAGAGCGTCAACGCGCTCGGCAATTCCATGGGCATGAACTTCTCGAGCGTCAGGGACATGTTCGGTTGGATAGGGCCGGTGCTGGCGGCGCTCAACGGTAATGCCGTCTGTGACGCCAACCCCTCGTGCAGCGATACCCGCGCCCAGTTCCAGAAGCTGATGACCGCGCGCGACGACGGACGCCTCGATGAGATCAATTCTCTGGCGGGCCAACTCGAGGGATTCGGGGACAAACAGACGCTCAACGCAACCGTCAAACAACTCAACGACGCGATGTCGCAATTCAGTTCGGCGATACGAACCATGGGTCTAGACCGGCCCGGCGGCCTGCAGGCGGGCCTGACGAAGGCCAGGCAGGACGCCAATCGTCTGGCGGATGGAAGCCAACAGGTGGCAGGCGGGGTGGATCAACTCGTCGATCAGGTCAAGCTGATGGGCGCCGGACTCGATGAGGCGGCCGCGTTCCTGCTTGCGATGCGGCAGAACGCAGCGGACCCCTCGATGGCCGGATTCAACCTGCCCGCCCAGATCCTGCAACTCGACGACTTCAAGAAGGCCGCGAAGATCTTCATCTCACCCGACGGGCACACCGCGCGCTATCTGGTGCAGACCACACTGAATCCGTTCAGCGCCGAAGCGATGGATCAGGTGAATCAGATCCTCGACACCGCCAAGGGCGCGCAACCCAACACCCAACTGGCCGATGCGAAGATATCGATGGGTGGATTCCCGGCCGCGCTTCGGGATACCCGCGATTACTACGAACACGACATCCGCTTCATCATCATCATGACCCTGGTGGTGGTGTTGCTGATCCTGATGACGCTGCTTCGGGCGATCATCGCGCCGCTTTATCTGGTCGGCTCCGTGGTCGTGTCGTACTTCGCCGCGCTCGGGATCACTGTGCTGACATTCCAATACCTGCTCGGACAGCCCTTGCATTGGAGTGTGCCCCCGCTCGCCTTCGTCGTGTTGGTCGCGGTGGGCGCGGACTACAACCTGCTCTTCGTATCGCGAATGCGCGACGAGTCTCCGCACGGCATGCGGTACGGCGTCATCCGCACCCTGACGTCGACGGGCGGGGTGATCACCGCGGCCGGGGTGATCTTCGCCGCCTCGATGTGCGGTCTGTTGTTCTCCAGCATCACCACCGTCGTCCAGGGCGGCTTCCTGATCGGAGTCGGCGTCCTGATGGACACTTTCCTGGTGCGTACGGTCACGGTGCCTGCCATGGCCACGCTGGTGGGCCGGGCCAACTGGTGGCCGTCGCGGCTGAGCGCGCCACCGGTGGCACGGGCAACCGCCGGGAAGGCGGAGTAATGTCGCCGCAGTACGGGCGCGCAGCGAGCGAGGTGGGAGTCGGAATGCGGAGGCTACTCGCGGTGCTCACTGCGCTGGTATCCGTCGGGGCCACAGGGTATTTCGGATCCGGTGTCGCGGCAGCCGACGACACACAGGCCGGCTGGACGCCGGATCACGGCGCTCCGAGCGACGGGCCACCGCCGCTGGGCACGCCAGGCAGGGGATACGCGCTCGGCGGCGCACACGTGCTGGGCATACCGTATGACGAGTACATCAAACGGACGGGGGCTGACTGGTTTCCCGGACTGAACCGCCAGATCGTGGACTATCCCGCCGGTCAGGTGCAGGGGCACACCCTGGAACGGTTGTTCCCAGGCATCGGCAGGCTGGATGACGGCTTTCCCGGCCTCGGTCTCGACGGCCCCAGCATCGGCGAGTCGGTCGACGAGGGTGAGGGCAATCTGGAATCGGCCATTCGCGCCGGCGGGCCCGGCACCGCGATCGGATTGTCCGAGGGTGCGATGGTGCTCGACGCCGTCCAGGCAAAGCTGGCGAACGATCCGACCGCACCGCCGCCGAATACCCTCAGCTTCGCCACGTATGGCGATCCGCTGGCCAAGCACGCGTTCGGTGAGAGCTTCCTGACGCAGATGTTCCCCGTTGGCAGCGTCGTGCCCTCGCTCGACTTCCGCATGCCCGCCCCTGTGGAAAGTCAATACGACACTTATCAATTCGTTTCCGCATACGACAGCATCGCGGACTGGCCGGACAGACCGGACAACTGGATGTCGCTGCTGAACGCGGTGGTCGGTCTGGCCACCGGCCACACCGCGGTGGCGTTCACGAATCCCCGCAACGTGCCTCCGCAGAACATCAGGACGACCGTCAACTCGCGGGGTGCGAAGACCACCACGTATCTGATTCCAGAGCAACACCTCCCCTTGGTGTTGCCGTTCAAGTACCTCGGGGTGGACGAGGGCACGCTGAATCGGCTTGACGGGGTGCTGAAACCGATGGTGGACGCGGGATACTCGCGCAACGACGATCCGCTCACGGCGCCGATCACGGTGGACCCGGTGCACGGCTACGACCCTGCGGCCGTCACCGCTCCGGCCACCCAAGCCGCCTTCGGTGGCGGCGCCGACCCGGTGTCGCAGCTTCTGTCCGGCTTCCAGTACGTGCTGAACCACAGCGCAGGGTGAAATCCACAAGTTGTTACGGACGTGATGTGACGGCTCAGTCGACCCTTCTCTCGATGCTGCATGGGCGCGCCAGCATGCGCCCCGACGACACCGCGTTCACGTTCACCGATTACGCGGACGACTGGGCCGGAGTTCCCGAAACTCTGACATGGTCTCAATTGTCCCGGCGGACAATGAATGTGGCGGGCGAACTCAGTCGGCACGGGTCGGCGGCAGACAGGGCCGTGATCCTGGCTCCCCAGGGCTTCGACTACATCGCGGCGTTCCTTGGCGCGATGCAGGCCGGCTTGATCGCGGTGCCGCTCCCGCTACCGCATCGCGGTTCTACCGACGAGCGGGTGAGCGCCGTGCTCGCCGACACGTCGCCGTCTGTCGTCCTCACCACCGCTTCGGCCGCTGCAGATGTCGCCGAATACGTTGACAAAGCGGCACTGGAGGCAGTGCCGAAGGTCGTCGAGATCGATTCGCTGAACTTGGACGACGCGAGTGAAACAGTCTCTTGGACAACGGAACTGCCCAACACTGCGTACCTGCAGTACAGCTCTGGCTCGACGCGAACACCGACCGGGGTGATGATCTCGCACCGCAACCTGCAGGCCAACTTCGAACAGTTGATGCGCAGTTACTTCGCGGAGTCGCACCTCAAGGGTCAAACGCCCGACACGATTGTGTCGTGGCTGCCGTTCTACCACGACATGGGTTTGGTGCTGGGTGTCTGCGCACCGATCCTCGGTGGCTTCCGCGGCGAACTGAGCAGTCCGGTCGCATTTTTGGAGCGGCCGGCCCGATGGGTTCGGGCGCTCGCCGAGAACCCACGGGTGTGGTCGGCCGCGCCCAACTTCGCGTTCGACCTGGCGGCCAGGAAGACGACCGACAACGACCTGGCCGGGCTGGACCTCGGCGGGGTGCTCGGCATCATCAGCGGTGCCGAACGCGTCCAGCCCGCTACTCTGCAGCGTTTCGTGGATCGGTTCGCACACTTCAACTTTCGCGACAACATGCTCCGCCCGTCCTACGGCCTGGCGGAAGCAACGGTCTTCGTCGCGAGCGGCACGTGGAGCGAGGAATCGGAAGCCGTTCGCTTCGATTCGGAAGAACTGTCGGCGGGCCGGGTTCAAAGACGTTCGGCGGGCACAGAGTTGGTGAAATACAAAGTGCCGCAGTCACCGACGTTGCGGATCGTCGATTCGGACACCGGCCGCGAGTGCCCCGCCGACCGGGTTGGCGAAATCTGGGTGCATGGCGCCAATGTAGCCGACGGTTACTGGCGCAAACCGCCAGAGGACCAGGGTGTCTTCGGCGCGGTACTGGTCGAACCGTCCCCTGGTACGCCCGAGGGTCCATGGCTGAGAACCGGTGACCTCGGCTTCATTTCCGGCGGAGAGCTTTTCATCGTCGGACGCATCAAGGACCTGCTGATCATCCGCGGCCGCAACCATTATCCCGAGGACATCGAAGCGACCGTCCAACAGATCACCGGTGGCCGGGTTGCGGCGATTTCGGTGCAGGTGAACAGCACTGAGGAGTTGGTCACCGTCATCGAGCTGAAATCGGACGAAGGCTGGCTCAGCGGCATGAAGAGCGACGTCACGTCGGCGATATCCAATGCGCATGGCTTGAGTGCCGCCGACCTTGTCGTTGTCGCACCAGGGTCGATTCCCACCACCACGAGCGGCAAGATCCGGCGCGCGATGTGTGTGGAGCAGTATCGGCAGAACCAATTCGCCCGGCTGGACGGCTGATCCGGCCGGTGCGCGCTTTTGGGAGTTACCAGTGTTGGTAACCGTCCTGGCGATGGCCATTGCGGTCAGCGTCGAACCATTCCGCGTCGGAATGACGGTGCTGATGCTCAACCGGCCTCGGCCCGCGTTGCAACTGTTCGTGTTTCTGTGCGGTGGTTTCGCGATGGGGCTGACGGTGGGTCTGGTCATCCTGTTCGTGTTCCGACGAGTATTGCTGGGTGCCAGTCACTTCACCTTGCCGAATGTTCAGATACTGATCGGAGTCGTGGCGCTACTGGCCGCGGTCTTCGTCGCGGTGCCCGGTCTGTGGGACCTACGCCCGACACGACTGGCGAGACCGGCCAAACAGCTGCTGAGCGGGCCCTCGCTCACGGTGGCCGGCGTCGCCGGTCTCGGAATCGCGTTGCCGTCGATCGACTATCTCGCGGCGCTGGCGGTCATTGTGGCCTCCCGGGCAGAGGCCCTTACCCAAATCGCGGTGTTGTTGATGTTCAACGTCGTCGCGTTTGCGTTCGTCGAGATTCCGTTGCTGGCCTATCTGCTGGCCCCGGAGGCGACCGTCAGATGGGTGGCGGCGTTGAACACCTGGATCCGGGCCCGCCGCCGCGGTGAAGTCGCGATCCTGCTCGCCGCGGTCGGCTGTGTGGCTCTTGTCGCGGGCCTTGCTGGGCGCTGACCAGTTGTCCCCAACCGCGTGTTCATCCACAGGTTGTTTGAGTGTGCAAGGTGAATCGGGTGCGGTGGCTGACCGGGTGGTGAGGATGGGGTCATGTCTTCAACCGCGGCGCCGTCGGTGGTGAGCAGTACCAGTGATCGTCTTGAGGTGTTGTTCGCCGAGTTGGCGGAGCTGGCGGGGCAGCGCAACGCCATCGACGGGCGCATCGTGCAGATCGCCGCGCAGATCGACCGCGACCAGCTGTGGGGCGTGACCGGGGCCCAGTCATTGGCGAGCGTTGATGGGCTGGCGGCTGGGGTTATCGACGGGCACTGCGCACACCATCACCACGATCGCCGACCGGATCGAGGAGTTTCCGCGCTGTGTGGCGGGGATGGGTGAGGGCCGGTTGTCACTCGATCAGGTGGCGGTGATCG
>NZ_JBICUE010000012.1:0-182560 GCF_043197955.1 Mycobacterium sp. NPDC048908 | reverse complement strand
ACCGGTCGAAATCCGCCACCGGGTGGCCAGCACATCACGCCACGACTTGGCGCCCATCTCCTTGGCCGTGGTCTCGGCCTGCAGCCGGGCCAGCAGCCCGTGCCCATGAGCGGGCAGTTGGCAGGTCAACGTTTCGACTTCGTCGAGCACCGTCAGCACCTCGGGGCGGGTCAGCGCATCGACAGGCAGCGCGGCCAACGCAGTATGGGCGGCGCGCAGCGCGACGACCGCCGCCTGCACCGCATCCGCACTCATGACTCGAACATATGTTCGAATCCTAAGAACTCATGAGTGCAGTTCTGAAGAAAACTCTGAGAAATAGTCGCTGCTCGATCGAGGTGGAGAACCGTTGCGACACAAGGAGATCAAGCCGCCGGGCGCGAGCCCTAGTCGGTGCAGTAGTGGACGGTGCGCCACAGCACTCGCCGCCGGGTTCGTCACATCCCCCAGAGCTAGTTTCCCTGGCCGCCGCGCCCCAGTGTGGCGAGGTCGGCGACTGGATCCTTGCCGTTGATCAGCCAGTCGCCAAGGATGCGTGCCTTGTACACACGCGGGTTGTGCGATGCCAGCGCCCTGGCGTTACGCCAATGCCGGTCCAGGGCCAACTCCTCCGAGACACCCGATGCGCCGAGCGCATCGAAGATGGTCGTCGTCGCCTGTAGTGCCGCCGCGATGATCACCAGCTGTGCCTGCGTCACTGCGACTTCGGCGTCGACCAACCGCTGCCTGGCGTTGTCGTCATCGCCCACCAATCTGCCCGCGACGATGCGGTCGAGGCTTTTGGCGCTCTGCGCCAGCGCGGCCTCCGCGGCGAACGCGTCCGCCGATACCTGTCCAATCACCTGTAGCAGTTGCGCGTCGTCGCTGGGTACTTCGGTGAGCCCCTGCGGATAGTTCCGCTTGCGTTGGGTCAGTGCTGCGGAACCGTCCCGCAGCGCCGCCCGCGTGATTCCAGTCAGCACCGACAGCATCGCGATCTGGTAGAAGTGCGACTGATAGCTGAACCGTTCGACCGCGGGGAAGACATCGCCGTGGTCGGCACGGGCACGGTCATAGCGTGCTGAGCCGCTGGCGGTGGTGCGCTGACCGAAACCTTTCCAGTCGTCGACGAGGGTGACGCCGGGATCGTCAGCGCGGACCAATGCGGTGAGCAGTTCGCCGTCCTCCGATCGGCCCAGCACGTCGAGCCAGTCGGCGTAAAGGCTGCCCGTCGCATAGTATTTCGCACCGGTCACCACCCAGTGGTGGTCTTCGGCGGTAACGGTCGTAACGAGGTTGGCGAGCGTGACGTTGTTGGCTTCCGTCCAGCCACCGCCGACGAATGCGCCCGCGAGGAACCGCTTGATCCAGGTGTCGTTCGTCTCCGACACCGGTGCGTTGAGCCGATCCTCGACAAAAGCGAGGTGATTGCGCCAGATGTGCGACACGTTCGCGTCGGCCTCGCCGAGGTCGGCAAGTAACAGGAAAGTCTGCTCCAGGGACGCGCCGAACCCGCCCTGCTCCTGCGGAATTCGCAGGGTGCCGAAGCCGGCTTCGTTGAGCCAGCGCACCTGGTCGTGCGGGAACACCCGGCCCCGTTCGCGCTCCACACTCCCGGCAGCGATCCTGTCGAACACGGGCCGGAAGGTGGAGCGCAATTCCTGGTCGTAGGCGGTCGGTCGGCGCAGATACGGAGCGGTCATTCGGTGCCAGCCGAAGTATCGATGCGATAAGCGAATTGGTTCTCCACGGCGATGTACCCCAATCGACGGTATAGCAGGTGTGCGTTGCTGCGGTTGTGGATGTCGGTCCCCAGCGACGCCACGGTGAAACCGCGGCGCAACGCCGCGAGCCAGATCTTTTTCAGCAGGAACTCGCCGATACCCCGCTGGCGCTGGTCACGGCGAACGCCGATGTAATCGGTGTGGGCGCTGCGCTCTTCGGCCGCACCGACGCCGGTGGTGTACGTCGATCCGAGCACATAGCCGACGACCTCATAGTCCTCGTCGATCACTGCGAGACTGAAATCAGGTGTGAACGACCGACTTTGGATGTGATGCTGCCACAGCCCGGGCGTCTTCGACATGTTCCCGAAGTGCTCGAGGAAGGTGTCGTATTGAAGCCGGCGGACCTGCTCCCCCAGCCCGCGCTCGATGATCTCGGACCAGTGCACCAGCGTCAACCCGTCGATCAACGCTTCCTGCAGAGCCTTCGGATCCTCGTCGGCCAACGGCTTGCGCGTCCGGATGAATTGTCCCTCCTGGGTTGCACCTCGGCGAACAAGCGAGTCGATCGCCGACTGCTGATCCGCACCGATGAAGGCACGCAAGAACGCATCCGGGATGGTTTCGGCTTCGACGTAAAACCGCGCCACCGTTGCGCCGACGAGATCGTCGACCACATTCGGCGGGCTGCCGGGGCTGAAGACGAAGTCTGCGAGAACCTCCGGTTGCAGACCGTGCGGACGGTGCAGCGCCGTGTAGCCACGCACGTCGCCGTCCTGATCACGGACGAGTGTCACCCCCTCGGGGAACGCACCGTCGAGTTGTTCGGCGATGTCGCGGGAGTCCGCGGCGAACTTGCGCCCGCTCAAACCTCCTGTGGTTGCAAGGAAGTCGGCGATCTGCGAATGGTCGTGCGTCGTCGCCGGGGTGATAGACCAGTTGTCGACAATGCGATGGTCGGTGAGCGTCACGGTGCCACCGGTTCCTTTTCCCTTTCGTCGAGCTCGGGGTCGTCGGCGTCGTGTTCGAGGACGTCGAGAATCCCCTCGTCGGCCAGTCGCTGCTGCTCGGTCTCCGATAGCGTCTGGATGGTGCCGACCCGCTTGGCCACCTCCGGCTTCGTCCGCTTGAGGTACCAGTACCAAGCCAGACCCGCGAGCAGCAGCCCGACGAAGATGAACGGCAAGATGTTGAACGGGAATTCGGGCACCGGGTAGAAGTTGGAGAAGATGACGTATCCGAGCGCCAGCGTCGCTGCGACCGACACCGCCAGACGCAGCGGTGTCAACGCCTTGATTTTGTACAGCCAGATCGGGGTTGCGATGACCACCAGAAGGTAACTCGTCAGGAAGCCGTAGTTGGCCACGTAGCCGCCGTAGACCTCGAACACCACCCGGCCCGCCGAACTGAACGTGGCGACCGTCGAGAACACGAACGCCAGCGCCCCGATGAACCCGATGCCGACCCACGGCGTCTTGTACTTGTGGTGCACCTTGGTCAGCACGCTTGGCAGGGCACCTTCATGAGCAAAGGTGAACAGCGACCGGGCGGCGGCGGTGGTGACGGCGGTGACGAACACGATGAACGCCACCGCCACGGCACCGCTGACCACGTAGTTCACCCAGGCCACGCCCGTGTCACCGGCCAACTGCGGCAGGATCGCCTTGTCCCCGTCGATGTTGCCGAAGAACAGGATCTGCGGGTACGTCGCGACGATGTACAGCACGCCGATCAGCAAGACGACGCGCAGCAGGGACCGCGCGATCGTGTGGTGGGCGTTCTTGGCCTCCGCGCCCAGCGAGGCGACGCTCTCGAATCCGGCGTATGCGCCGACCGCCGACACGGCGGCGATGAACGTCGCGCTGTTGCCGAGGTGACTGGGATTCCATTGCTCCCAATCCACTTTGAACCCATAGCCGATGTACGCCGCGACGATGATCACCAGGATGGACGCGATCGCGATCAGCTCAAAGGCCAGTTCGTATTTCGCCGCAACCGACACTCCGCGGAACGGCAGATACGTTGCGAGCGCGACGATGACCACCACAAGGAGAAGCCGGAACCAGGTGGCCTGGGAGCCCAGTCCGATCGACTCCAGGAACGAGTCCAGATACACCACACCGCCGAGCGTTCCGGTCGTGGCGAACCCGATGTAACCGATCAGCAGGCTGAATCCGGCGGCGTACGCGAAGCCGGGGCCCAAGCCGTTTCCGGTGTAGGTGCCAAGCGACCCAGAGGAAACGGTGCGCTTGGCCTGGAAACTGATCGTCGTGGCGATAAGCACGGTGATCGCCAGGCCGATGACGGCGGCCCATGCCGCGCCCTTGCCGGCCGCAACGAACAACGAGAAGGGCACTGAGGCGACGGCGACGCTTGGTGCCGCCGCGGCAAGCCCTTGAGCGAAAACACCCCTGAAGCCGAGAGCGTCACGCTCGAGGCCGGTATTCTCCGCAGAGGCCAACGCGCGACCACCCAACGCGACTTCGGTGCGAACCGGTGTGGACATGATGACTGCCTTTCTGCCGGTGCGCCGCACGAATCCGTTGGCGCGCAGGCAGTTAACGTGTTGATGATGTGATCCTCACGATGCCGCAAATGGGTGGCATGACGTGAGTTATCAAATCGACAAGATTCTTTTCCGGCGATACGCAGACCCCGGATGGTCATCGGGCAGCACCGCTGCGGCGCCGAAGATCCGCTCCCGCAACGTTCGGGCTCCATTGTCGCCGACCCTTCCGCGGCGGCGGAGTTCCGGAATGAGGTGCTCAGCGACGTCGGCGAAGCTTCCCGGCGTGGTGTGGTAGACGACATTGAAGCCGTCCACGCCCGACCGCTCGGCGTAGGCCTCGAGATCGTCGGCCACGGTGTGTCCGGAGCCGACGAACAGTTCGCCGCCGAACCCGCCCAGGCCGCCGACATAGTCGCGCAGCGTCAAGCGATGCCGAACGTCCGGGTCGTCGACAGCAGCCAGGATCGAGCGGCTGGCGTCGGTTTCGAATTGTTCGATGGGTCGGTCGACGCCGTAGGACGACCAGTCGACACCGCTGAGCGCCGACAGCAGTACCAGTCCGCTCTCGAGGTCGTGGTAGCTCGACAGCTCGTCGGCCTTCGCCTGTGCGGCCGCATCGGTGCTGTCGGTGACGATCTCGACAGACGTGATGAACTTGATTGAATCCGGCTTGCGGCCATGGGCCACCGCCCGTCGCCGAATATCCTCTATGTTGGCGCGCAACACTTCTGGCCGCGGATCACTGGCGAACACCAATTCGGCGTTGCGAGAGGCGAATTCGCGACCGGCCGTCGATGTGCCCGCTTGGAACAGCACAGGGGTCCGCTGCGGCGAAGGTTCCACCAAGTGGGCACCGGGGACGCTGAAATACTTCCCTTCGTGTCCGATGGCGTGCACCTTGGTGGCGTCGGTGTACACACCACGCGCGCGGTCGCGGACGACCGCGTCGGACTCCCACGAACCCTCCCACAGCTTGTAGGTGACCTCGACGAATTCCTGGGCGATGGCGTAGCGCTCGTCATGGGGGATCTGACGGTCGCGGCCGATGATGTTGCGGGCTGCGCTGTCCAGCAGCGATGTGACGATATTCCAGCCGATCCTGCCGCTCGTCAGGTGGTCCAGCGTGCTGAACTTGCGAGCGAGGAGGTAGGGGCTCTCGTAGGTGGTCGACACCGTGATGCCGAACCCGAGTCGGTCTGTCACGGCTGCCATCGCCGAAACCGCCAAGAGCGGATCCGTCACCGGGGTCTGCACTCCGCGGGTCAGCGCCGCGCTGGCATCTCCGCCGTAGACATCGAGTTGACCCACCGCGTCGGCGATGAACAGGAGGTCGAAGCCGCCGTCTTCCAACAGTTTGGCCAAGTCGATCCAATACCGAACATCGGTGTAATTGCTGGTGGTGTCGGCGGGATGGCGCCACAGCCCGAAGTTGCCGTGCGACACCGTCGACATGGTGAACCCGGCGAGCACAAAGGGATCGGTCATGCTGTTGCCTCGTATCGGTTGGTGGGTACGCCCAGCCCGAGATGGTCACGCAGAGTGGTGCCGGTGTACTCATGGCGGAACAAGCCGCGCTTGCGCAGCAGCGGAACCACCTGTTCGACGAAGTCCTCGAACTGACCGGGCAGCCCCGATCCCTGCAGCACGAAACCGTCGGCGGCACGCGAGGCGAACCAGCGTTCGATCCCGTCGGCGAGGTGCTCCGGCGTACCGACAATGCTTGCGCCCCACCCGTTGACGGTCCGATACAAGAACTCACGGACGGACGGACTGCCGTCGGTGGCCAGCGCGCGGTAGCCGGCCAGCGCGGTCTGATGTGTCTGGGTGCTGTCAGGGAACGCCGACTCGGGCACCGGCCCCTCGAGATCTGCCCCTGTGACATCGACGTCGACCTCGAGTAACCAGCCGGCTTGATACTCCGGGCTGAAGTATTCGTAGGCGGAGCGCTCGATGCGGTTCGCTTCTTCCTCCGTCGAACCGACGATGAACCGCAGGGACGGCGTGATGAGAGGTGCCTCGGCGCGCCCTTGACGGCGGGCCTCGTCGTGGATCTGTTGGTAGAACTGTTGCGCGCGGGCACGGTCGCCATGTCCCGTGAAAATCACCTCGGCATGCCTGGCCGCGAATTCGCGCCCGGTCGCTGACGATCCGGCCTGAAAGATCACCGGCTGACCCTGCGCCGAGCGCGCCGCGCCGATGGGACCCTTCACGTCGAAGTACCGACCGTGATGGCCAGGTACGTGAATCTTGTTCACATCGTGGAAGATTCCCGCCGCACGGTCTTCGACGATGGCGCCCTCGTCCCACGAGTCCCACAGCTTCTTCACGACCTCGATGGCTTCGTCGGCGATGCGGTATCGCTCCTCGTGGTCAACCACACCGCGGGCGCTGAAGTTGTCGGCCGCGGCCCGAGCGAAACTGGTGACCAGATTCCAGCCGGCGCGACCTCCGCTGAGGTGGTCGAGCGAGAGCAACTGGCGCGCGAGGTGGTACGGGTGCTGCAGCGTGGCTGACCCGGTTACGACGAGGCCGATGTGTTCGGTGACCGATGACAGGGCCGCCGTCGTGGTGAGCGGTTCGAAGTCCTCGGTGGTCTTGTATGCCCACGTCGTGGGTGGGCCGAAGTTAAGGCCGTCAGCGAAGAACACGGCATCGAAGGCGCCCGCCTCGGCAGTCTGTGCGTGCTGGATCAGCCTGCGCCGGACGCCAGCGGTGCTGTTGTCGATGTCGGGGTGCCGCCATGGCCCCGACGATCTCGTGTTGCCGAAGGCCAGCAGATGGACTTCCCGCGTCACAGCAACAACCCACCGAACGCGACCGCGGCGATGCCTATTCCGAGGACCACCAACGTCCACGCGAGGCTGAGTCGGACCTCGACGAGCATCGGACCGTCGGCAGCCGTCGGGTACGCGTCTTCGACCACGAACGAAGGCTAGGCATTCGACACCGTCGCAGACGAGCGGCAATACCCGCGAACGACCTTGCCGTACCTAGCGTTCGACGAGGTGATCGGCTCGGACGACGGCCAAGGAGCGTTCGAATCAGAGTGGATACAAACCGCCTCGGGCGCCGCAGAAGATGTGTTCGGACATGCCCGCGTGGCGGGGCGGGATTACCGTGGTTACCTGTGTGATCGTCGCCGCGTGGATGTATGAAACACATGAGGAGACTAGGTGGTGGGCGACAACGACGAGATCGAACCGGATTATCGCTTCACACTGGCCAATGAACGCACGTATCTGGCGTGGCAACGCACCGCACTCGGTCTGCTTGCCGCCGCCGTGGCGGTCGTCCAGTTGGTCCCCGAGTTGTCGATAGCGGGTGGACGGCATGTGCTCGGGATCATCCTGGCGTTGCTCGCAATCCTCACCGCAGGCATGGGCATCGTGCGCTGGCGGCAAGTCGATCGCGCCATGCGCCACGACCGCCCACTGCCGCGCCACCCGACGCCGATCTACCTCGGAGTCGGACTCGTCCTGATCGGTCTGCTGACCGTCGGCCTTGTCGTGGTCAAGGCAGCCAGTTGACCGTCAACACCGATACCCAGCCCGAGCGAACGAGTTTGGCGTGGACACGGACCTCCTTGGCGGTGCTCGCCAACGGCGTTCTGCTGTCGCTCAGAGACACCCGGAGCGGGGTGCACATCGCGGCGGCCGTTGCCGCCGCCGCGCTGGCCATGGCCACCTACCTGATCGGCGTTCGACGCCAGCGGTTGTTGGCCCAGCGGCCGCTTCCGGACCGCATTTCGCCGCGCCGCGAGGTCTATCTGACCGGCGCGGCAGTGATCGCCCTCATTCTGGTCAGCGGGCTCGCGCTTGCGATTTGAGTGTTATTTCTTCGCCGCGTTGGCGACCATCTCGTCGGCGATCGTTGCCGCCTCGTCCTTGATGCTGTAGGCGCACGCCCACGCCTCGACGGTGACGTTGGACACCACCGAGAGCGCGTGCTGACAGGCCCACCCACCCGCGTCCTCCTGCGCGGTCATTTGGCTGATCAACGCGTCCTCGGACACCAGGTCGTCGATCTGCCACAGGTAGCTGGCCGAAAAGTTGTCCACCGAAACGGAGTAGCCCGCGCAGTTCTCCCATGACGACTTCGACTCGTCGAAGAAGTTCTGCGCTTTCTCGGCCGTCGGATAGAGCACCGCGGTCTGCTCCACCCAGTGCTCGTTGTCCTCGCCGGGTTCTCTGGCCACCTGATCGCGCATGGCGGTCCAACCGCTGCCCGCGTACACCGGTTGCTCCGCACCGTAAATCGCACCGAGGCAATCGGGGTCGGACACCTCACCGGAGTGGTCGGTCATCTGCTGCAATTCGCTGGTGACCTTCATCTGCGTGGACCCCATGATGCCGTTGAGTTCACCGATCGACAGCAGCACGTCGTCGAGCTTCGCCTCTGTCAGCGGCCGAACATCCGCGGGAGCGGCGTGCTGCGCGGGCAGCGCGGTGCCGGACACCGTGGTCACGCACCCTGAGAGCAGGACGGACGCCGCGAAAACGGGTGCCGCTGCGCATGCCCGGGTCGCCGAGCCCCTGAAGATCACCGCGCTATTGTGACCGACCGGCCCCCGACGCGTCGGCCAGCCGCCAACTTCGCTAGCCGCCGGCCTTCCGCGACATCAGATTCGCCACCCCGACAGCGCCCGCGGCGTCTCCGCCGCCGCTGCCAGGCGGATTCGTGATCTCCACGTCCACAACACAATCCGACGCCACGCCGAGCGCCCGCTGGACCGAGGAGCCGTTGTTGTGCAACACCACCGCCGACACGATTCGGTCAGTCACCGAGACGTCGGTGATCCTGCTGACCCCGTCCGCGCCGTGTTCGGGTTGATGCAGCACCAGCGTCTGTCCGTTGCAGCGGTGCCATTTGTCTGCCGCCGCGGCCAGGAACGCTTGGGCGTCATCGGTGGAGTCGAACTTCACCGCACCGAAGAAACCCGAATACGACGGGCCGTTCTGATCGCCGCCGATCCAGGACCGACTGGCCACCGACTGCACCGGACTCGTTTGGTAGACCACCTTTTCCAACCGGTAACCGGCGCTGACGCAGTCGACCGGCGTCACCTCGGATTCGCGCACGCTCTGCAGCAGCATGTCGGGCCCGCCGTTGACGAGTTGCCCCATGAAGCCTGGTGTGCCGAGGATGGTGGCCAGCTCGTTGACAGTGGGCAGCACCTGGACGAGGGCGCGGGACGCGGATGGCTTGGCGGCCTCGGCGATGTGGACGGTAGGTGGGCTTGCGACCGGATGCGATGAGCAACCCGCAAGCGCCGCGCACGCGCTCAACACCACGAGCATGGGCCGGGTTGAGCGCACGGTCACCTACTTCTTCGTCGCTTTGTCGGCCGGGGCGTCGGTGGACAGTGCGGCGACGAACGCCTCCTGCGGCACCTCTACCCGGCCTATGGTCTTCATTCGCTTCTTGCCTTCTTTTTGTTTCTCCAGCAACTTGCGCTTGCGCGTGATGTCGCCGCCGTAGCACTTCGATAGCACGTCCTTGCGGATCGCGCGGATGTTTTCGCGAGCAATGATCTTCGAACCGATCGCGGCCTGCACGGGAACCTCGAACTGCTGCCGCGGAATCAGCTCCTTGAGTTTGGTCGTCATCTTGTTGCCGTAGGCGTAGGCCGCCTCTTTGTGCACGATCGCGCTGAACGCGTCGACGGCCTCGCCCTGCAACAGGATGTCGACCTTGACCAGGTCCGCCTCCTGCTCGCCCGCCTCCTCGTAATCCAGGCTGGCGTAGCCGCGGGTGCGTGATTTCAACGCGTCGAAGAAGTCAAAGATGATCTCCCCCAACGGCATTGTGTATCGCAGCTCGACGCGCTCCGGCGAGAGATAGTCCATGCCGCCCAGTTCACCGCGGCGCGACTGGCACAGTTCCATGATGGTGCCGATGAATTCGCTCGGCGCGATGATGGTCGTCTTCACCACGGGTTCGTAGACCGTGCGGATCTTGCCGTCGGGCCAGTCCGACGGGTTGGTGACGAGAAGCTCCTCACCGTCTTCTTTGACGACCCGGTAGACGACGTTCGGCGACGTGGAGATCAGGTCGAGGTCGAACTCCCGCTCGAGCCGTTCGCGGGTGATCTCCATGTGCAGCAGACCAAGGAAGCCGCTGCGGAAGCCGAAGCCCAACGCCACCGACGTCTCCGGCTCGTAGGTCAGCGCGGCGTCGTTGAGCTGCAGCTTGTCCAGCGCGTCGCGCAGATCCGGATAGTCGGAGCCGTCGACCGGATACAGCCCCGAATACACCATCGGCCGCGGCTCGCGATAGCCGGTCAGTGGCTCGGCGGCCCCGTTGCGCGCCGTGGTCACCGTGTCACCGACCTTCGACTGGCGCACGTCCTTCACCCCGGTGATCAGGTAGCCGACCTCGCCGACGCCGAGCCCGGCGGCGGCCTTGGGTTCCGGTGAGACGATGCCGACTTCCAGCAGCTCGTGGGTGGCGCCGGTGGACATCATCTTGATCCGCTCGCGCGGCACGATCCTGCCGTCGACCACGCGGACGTACGTCACCACGCCGCGGTACGTGTCGTACACCGAGTCGAAGATCATCGCCCTGGCGGGTGCGTCCGGGTCGCCGACCGGCGGTGGGACCTCGCGGACCACGTGGTCGAGCAGGTCGGCGACGCCCTCGCCGGTCTTACCTGAAACGCGCAGCACGTCGGTGGGTTCGCAGCCGATGATGTGGGCCAGTTCGGCGGCGTAGCGCTCCGGGTCGGCGGCGGGCAGGTCGATCTTGTTGAGCACGGGAATGATGTGCAGGTCGCGGTCGAGCGCCAGATACAGATTGGCCAGCGTCTGCGCTTCGATGCCCTGCGCCGCGTCGACCAGCAGCACGGCGCCCTCGCAGGCTTCCAGCGCGCGCGACACCTCGTAGGTGAAGTCGACGTGGCCGGGGGTGTCGATCAGGTGCAGGACGTAGTCCGTGCCGTCGACTTGCCAAGGGAGCCTTACGTTTTGAGCCTTGATCGTGATGCCGCGCTCACGCTCGATGTCCATCCGGTCCAGGTACTGCGCACGCATCGACCGCTCGTCGACGACACCGGTCAGCTGCAGCATCCGGTCCGCCAGCGTCGACTTGCCGTGGTCGATGTGGGCGATGATGCAGAAGTTCCGAATCTGCGCCGGCGCCGTGAACGTTTGATCGGCGAAAGTGCTGATGGGAATCTCCTGGTGAGGCGGGTGGTGTGCATTACCAGGGTATCGAGGCAGGGCCGTCTCGACACAATCGCGAGCCGCAGCGGTCCCTTATGCTCGGAAATATGGCTCCGCCATGGAAAAGCTTCCAGCAGACGTTTCAGCGGTTTGCGGAGAATCTCGTCTTCAACGAGGCGCCGAAGTTCATCCGCCAACAACTGCAGTCCGGCATTCAGACCAGCATAAAAATCGGGATCGATGCGCTGTCCAACGCCACCAACGAGGAGCGCCCCGCGATCACGGCCGGTCGCCCGGTCACCAACAACAGCGTTCCGACCGCGCATCGCGCCCGCAAGCTGGTGTATGCACCCGACCTCGACGGCCGCGCCGATCCTGGCGAGATCGTGTGGACCTGGGTGGTCTACGAGGACGACCCCACCCGAGGCAAGGACCGCCCGGTGTTGGTGGTGGGTCGTGACCGCTCGACGCTGCTCGGCCTGATGCTGTCCAGCCAGGACCATCACCGCGACGACCCGGACTGGGTGGGTATCGGCAGCGGACCGTGGGACTACGAGGGCCGAGCCAGCTGGGTTCGGTTGGACCGGGTGCTGGACGTGCCGGAGGAGGGCATCCGGCGTGAAGGCGCGATCCTGGATCGCGAGGTCTTCGAGGTGGTGGCCACCCGACTGCGCACCGAGTACTCCTGGAGCTAGCGCGGGTTTCGCCACATCGTGAACATGCTCGGCCCGCCGTCGGGCAGCTTGATCTCCCCGGTGACCTCGAAGCCGAACCGCGAGTAGTACGGCACCAAATCCGGTTTGCTGGCCTCCAAGTAGGCAGGCGCGGCCTCGGCATCGCAGCGGTCGAGGCGCGAATGCATCAGCGCCTGGCCGAAGCCGGCGCCGCGAACCGTCGGGTCACTGCCGATGAGCATCAGATACCAGTGCGGCTCGTCGGGATGGTGTTCTTCCATCAGCCGCACGATCTGTTCCATCCTCGCGGTGCGCCGGCCGAACGCCCAGAGAAAACCTGGCAGCATCGACAACTTCTGCAGTTTGGAATCCTCGCGTTGGCCGGGCGGATCCCACAGCGTCGCGGCGCCGAGCACGCCGGCGCGACTGGCCACTTCGGATCCGGCGCGGGACAGGAAATGGCGACGTGCGATCGTGGCGAAACCGCGCGGCAGCGCCTTCGCCCGCGCGTCGTTGTCCGGCACCATCCACATCGTCACCGGATCGCCGTAGAACGCGCGCCCGAGGACGCCTGCGGCCGCGCGGATCTCGCGTCGCCCCAACGGACGGACGTCAACCGACACTCAGCGCCCCTGGGTGATGTAGGCCTGCAGATGCTGCTGCTCGGCCTCGAGTTCCTCCATCCGGTTCTTGACCACGTCACCGATGCTGACGATGCCAGCCAACCGGCCGTTGACCACCACGGGGACGTGCCGCACGCGATTCTCGGTCATCACCACGCTCAGACTGTCGACCGAGTCTTCCGGTGTGCAGGTGACCAGCACCGTGGTCATGATGTCGGACACCGGCCGGTGCAAGATGTCGGCGCCCAATTCGTGCAGCTTGCGCACGACGTCGCGCTCCGAGACGATGCCGACCAGCCCGTCCTGCGACACCACGACCATCGCGCCGATGTTGTGCACGGTCAGCTCGGTGAGCAGACCGGCGACCGACGTCTCGGGGGTGATGGTGGCCACCGACGCACCCTTGTTGCGCAACACGTCCGCGATTCGCATCGAAGCCTCCTCGTGACCCAACTCACAGGTTAAGTCCGACGGCGCTGCTTCGAAAGGAATTCCGCGTTGCAACCGGGTCACGTCCGCTGCCCCCGGCGGCGAAACTGTATTCCAGCAGACAAAGTTCGAGAAGGGGCCTGCTGGAATACAGTTTCGGCAGGAGTAGTTAGGACGGGCCATGACCAGTGCCAACACCGCGCCCACGGTCAAGCTGGGTGACGAATTAACTGTCAGTGCGATCGGGTTCGGCGCCATGGCGCTGACCCCGGTGTACGGCGAAGTCGACGATACGGAGTCGCTTGCCACGCTGAACCGCACCGTCGATATGGGTGTGACGTTCATCGACACCGCCAACATCTACGGCGGCGGCAACAACGAGAAGCTGATCGCCAAGCTGCTCGCAAAGCGGCGCGACGAGGTGACGCTGGCGACCAAGTTCGGAATTCAGGGCAACCCCGCTGAGCGCGCCGCGGGCAAGATCGGGGTCCGGGGTGACGCCGCGTATGTGCGCCAGGCCATCGAGGAAAGCCTGCAACGGTTGCAGACCGACGTCGTCGACCTCTATTACATGCACCGCCGCGACGTCACAGTGCCGATCGAGGAGACCGTCGGCGCCATGGCCGAATTGGTGGCAGCGGGAAAGGTTCGCCATCTCGGGCTGTCCGAGGTCACCGCCGACGAATTGCGCGCCGCAGTCGCGGTGCATCCGATCGCCGCGGTGCAGAGTGAGTGGTCGATCTGGAGCCGCGACGTCGAAGGCAATGTCGTGCCCACGGCCGCGGAACTCGGCGTCGGCTTCGTGCCGTATTCGCCGTTGGGGCGCGGCTTCTTGACGGGGACCGTCCGCTCGGCAGCCGACCTCTCATCGCCGAACGACTTCCGCAAGACCATGCCGCGGTTCAGCGGGGACGCGTTGGAGGCCAACCTCGCCGTGGTCGACGTCGTGCGGTCCGTCGCCGAACAACAGGGCGCGACGCCCGCTCAGGTCGCGCTCGCGTGGCTGCGGTATCGCGCGAAGGCGATGGGCGTGGCGTCGGTGCCGATCCCTGGTACCCGGCGGGCCGAACGCGTCGCCGAGAACCTCGGCTCACTGACCGTCGAGCTGACACCCGAACAGGTGACTGCACTTGACGCCGCTGGGGCGTCGGTGTCGGGTCACCGATTCAGCGATATGAGCTTCGTGTCGGGCGGCCGGGAGTAGTCAGCCGGGCGGCCGCGTCACCCGTAGGGCGATCGACGCGTCGTCGAATTGCGCCGCCTGGGCGCTGATTCTGGCGATTTCGCTGGGCCGTTTGAGCAGCCCCCTGACGGCGATGGTCGCGACCTGCTGCCCTACCCGGATCGCCTCGTCGGCGCGGTCCGCCTTGTCGGTGTGCAGCCGGGTGCGTTTCTGCGCGCCTTCGTCGAAGTTCAGCAGCAGTCCTGCCGTTTCCTCCCGGTCGCAGTCGATGAACTTGCCCTCACTGATCGCGGCGCCGATGAGGTCGACGACCCAGTTCTTCAGCCGTTCGTAATCCGTCCAGAACTGGTGGAATTCAGCGCGTTGATCGTGTGCGATGCGTTGGATCTCATTGAAGTCGATCCGGCGACAACGCCAACTGCATGGTGTCGAACCGCAGCAGCCGGTACAGCTTGACGGCGGGTGAGCCCGAACCAGCGCCCACCTCCGCGATGAACTTCAGCGGCGCCCGGTTGACCATCAGGGCCTCCTGCAACAGTTGTTCTTTGTTGCGGAACCAGTAGTACAGCGACGACTGCTGCAGCCCCGATGCGCGCGCGATGTCGCTCATTGTGGTTTGCGCATAGCCCTTCTCGGAGAAGAGCTTGGTCGCCGCGTTGACGATGTCGGTGCGCGGTGATGACGTCTGCGCGGAGGCGGTGTTGTTGCGTGGTCGTCCGATGCCGGTGACCTTAGCCAAGTGGAGCCGTTTCCCTGTGGGCACGCTCGACGACGTCGCGTGCCGCGGCCACGACGTCCTGCCACAGTTCCAAGCCCATCGCCTTGGATGCGCGCGACGGGTGTCCTGTCACCCCGTTGGTGGAGACGTGTTGCAGCCCATAACGAAACACCGTGCCCTCGGTGCGGTCTGGATCATCGGCGTCGCGCATCTTCTCGGTGTCGACGAGTTCCGGTCGCAGCACCAGCATCAGGGACGTTTCGGCGGCGTTGGCGTGCCAGTCCACCGCGTCTTCGGTCGCCCGCCGCGCGATGTCGGCGGTCAGGTCCCACCATTGCATGACGCCGATGCGCAGTTGGGTGAAGTCGCGCCGAAAGCGATCGCAGGCCATCCACAACGCGGACGCGTTGCCGACGTGGCCGTTGACGAACAGCAGTCGGCGGAACCCGGCGTCCACACAGGCTTCGGCCACGAGGTAGGCCGTCGCGGCTGTCTGTTCGCCCGACAGCCCGACGGTGCCTGGCATCCGGGCACCGTGAAAGAAGCTGGCGCCGAACGCAAGTGGTGGCAGCACCACCGCTTTGTCCTCCGCCGCGGCGTCGGCGAGCGCGGTCGCGACAATCGTGTCAGTGCCGACCGGCAGATGCGGGCCGTGCTGCTCGGTCGCACCGACAGGGATCAAAGCGACGCAGTCCGGGTCAGCGGCAAGCCGATCGGCCAACTGTGCCGAGGTCAACTCGGCGCTTGAAGATGCGTTCGACCTCGACGGCGTACAGCTCGTCGCTGCTGTAGGCCTCGGGCGGCAGAGTGACCGCCTTGTCAGGTGACTCCACGGCGCCACCCGCCGTCACTTCACGTGGAACTTTCAGAACGTCCTCAATACCTTATTGAAAGCCTTGGTTTCACGTTCTGACGCGCCCGAAAGCGGTAGGAAGGACAGCATGATCGAGGTCACGCTGCTCGGCACAGGCAGTCCCATTCCCGACGCCCGCCGCGCGGGGCCGTCGACGCTGGTGCGCGCGGGTGGGCAGACGTTTCTGATCGACTGCGGCCGCGGAGTGCAGCAGCGGATGACGGCCGCCGGTGTGGGCGCGAACGCGCTGAGTGCGCTGCTGCTGACACATCTGCACAGCGATCACATCGCCGATCTCGGCGACCTGCTGATCACCCGCTGGGTGACGACCTTCGATCCAAACCCGGTGCCGTTGCCCATCATCGGGCCGCCCGGTACCGCCGAAGTGGTCGACGCGACGCTCAAGGCGTTCGGACTCGACATCGGTTACCGGATCGCGCATCACGCCGACCTGACGTCACCGCCAGGCGTCGAGGTGCACGAGTACACCGACGGCATGGTCTGGGACCGCGACGGGGTGTCGATCCGGGTGGCGCCTACCGATCATCGGCCCGTTGCGCCGACGATCGGGTTTCGCATCGAACACGGCGGCGCCTCGGTGGTGCTGGCCGGAGACACCGTGCCCTGCGAGGGCCTCGACGCACTCGCCGCAGGCGCTGGTGGCTTGGTGCACACGGTCATTCGGCATGACCTGATCGAGAAGTTGCCGATGCAGCGCATCCGCGACATCTGTGACTACCACTCGTCGGTCGAGCAGGCCGCGGCCACCGCGGCGCGCGCCGGCGTCGGCATCCTGATCCTCACGCACTACGTGCCTGCGATCGAACCGGGCCGAGAGGATGAGTGGCGCGCCTTGGCCGCCGAGGAGTTCGACCGTCAGATCGAATTGGGCGACGACTTGCACCGCGTCGAGGTTCATCCCGGGGTGTGCAGCAAGCCGGCCAGCTGATGCGGGCTAGTTGCGCCGAAGCCGTCGGCCGCGGGCGATCAAGACGACATGTTGCACGCCGAGATCCCCTAGCGTCCAGCACCGCGCGGCGAGTTCCTCGGCGCCTTCACCCTCCTTCAGCACGGTGGTCGACGACGGCGCGGAAATTCTGACGGTCGCCGGACGGGCCGCGAGTGTGAACACACTGCGAGAAATCCGCCGAAACCTCGCAGTGGTTTCACACTCGCGGGAGGAACATGAGCGGCGCGCTGCTGGGCGTGCGCGAGGGATGCGAGACGGTCGCCGATGCAGTCGGTCCACAAGTAATTCGTCACGCTCACACCGAGTTTCATGCTCGGACCGCCCCCTGAGCCTTGTTGCGTCGACGCAGAGGCAACATCGCTGCAGCCACCACCAGCCAGACCAGGCCGGTGAACCGGGCGACAGGCAACAGCGGCGACAGCCCCGGCCAGATCAACACCAGCGTGGTGAGTTCGGCGAGCCCGGCGATGACCAGACCGGCCCACGCGAGGCCGCGCGGCAGCAGGCCGACGAGCAGGCCGGGCACCGCGATGCCCGCGATCAGCAGGCCGAGTGCGACCACATGCCAAGGGCCTCCGGTCAGATACGTGAGGTAATACAGCGCGCGCACCAACGCGGCATCGGAGGTGACCTCCGGGCGCGACAGTGTCCAGATCAGCAGGCCCGACAGCCCGAGGCCGGCCGACGCCAGCAGGCCGCCCGCCAAGGCGATGGTCGCTCCCGGCGCGGTGATGCCGAGTTGGCGCAGTCGCGCGCTCGCCGTGGCGGCGTAGATGGCCAGCGGGATCGACGAGGCGAACGTCCCGACGGCCATCGCAACCGCCGCGGCGTGGTTGCTTGCGACGTAATCCTGGATGTCGGCAGCGGAGCCATAAGGAAGCGGCATCACACCACCGGCGAGCACGACGCCGACAACCAGTCCGGCGAGCAGCAGGGCCAGCGAGACCGCGGCGAGCGGCGCCAGCGGCGGTCCCGCCTGCGCCGGCCGCACAGTCGTATTCGCAGTTGAATCGTTCATAATTTGAACGATATGTCTGTTTCCGAACCGCGGCAAGGGCGGTCAGTGTTTCGCCTGTTAAATCGTTCACCATTGCTACGATTGGGCCGTGCCAGCATCCTCATCCGACGGTGACAACGTGGCGTTCCTGCTCTCGCAACTCGGCCACCGGTCGGCCTCGGTCTTCGCGGAGTTGATCGCGTCGATCGACCTGACCCCGCCGCACGCGGGCGTTCTGCGGGCCATCGCGTCCGAACCGGGCCGCAGCCAGCAGGCGCTCAGCGGGCAATTGGGGCTGTTACCCAGCCGCGTCGTCGCGTACGTCGACGAACTGGAGGATCGTGGTTATGTCGAGCGACGACGCAATCCCGACGACCGCCGTTTGCACGCGCTGTATCTGACCGCGGCGGGCAAGAGGATCATCACGAAGATCGGCGAGTTGGGCCGTCAGCACGAGCGCATGATGACCGCCGGGCTCGACAGCTCGCAGCGTGACAGCCTGCGGGAACTGCTGGCGATCGTCGCGGAGGCGCAGGGCCTGACTCGCCACGTCCACCCTGGCTTCCGCACCTTGGGTCGCGCCAAGCGGTGACGTTAGCCGAGAAGGCAGCTAGGCAAGGCGGGTGATCTCGACGACCACGTCGAGATCCGTCGAGCCTTCGCCCGAGTAGATGCCTTTGAGCGGGCTGACATCCGAGTAATCGCGGCCCACGCCGACACTGACGTACTGCTCGTTGATCGCGCTGTCGTTGGTGGGGTCGTAGTTCCACCAGCCGCCGGTCCACGCCTGCACCCACGCGTGGCTCTGCCCATCGATGGTCTCGCCGACCACCGCCTTGCGCTTGGGATGCAGGTACCCGGACACATAGCGCGCCGGGATTCCCATACCGCGCAACAGGATCAGCGTCAGATGCGCGAAGTCCTGACAGACCCCCTTGCCCTCCCGCAGCGCGTCAAGTCCGGACGAGTGCACACCGGTGGTGCCCTTGACGTACTTCAGTTCGCTGTGGGCCCAGTTGGCGGCGGCGACGACGGCCTCCTGCGGATCGTGGTACTTGGCGATGCGCTCCCCCACCCTCCTGATCCGCTTGCTGTCGGGCGTGTACCGCGTTGGGCTGAGCACCTCGTCGAATCGGTCGATCACCGCATCGGAGCGCAGATCATCCCAACTCACCTTGTCGGCGGGCAGTTCGGCGCGGTCGGTCTCCACCACCGAACTCGACGTGACCTCGAGTTCGGTGTGCGGCGCGTGCAGGTCGAACGCGGTGACCGCGGTGCCCCAGTAGTCGACGTACCGGTAGGACCTCGTGGCGGGCACGGTTTCCACGCGATTGAGGATGACGTTCTGCCTGTTGTCCGAACGCGGAGTCAGCCGCGCCTCGTTGAACGACGCGGTCACCGGCGACTTGTAGGCGTAGCCCGTTGAATGCACCACCCTCAGTCGCCACATCAGAGTTCGCCTTCCTCGATGACGAGCGCGCCGTTGTGCCCAGCGTCGTGCCATGCAACCCACGGCGCCGAGTGGAAGTACTGCACCGCCAAGGCTTCTCCGACGTCGTGGCACGTCTTCTGCAAACCCGCCAGTCGCTTCTCCAGCGAGTCCAGCAGGGCGCCAGGCTGAAGGAATTCCAACTCGCTGCGGGCGCGGCCGAGCAGCCGTTGCGCCTCGGCGGTGGCGCCGAGCCGACTGTGCGGACGGTTGAGCAGTTCGTCGAGACTGTGCTCGGCAAGCCGCAGCGAATAGAAGATGGATCGAGGGAAAAGCCGGTCGAGAAGCACGAATTCGACGACGCGGCCCGCGTCCATCACGCCGCGGTAGGTGCGCAAGTAGGTGTCGTGTGCGCCGGCCGACCGCAGCAACGTCACCCATGCCGGCGACGAGGCGCTGTCGCCGACCCGGGACAACAGCAGTCGCACCATCATGTCGACGCGCTCGATCGCGCGGCCAAGCACCATGAACCGATAGCCGTCGTCGCGGCTCAGCGTCGAGTCGGCCAGGCCTGCGAACATCGCGGCGCGGCCTTCGACGTAGGATAGGAACTCGTGCGGCCCAAGGCGTTTGGCGGCGCGCTCACGTTCGGCCAGCGCGTTGTAAGTGGTGTTCAGACACTCCCAGATCTCGGTGGAAGTGACTTCCCGTGCGCCGCGGGCGTTTTCCCGTGCCGCAGAGATGGATTCGACGATCGAGCAGCCGCCCGCGGTATCGCGGCTGAACGCCACCAGGTCGGTAAGCGACCACACGTCCAGTTGTCCCTTGGGCGCCTCGATGCCGAGCACCCGCAGAAGGGTGCGCGACGCCTGGTCGGGGTCGACACTGGAGTCCTCGAGCAGTTGATGCACGGTGACGTCGAGGATGCGGGCGGTGTCGTCGGCGCGCTCGACGTAGCGCCCGATCCAGTACAGCGATTCAGCGTTGCGCGCCAACATCGAGATTCGCCCCCTATTGCTGCTGCTGACTCGAGCCGTTCAGCGGCCGCTGCGTCTGCGACTGCTGCTGTTGCTGTTGTTGTGACGAGCCGTCGGAGCCGTTGCCGGACTTGGGCTTGGCGGCTTTCGGCAACGACCGCACCACCTCGGCCGCGCCCAGCTCGCGGTCGGCGACCGATGCCCGCGACGCCAGCACCCAGGTGTCCTTCGACCCGCCACCCTGGCTGGAGTTGACCACCAATGAGCCCTCCGGCAGCGCCACGCGCGTCAGCCCGCCGGGCAGCACCCACACCTGATCGCCGTCGTTGACCGCGAAGGGCCGCAGGTCGACGTGGCGGGGAGCGAGCTTGTCGTCGATCTGGGTGGGCACCGTCGACAGCTGCATGACCGGCTGCGCAATCCAGCCGCGCGGATCGTTGCGGATCTTCTTGCTGATCGCCGCCAGTTCCTTGTCGGACGCGTCAGGACCGAACACGATCCCGTAGCCGCCGGAGCCCTCGACCGGTTTGATCACCAGGTCCGCGACGCGGTCGAGCACCTCGCTGCGTTCCTCACCGAGCCAACACCGATAGGTGTCGACGTTGGCCAGCAGCGGCTTCTCGCCCAGGTAGTACTCGATGATCGTCGGCACATAGGTGTAGACCAGCTTGTCGTCGCCGACCCCGTTGCCCACCGCGCTGGAGATGACGACGTTGCCTGCCCGCGCGGCGTTGAGCAGGCCCGCCACCCCGAGCACCGAATCCGGCCGGAACTGCATCGGGTCCAGGAACGTGTCATCGATGCGGCGGTAGATCACGTCGACTTGCCGCTCACCCTCGGTGGTGCGCATGTAAACCGCGTTGTCGCGGCAGAACAGATCGCGGCCCTCGACCAGTTCGACGCCCATCTGCCGGGCCAGCAGCGAGTGTTCGAAGTAGGCGGAGTTGTAGACGCCGGGGGTCAGCACCACGACGGTCGGATCGGCGACGTTGTTGGCGGCGGCGTTGCGCAGCGCCCGCAGCAGATGCGACGAATAGTCGCCGACCGCGCGGACGCGATGCGTGGCGAACAGGTTCGGGAAGACCCGCGCCATCGTGCGGCGGTTCTCCATCACGTAGGACACGCCGGACGGTGAGCGCAGGTTGTCCTCGAGCACCCGGAAGTCGCCTTTGGCGTCGCGGATCAGGTCGATGCCCGCGACGTGGATGCGTACACCATTGGGCGGCACAATGCCTGCGGCTTCGCGGTGGAAGTGCTCACACGAAGTGACCAACCGGCGCGGGATGACGCCGTCGCGCAGGATCTCCTGCTCCCCGTAGATGTCGTCGAGGTAGTGCTCCAACGCCTTCACCCGCTGCTTGATGCCGCGCTCCAGGCGGGTCCACTCGGCCGCGGAGATCACCCGCGGAACGAGGTCCAGCGGAAACGGACGTTCCTGGCCGGACAGCGAGAACGTGATGCCCTGGTCGATGAACGCACGGCCGAGCGCCTCGGCGCGCGCGGCCAGATCCGACGCGTCGGACGGAGCAAGCTCGGCGAAGATGCCCTTGTACGGGCCGCGCACGTTGCCGTCGGCGTCGAACATCTCGTCGAAGGCCGCCGAATAGCGGCCTGCCTTCTTGTAGCCGTCGAAGATGCCGTCGTACCGTTTGGACGTCCGCCCGTTCGTGCGGGCCGTCCGTGCGGTCCCGGTTGGCAAGGTTCGAAGGCTCACCCATCACATGCTGCACCAAGTGAGCCGTTTCGGCAGGCCAGACGGCCTCGCTTTGGGAGATTCGGGGGCGCGCTGGTACCCTGAACAGTCGCTGCCCGCCGTCAGGCGAGGCGCAAGCCGGACTTTGAGTAACCCAACCTAGATTTCGAAGGAATTACCGCGTGGCCAACATCAAGTCGCAGGAAAAGCGCAATCGCACCAATGAGCGCCGCAGACTGCGCAACAAGTCGGTGAAGTCGTCGCTTCACACGGCGGTCCGGGGACTCCGCGAGGCCATCGAGGCCGGCGACAAGGACAAGGCCGGCGAGTTGCTGGCGGCGACCAGCCGCAAGCTGGACAAGGCCGCCAGCAAGGGCGTCATCCACAAGAATCAGGCGGCCAACCGCAAGTCGGCACTGGCCCGCGCGCTGAACAAGATCTGACTCGGGCCCGGCTCAGCCTCTCAGCCCTCTCAGCCCTCTGCGAGTTCGGCGACCCTTCTGACCGCCGCCTCCAGGGCGTAGTCCGCGTCTGCCGCGGCGCCCTTGACGTCGGCATTCAACGCCGCGACCAACTGCATGGCCTCGGCTATCGACTCGCGTGACCATCGGCGCGCCTGCCTCTGCGCCTTCTGCACCCGCTTCGGCGGCATGCCGAGTTCGGATGCCAACCGGTAGGGATCGCCGGACAGCGGGCCGACCCGCGCGATGGTGTGCACGGCCTCGGCCAGTGCGTCGGCCAGCACCACCTGCGGTTCGCCGCTCATCATCGCCCAGCGCAGTGCCTCCGCAGCACCCGAGACGTCGCCGACGACGGCCATGTCGGCGATATCCCAGCCCTTCACCTCGGCCTTACCGGAGTGGTAGCGACGCACCGCGGCGGCGTCGATCTGACCGTCGGTGTCGGCGACCAATTGCGAACAGGCAGAAGCCAGTTCGCGAATATCGGAGCCGACGGCGTCGACCAAAGCGGTGACGGTGTCGTCGCTGACCTTGACCTTCAACGACCGGAATTCCTTACGGACGAAATCCACGCGCTCATTGGGCCACTTGATCTTGTCGCATGGATGCACTTGTGCGCCAAGCTTTTTCAGCTGGTCAGCTAGGGCCTTGGCGCGTCCGCCGCCGGAATGTACGACTATCAGCATGGTGCCGGGCGGCAGGTCGGCCGCCGCGCCCGCGATCAGCGCGACCGCCTCCTTGCCTGCTTCGCCGGCCGCCTCCAGGACGACCACGCGCTGGTCGGCGAACAGCGACGGGCTGAGCAGCTCGGCCAGCTCGCTCGTGCTGACCTCGCCTGCGCGCAGCCGGTCGACCGGGACGTCTTCGGTGCCCGCCTGCTTGCGCGCCTGCCGAAGCACCGCGGCCACCGCCCGCTCGACAAGCAGATCTTCCTCACCCAACACCAGATGTAGGCCCGCGCCGGCTTCACTCACCCCTCGATCGTGTCATGTCCGGCCGACAGTGCCCGACAGCGTCCATGCGAGCAGGAACGCGGCGGCCAGCCCCGCGCCGACGCGGACGCATCGCCACCGCCACAACACCACCGCCGTGACACCGGCGGCCGCGACACACACCACCCCCGCCAGGCCCGACGGCACGTCAATCGCGGCGCCCGGCACCTGCGCCGCCCAACGCGCCACCCGCAGCAGCCACCACAACTGCGGGCCGGTGAATCGGATCAGCAATTGCGCACCGGCCGGCCACAGCGGACACAACGCCGCGGCGGCCGTGCCGACGACGGTGATCGGCGGGATCACTGCGGCCACCGCGAGGTTGGCGGCCACAGACACCATGCTGAACGTGCCTGACATGCCCGCGACCAACGGTGCGGTGACAAGCTGGGCGGCCACTGCGACGCTGATCGCGTCGGCCAGCGGCTTCGGCCAGCCCCGCCCGACCAGCCGCCGGGACCACACGGGTGCGATCACCACGAGCGCCGCGGTGGCCGACACCGACAGCGCGAATCCGACGTCGACGGCCAGCTCGGGGGCGGCGATCATCAGCATGAGCACGCTGGCCGACAGCACAGGGATGGCCTGCCGGCGCCGGTGCGACACCACCGCGAGCAGCGTGATGGCGCCCATCACGGCGGCACGCAACACGCTGGCCGACGGCTGCACCACGATCACGAAAGCGACCAACGCAAGCGCGGCCAGACCCACGGCCAGCCGCGGCCCGAACAATGCCGCGGTCATCAGCACCGCACCGCAGACGATGGTCACGTTCGCCCCGGACACCGCGGTCAGGTGAGTCAGCCCCGAAGCCCGGAACTCGCCGATGGTCTTGGCGGACAGCGTGGACGTGTCGCCCAGCACCAGTGCGGGCAGCATGGCCGCCTGGTCCGCGGGCAACACCACCCGCGCGGCGTCGGCGAAACCGGCACGGATCACCTGCGCGACCCTGTCGATCGGCGCGGCCTCTCCCAATCTTGGCTCACCCGTCGACGACAGCACCGCCACAGTCAGGTCGTGCCGAGTGGGCCTGCTGATGCGGGCGCGGAAGCTCGCGGGCCGCCCAGCGGTCAAGTCGGCGAAATCCGCCGCCCTTGTGAAAACCACAACCCGGCCGGACATTCGCTGGTTCCGACCCGTTGCAGTGATCCGCGGAACATCATCCGTGCACCGCCGAGTGACCGCGGCGTTTCGCTGGGCGTCACGACCACGGTGGCGACCGTGCCGTAGCGCTCGGCGATCGAATGATGCTGAATGTCGTTGACACGCAAGCTGATCGCGACCGCGAACGCCACGCCGACAAGTGCGACGGCGACCACCCCGGCGGCCATCCCGCCACGGGCCTGCCCTGCGCGTCGCCCACTACCCCACCGTCCCGCCGCCGCCGTCGCGGCCACCGCCAGGCCGACGGCAATGCCGGAACCGCAGATCTGCCAAAGAGTGCCGGCAGCGGTGACCGCCCAGCTGGTGAGCGCCGCAGGCACGATTCGCAGATCCAGCGGGGCCGCGTCGCCGTCCGGAGGCGTCACACACGGACATGGGCACGCAGCTTCTCCAGCCGCGCAGGTCCGATACCGTCCACATCGCCGAGCTGGTCGACGCTGGTGAACCGCCCGTTGGCGTCGCGCCACGCGATGATCGCGGCGGCCGTCACGGGGCCCACCCCAGGCAGCGCGTCGAGTTGCTCGACCGTTGCGGCGTTCAGATCGACCAAACCACCTGACGCTGAGCCCTTTCCGTCTGTCGGCGGGCTGCTCTCCTGAGACGCGGCTGCTGGGCCGGAGCCGACTGAGCTACCCATCGCTGCCGGCTGCCCGGGCGCCCCGACGATCCCGACGATGACCTGTTCGCCGTCCGTCACCCGCCGAGCCAGGTTCAGCCCGACGAGGTCGGCGCCATCCAATGCGCCGCCCGCTGCGGTGAGCGCGTCCGCGATACGGGCGCCGGGCGCCAGCGTGACCAGTCCGGGCTTGTGCACAAGACCCACCACGCTGACCACCACAGGCCCGGAGGCCTCCGACGGCGTGGCCGCTGGACTGGGTTTGGCCGACGAAACCATCTCCACCGGTGGCAGTTTCGCCGATGCCACCGGCGCCGCCTTGTCCCGCACCACGGCGAAGGCCGTGACCAAGACCGCAATCACACCGACGACGGCCAAAGCGATGACACCGGCCCGCCCGGGATCCGCCCTGACGGCGGTGACCCAGCCGGCCGCACCCCTGGATTGCTCGGTGTCGGGTAGCCACCGCGACAGCGAGGTGTCCGGCTCGGCGTCCCCATCGGCGGGTGATTCAGTTTCGCCGCCGAGCCGGCGGGCAAGTCGCTCGGAGGGTGATTCGGTTCGCATGCCGTCAAAGTAGGTGCGAGGTCGGACCCGTCCCCAGGCCAATCCCGCGATGGCAACGCGCCCTGTGGATGAAATCCCAGGTGTGGATAACTGCGTTGTCTACAGTGATTTGCCATGGATCGTCGTGTCCCGATGATCGCCGGTATCGCGTTTGCGGTGCTGTTCGCCGCTGCCCTGATTTCGGTTCCGACGCTGCCAGGGATCGACAAGCCCGGTTACGACATCGTTGCGTTCATCGCAGAGCATGCCGTCGCGATGCGAATGCAGGCGCTGTTGGTGACATTCGGTTGTCTGGCGTTGGTCGTGGTGCTCGGCTATGCCCGTGACAAGCTCAGCGGCCCGCAGGCCCATGTGTTCACTGTCGGTTCCGCGATCCTGCTGGTCGAAGTGTTCATCGCGACGTGGTTCACGGCGGGCCTGGCGTTGCACCCCGACCAACTCGGCTCGGCCACGGCGCGCACCATCGCCGACATCGCCGCGATGTTCGGACCGCTACTGACCGTCGCCGACATCATGGTGGCAGTGCCGATTCTGTTGGCGGCCAATGAGGATCGCTTTCCGCGCTGGCTCGGGATTCTCGCGGCGGTGTTCGCAGTCGAGCAGCTGATCGAGACGATCACCATCATCGGCCCGCCCGCCAGCTTCATCTCCCCTGGCGGCGCGATGAACTTCTACTTGGGCGCTCCGCTCTTCATCGTCTTCTTCCTTGCGCTGGGCGTCGCGTTGTCGTTGGAGTCGTCGGAGAGCACGCATCAGCCGCCACCCGTCGCCGTCGACGAAGAAACTGACTGATCCACGGCGTCAGTGTCGACCTCGACTGTGCGACTGCTGGTGCCTGGCCGGATGCGCCTTGCCGGGCTTGTCGTGATGAGTGACCGTCTTCGGGGACGCCGACGAGGTCGCCGTTTTGTCGGGCTTTGTCGTGCCGGCGGCACCCGTGACCTTCGGTGCGGGCCCTGTGGCGGACGTCTTCGTGACGCCTGCGGCGAACTTCGTCGTATCGGCTGTCGCCGCCACCGCCTTCGGTTGGTCGGTCGCAACCGTCGACTTCGGTTGTACCGCCGTCCCGGTGGTCTTGGTGGCAGCGGGGAACGGATCGTGCAGTGAGTTGCTGATGTTCTTCGCTGCGGTGTCCACCGCAGCGACGACGGGTGCGGCGGCCGTCGCCGCCACCTCACGCGCCTGCGCGACGCCTGCCGCCAGAGCGGCGACGGGGTTACCGGTTTTCGCCAGTTGCTGCGTCGTTGCGTCGGCGATCTGCACAGCGCCGGACAGCACCAGCTCACCGGCCTGAAAGGCCACCGCCGTCGCCACGTTCAGCGCCTCGACCGATACCACCTGGAACACGTTGGTCGCTCCGGTCGGTGTGGTCGGCGTACCAACCGGCTGATTGAGAGCATTCAGAATGTTGCTGCGTCCGTTCTGGATTGCCTGCAGCAACTGCCCCGGTGTCAACACCGCGGCTCCGACGTTGAATGCCTCGACCACCGCGACATCGAGCGCGTGAAAAGCCTTGGGCACCACGAGGAACACGTCGTTGTTGATCAACGGCGTCACGGCCGCGTTCGCCGGACCGGTCACCGATGCGGCGGCCGCGCCGAGCGCCTGCAGCGGCGAACCCGTCGACGTCAACGAGCCCAGGAACGCCGCGGGAGCCTCCAGTGCGCCGAGCGGCACGGTGATCGCACCCTGCACGGCGAACGGGCAGATGAGGCTGCAGTAGTGAAGCTGATTGCCGAGGAACGCCAGGGGAATTGCGCCCAGCGGCGGCGCGGTGGCCGCAGTCAGTGCCACCTCCCGAGAAACCGTCGGTGGTGGCCGATGGTCGGTCGATGGCGTGATCGGTGACGCGGTCAGTGCACCGATTCCAACGATGGCGGCGCTGGCGAGAACAGATGAGCGGAGTGGCATGGACACCTCATTGATACGGGCAACAGTGTGTGAAAGTTCGAGAAACACGAAATCGATCGCATTAGGATTTCCCGGGTGGACGGCGTGCATGACATGGGCGGCCTTGACGGGTTCGGGCGCGTACCGCATCGAGTCCCGGATGCGGTATCGGAGCCGTACTTCGCCGAGGACTGGGAGCGACGCGCCTTCCGGCTGATGATCGGCTGGATCGCTGCACAGAATCCACCTGGCGGCCGGTTCCGGCACTCGATGGAACGAATGGCGCCTGAGCACTACCTGTCGTCGCCCTATTACGAGCGTTGGTTGACCGGCGCCACCACGATGGCCGTCGAGGCGGGTTTCGCCGCGCAAGACGAACTCGACCGTCGCGCGGGTGGCCGTTTCCGGTTGTCCAATCCGGATCGCGGGGTGCTGCCCGACGACCTCACTGCCCGCTCCCTGCCGCGCTACGGCCTAGGCGATGAGGTCCGCGTCCGCGCATGGCATCCGCCTGGACACACCCGCGCGCCGCGCTACGTGCAGGGCAAGCAGGGCACGGTCGTCCGGGTTGACGGCGCGTTCGACATCGACGACATCGCCGCCCACGGCGGTGGTTCCGTGCTTGACCCGTTGTACGCCGTGCGCTTCACGTCGCGCGAACTGTGGGGTGAGGCGGGGGTCGACGGCGACGTGGTCTGCGTCAACTTGTTCGAGCGCTACCTCGAGGACCCACGATGACCGGCGACCACCACCCCGCAGCGATGGCACCCATCGAGGCACGGGTGGCCGCAATCGAGTCGGTGTTGGTGGAGAAGGGCATTCTCGACCTCGACGCGCTCGATCAGATCGTCGCGCACTTCGAAGACAACCTCGGCCCGATGAACGGGGCGAAGGTGGTGGCCCGCGCATGGTCTGATCCCGACTATAAGGACCGACTGCTCGCCGACGGCACCGCTGCGGTCAAGGAATTCGGGTTCGAAGGTCCTGAGGGTGACTTCGTGGTGGCTGTGGAGAACACCCCGCAGGTGCACAACCTCGTGGTGTGCACCCTGTGTTCGTGTTATCCGTGGCCGATCCTGGGGTTGCCGCCGAGGTGGTACAAGTCGCCTGCCTACCGGTCGAGGGCCGTCCGCGAGCCACGCAAGCTGCTCGCCGAGATGGGTACGGACATTCCCACCGACGTCGAAATCCGGGTGTGGGACTCCAGCGCAGAGGCGCGCTACCTGGTGCTGCCGATGCGTCCAGCCGGCACCGAGAACATGTCCGAGGAGCAACTGGCCGGACTCGTCACCCGGGATTCGATGATCGGTGTGCAACGGCTGTGACCAGCGGACTGAACGATGCATCGCTGCCCCGTGACAACGGCGAGCTCGTCTTCGAAGCACCCTGGCAGGCACGTGCATTGGCGATAGCGGTGGCTTTGGTCGAGAAGCTCGGGTTGCCCTGGGATGCCTTTCGCCAAAATCTGATGGCTGAGATCGCCAGGGATCCGGATCGGCCTTACTACGAGAGTTGGTGCGCTGCACTGGAATCCATGGTCGTGGAGCTCGATCTGACCACGTCCGTCGCGCTCGACGCCGCCGCGCCGACCGAGCGCGCTCCGCTCTAGCTCACTGCGCCCGCGCGGCCAGCAGCACGATGCGCGGCCCGGCGACGTCGTCTGTGACGACATATGCGACTGTCGGGCGGTCGATCTCGTCGCCGTCGGCAGTGCGGCGCGACAGCGTCGCCCTGAACACCGCAGATGTTGCATTGAGCACCGTCACCTCCGACTGCTGCACCTGGCTGTGGTGGAAGCCGAGTGCCCGTAATCCGTCGACCTGGCTCTGCATGACCGCGGCCGCCTCCTCGTCGGTCATCAGCGTCACCACACCCTCGTCGGTGGTGATGATCATCGGCACGCCGAAATGGCTCAGCAACGTCGCCATGTCGCCGTCGCCGCGGGCACTTGCCGCGAATGCGCCCAGATATCCGTCGATCCAACGACCCACCGCGTCGGCGTCAAGAGCCATGCGGTGATCATGCCCGAGGTCTGTGCGGGCGCTACACGTTTTGGCCGCGGCCGACCGATCCGGTGAGCTTGATACCGCTGGCGTCGTCGGGCACCTGGGGCGCCGTCAACTCAGGCGTCTCGCCGTCGGCGTCATCGCGTTCCGGTGTCGACCTCTCCAGGAACCGCAGCAACTCGACCGGGAACGGCAGGATCAGCGTGGAGTTCTTCTCGGCGGCGACCTCGACCACCGTCTGCAGCAGGCGAAGCTGCAGTGCGGCCGGTTCGTCGGACATCACGTGCGCGGCCTGGGCCAGCTTCTCGGAGGCCTGCAGTTCGCCGTCGGCGGTGATGACGCGGGCCCGGCGCTCCCGCTCCGCTTCGGCCTGACGGGCGATCGAGCGCTTCATCGAGTCGGGCAGCACCACGTCCTTGATCTCGACGCGGTCGAGTTGGATGCCCCAGCCGACCGCCGGGCTGTCGATCAGCAACTCCAGGCCCTGGTTGAGCCGTTCCCGGTTCGACAGCAGATCGTCGAGGTTGCTCTTACCGATGATCGACCGCAGCGACGTCTGCGCCACCTGCCCGATCGCCGACATGTAATCCTGCACGTCGACGGCCGCGCGGACAGGGTCCTCCACCTGGAAGTAGATGACGGCGTCCACCCGCACCGTCACGTTGTCGCGGGTGATGCCGTCCTGCCCGGGCACCGGCAGCGTGATGATCTGCATGTTCACCTTCTGCAGGCGATCTGCGAAGGGAATCAGCCAGGCCAAGCCGGGCTGTCGGACCCGACTCTGAACCCGCCCGAAGCGGTAGACGACGCCCCGCTCGAACTGCTTGATCACCCGGATGTTCTGGACTGCGAGCCACAGGGCTGCCAGGCCGGCGACACCGGCCGCTGTGAGTGTGTAGAGGATGCTCATGGTGTCCTCCTCAACGGGCCTTATGACCCGAGTGTGCTCCCCCAACCGGCGCTTCGCCAGCACACCCAATCGATCTCGACCAGGGCGCCGACCGCCAGCCCGGTGACACCGACGCACGTGCGCGACGGCAGCCGGTCGGGAAACCACGCCGCGTAGGCGGTGTTGAAGGCGCCGTAGTCATTCCAGTCGAGCAGGAAAGCCCGCACCGAGACGACATCGGCGAGGCCGCCACCGCACAGTTCGGTCACCCGCATCAGATTGCGCAGTACCTGGTCGGTCTGGATGGCGACGTAGTCGCCGACGACGGCACCGGTGACGTCGGTCGGCATCTGCCCGGTGACGTACAACGTCTGGCCAGCGGCCGTGGCGTGAGCGAACGGCGCGACCGCAGGCGGCACGCCGTCGGCGGGGGTGAACGTGAAGGACCGAATCCCGTTGTCGCTCATGCCGATAATGTAGACCAGCGCGGGAAGCACCGTTTGTCGATCCTGCCGTGCACCCCCTGCCGCTGGTCGACCACCTGCGTGACGGTGAAGTCGACGGCCACCGACATGAACGAGTACGCGTCGGCGCGCGAGAGCCCGAAGTAATCCTGCAGGAGGCCGTGGGTGCGCCGCGCCGCGGCCTTCATCGCCTGGTCGAGCGTGTCACCGAAACCGTGCACCAACAACTCGGTAGCGGTTTCCAGAACCGGAACCGTGAACGGCAGATCGCGGCGAATCGTCAAGCGCAACAAGCCATTCAGCGATGCCTCTAGCGCCGTCCCGCTGATCTCACCGTCGCCTTGGGAGACGTGCGGATCACCGACCGACAACAGGGCCCCAGGCACCTGCACCGGGTAGTACATCGTCCCGCCCGCCCCGATGCGCCAGTTGTCGACGTTGCCGCCATGGTCACCGGGCGGCACCGACGACACCCGTTCGGGCACGGCGGGTGCGACGCCCATGGTGCCGAAGTGCGGACGCAGGGGCACCACGACGCCGGGTAACGCGGGCTGGCGCTTGTCCTTGTCCGGCTCGACGATCGTGCCGGGTTGGTCGGCCAGAGGAGTCGCGGTCCAGTCGTACCCGAACATGGCGCGGCCGACGCCTGCCGTGGTGTCGAGTTCGTACACGGTGACACGTTCGACCGGGATTTCGTCGTACAAGAACCCCCAGTGCGCGGCCAGGTTCGAGCCGTACGGCAGCCGCGGCGCGGCCTGCAGGATGTCGACCTGCAGCACGTCACCGGGGCGCGCACCGTCGACGGCGATCGGACCGGTGACCAGGTGGGGTCCCGGCCCCCGATCGGTGACGCGGTCGAAGACCTCGGCGATGCCCGCATCCATCAGCAGATCCGGCGCATCACCTGCGTGGTTGGTCAGCGTCTCGATGGCCACCAGATCACCCGGCGCGACGGTCAGCGCGGGAGCCAGCCGCGGATCGAAGTGGCCCCAGTGCACGGTCGACGGAGTCGCCGGCAACCGGTGAACGGTGGTGGGGGCGGCGGGGCTGAGCACCATCGGATGATCATGCCAGCCACCCGCCATGCCGTCCCGTTGAGCATGCACACCCGTCAACAGGTTTTTTCCTGCCAACCGAGATCAAATTCTGCCAACGGAATTAAAGCCGTGATCTTGACGGTTGATCTGTGCAGCTGCAGCGAACCGAGACAAGTGAAGAAGCACGAAAAGATGAGGGCACCAATGAAGAAGTTCGGATTCGCATCCCTGATTGCGGGCGGACTGACCGCCGCAATCCTCGGCTTGGCGGCGCCGGCTGGCGCGGCTCCGGCAGGTCCGGGCAACGCCCAGGACACCATCAACAAGTTGCAGGCCGACGGTTACAACGTCATCGTCAACCGCGTCGGCGGCACCCCGCTGGATCAGGCCACGGTGGTCGCGGTCCGGCCCGGCCAGACGTACAGCCGCACCGATTCCGGAACTCCCGGTGACAGTCTGGAAACCACCATCACCGACAAGACGGTCTACGTCGACGTGAGGTAGATCGCCCAAAACGTAAGGGGCACCCCCACAAGGGGTGCCCCTTCGTTCTGTCTGGGCGGGTGCCTGCCGCCCAGTGCATTTGACCGCGCCCACCGGGGCCCGCAAGTGACCCGTGAAGTTTGACGCATGCATCGGCGTTCATCATGAGGCCGCCGCGATCCGAAATCGCTGTCACCGGAACACTTTCCGACATCGCGAACAACCCACTCGCAGCCGCTCGGGCCGGGGCACAGTGAGCGCCCGGCTTATTCGGAGGCCCAGTCAGCGGAACATGGCAGCGAGGGTCGGGGCGGGCGTGGCAGGCTGGGCGGGTGACTCACTCATCTGAACTCGCCGCCGTCGAGCAGGATCTTCGTGAAATCACCACTCCAGCAGGTGCCCTGCGCTATTACGACAGCGGTGACGGCCCAACGCTGCTGTTCCTGCATGGCTCGGGTCCTGGTGTCACGGGGTGGCGCAATTTCCGAGGTGTGCTACCCGCGTTCGCCGAGCGTTTCCGCTGCCTGATCCTGGAGTTCCCCGGTTTCGGCATAAGCGATGACTTCGGCGGGCATCCAATGGTCACGGCTCAGGGGGCGGTGACCCCGTTCCTCGACGCGCTCGGCGTCGACAACGTCGACATCGTCGGTAATTCGATGGGTGGCGGGGTCGGCATCAACTTCGCCATCCACCACCCCGACCGCATCGGCAAGCTGGTGACGATCGGAGGCATCGGTACCAACATCTTCAGCCCCGGGCCCAGTGAGGGAATTCGGCTTCTTCAAGAGTTCACGGAGGACCCGACCCGCCAGCGCCTCGTCGACTGGCTGAATTCAATGGTTTACCACCAGAGTCTGGTCACCGAACAGCTGATCGAGGAGCGCTGGAAGCTCGCCACCGATCCAGAGACGTTGGCCTCGGCGCGCCGAATGTATGGCAAGGCGGCGTTCGCACAGATGATGGCGATGATGAAGGCGGCCGACCTTCCGATGCCGTGGGCTCTGATGCACAAGGTAGCCGCGCCGACCTTGCTCACCTGGGGCCGTGACGATCGAGTGAGCCCCTTGGACATGGCACTGATCCCGATGCGGACTATCCCCAACGCCGAACTGCACGTATTCCCGAACTGCGGTCACTGGGCGATGATCGAGGCCAAGGATGCGTTTGAAAGCGCTGTGATGGCGTTCCTTACCCGCCCTACCTCCTGAACCGGTGCCAGTCGTCGGTTCCGAATTCGCGTCGGACGTCGAGCAATCCCGACATCAGGTCGCCCTGAGCAGATTGAACCCCTTGTAACCGGCGTCGGCGACCTCGGCACAGATGTCGTTGTACGCGGCGAATCCGCCGAGAAACAGCATGAATACGCGTGGCTTGCCGGGAATGTTAGCGCCCATGTACCAGGAGTTCGCCTTGGTGAACAGGGTCGCCTCGGCTCGCCGCGCGCATTCGGCGAGCCAGTAGTCCACCGCATCGGGGGTGGCTTCGATGCTCGCGTATCCGTGTGCATCGAGATATCTGATGCAGTCCGCGATCCAGTTCACGTGCGCCTCGGCATGCAACACCATGTTGGCGAGCACCGCAGGGGCGCCAGGACCCGACACGATGAACAGATTGGGAAACCCGTCGACGCCGAGCCCGAGGTAGGTGCGCGGGCCGTCCTTCCAGTCGTCCCGCATGCATTGGCCTGCACGGCCGACGATGTCGATCTTGCCAAGCGCGCCGGTCATGGCGTCGAAGCCTGTTGCGAACACGATCACGTCGAGGTCGTAGTGCGCGTCGGAGGTGTTGATACCGGTGGCATCGATCGACTCGATCGGCGTGGTGCGGACGCTGATCAGCGTCACATTGCGTCGATTGAACGTCTGGAAGTAGTTGGTGTCGGTACAGATCCGTTTGGTGCCGATCGGGTGGTCAGTCGGGATCAGCAGGTCCGCGACGGTCGCGTCGTCGATGACGGCGCGCACCTTCTCCTCATAGAACTTGCGGGCCTCCTCATTGGCGGCCATGTCGGTCATCTGATCGGTGAACGTCTTCGAGAAGAGCACGCCGCCCAGCTCCCAACGCTTTTCGAACGCTTCACGCCGCTCTTCGGCGGTGGCCTGCATCGTCAGTTTCGGATGCGCGATGTGGGGCGATCCGCCACCGCTGCGCCACGACAGGCGGCGCCGCTCGGCGTAGTTGGCCTTGTACTCGGCGACGTCTTCCTCTGTGAGTGGCCGATTACCCGCCGGCACACTGTAATTCGGCGTGCGCTGAAAGACGTAGAGTTGATCTGCCGCCTCGGCTATGACCGGAACCGACTGGATACCTGACGATCCCGTCCCGATGACGGCGACGCGTTTACCCGTGAAATCGACGGGTTCATGCGGCCAATGCGCGGTGTGGTACACCTCCCCCGCGAAGGTGCCCAACCCGGGAAAGTCCGGAGTCAACGCCGCCGAAAGTGGCCCGGTCGCCATGATGGCGAACCTGGCGGCGACGACCTCTCCCCCGTCGGTCGTGACCGTCCAGCGCAGCGTGTCCTCGTCGAGGACCGCCGAGGTGACCCGCGTATTGAACGTGATCCCGGCGCCAAGGTCGAGCCTGTCCGCGACCCACTTCATGTACCGCAGGATCTCGGCCTGGGTGGCGTACTTCTCCGTCCATGTCCACTCCTGCTGCAGCTCGTCGGAGAACGAGTAGCAGTAGTCGACACTCTCGACGTCGCAGCGCGCGCCCGGGTAACGGTTGTAGTACCACGTTCCGCCAACCTCAGGCGCCGCCTCGAACACCCGGACCGACAAGCCCTGTGACCGCAGTTTGTGTAATGCGTACAGGCCTGCGAATCCCGCACCGACCACGACGGCATCGACGACGGACTGCTGTGGATCTGCCGAGACGGTCACGACGCCACGCTAGGTCGCGCTCACCACATCGCCCGACGGGTTTCCCGGTGACCGGACGTCATGAAGGCGATCTCCCGGCCATCGGTCGCACCTGTCGGATCTCACCGATGCCCTGACGACACTCGCACCATGACCCACGTCGAATCACGCGACACCCGAGTCGACGCCAGAGTCGAGGTCGATCTGGACGGAACCCGCCACAGCCTTCGATGGCCGCGTGACAAAAGCCTGGTCGACACCATGCTCGAGGCGGGCATCGAGGTCCCTCACTCGTGCCGGGAGGGACACTGCGGCTCGTGCGTCGCCACGGTGCTCTGCGGTGAGGTCGACATGGCGGCATGCGACATCCTCGCGCCCGCGGACCTCGCCGACGGGCTCGTTCTCGGATGTCAGGCCCGCCCCGTGAGCGACGATGTCCACATCGTGTATTAGTCCTGGATTCGGTCCGCTCACCGGGATCGGTCCCGGTGCGGCCATTACCTGCGGTAGACCATTAATCACGCCTAGACAGTTAGGACAGAGCATGAGCGAGCGCGTACTCGACCGGGTGATGGACCTGGCGGACCAGTTCAAGGAGTTGGCGGTCGAGGCCGAGAAGATCGGTCAACTGCCCGACGCGACGGTCAAGAGCATGAAGTCGATCGGCTCGATCCGCCTGCTTCAGCCAGGAAAGCATGGCGGGCTCGAAGTCCATCCCCGCGAGTTCGCGGAGACCGTGATGGCCACCGCAGCCCTCGATCCCGCCGCCGGCTGGATCAACGGGGTGGTCGGAGTGCACCCGTACCAACTCGCGTACGCCGATCCACGGGTCGCCGAGGAAGTGTGGGGCGACGATATCGACACCTGGGTCGCTTCGCCCTACGCACCTCAGGGCGTGGCCAGGCCGGTCGACGGCGGTTACATCTTCAATGGTCGCTGGCAATTCAGCTCCGGAACCGACGCGTGCGATTGGATCTTCCTTGGCGCCATGGTCGGCGACGACGACGGCAAGCCGCTGATGCCGCCCCAGATGCTGCACATGATCCTGCCGCGCAAGGACTACGAGATCGTGCCGGACTCCTGGAACGTGGTGGGCCTGCGCGGCACCGGGTCGAAGGACATCATCGTCAAGGATGCGTTCGTTCCTGAGTACCGGACGATGGATGCCATGAAGGTGATGGACGGCTCCGCCCAGATCGAGGCAGGCATGACCAAGACCCTCTACAAGATGCCGTGGTCGACGATGTTCCCGCTGGGCATCAGCTCGGCGACCATCGGCATCTGCGAAGGCGCCCTCGCCGCGCACCTCGACTATCAGCGCGAACGCGTCGGCGCCAACGGCACTGCCATCAAAGACGATCCGTACGTCATGTACGCCGTCGGCGAGGCTGCGGCCGACATCAACGCCGCCCGCCAGGAGATCCTCGCCAACGTCGACCGCATCTACGAGATCGTCGACTCGGGCGCCGAGGTGACGTTCGCCGACCGGGCCGCGGGCCGACGCACGCAGGTGCGCGCTGTGTGGCGCGCGGTGTCCGCCGTCGACCAGATCTTCGCCCGCTCAGGCGGCAATGCGCTGCGGATGGACAAACCGCTGCAACGGTATTGGCGCGATGCGCATGCCGGGATGGCCCACGCAATCCACGTGCCGGGCACCGTCTACCACGCGTCCGCGCTCAGCTCGCTTGGCGTCGACCCGCAGGGTCCGCTGCGGGCGATGATCTGAGGGACGCTGTCGATGACCGATCTGAAAAGCCTTGGATACGTAAAGGTTCAGGCCACCGACATGCCGCGTTGGCGGCAGTTCGCATTCGATGTGCTCGGGTTCGCGAAGGGTTCGGGCCCGGACACCGATGCGCTGTATCTACGCATGGACGAACGCGCCGCACGAATCATCGTGGTGCCGGGAGACACCGACAAGATCATCACCGTCGGCTGGGAGGTCCGCGACCACGCCGCGCTGGAAAGGGTGAAGGCGGCGCTGGACGCCGCGGGCGTGCCCATGAAGGAACTCTCGCAGGCGGACGCCGATGCCCGCCGCGTCGAGGAGGTCATCGCCTTCGACGACCCCGCGGGCACGTCGACTGAGATCTTCCACGGCGCTGTTTTGTATCACAGCCCGGTGGTGACTCCGTTCGGCGCCAAGTTCGTCACGGGCGCGCAGGGCCTTGGCCACGTCGTGCTGCCTGCCCTCGATGTGCCGAGCCTTTTCCGGTTCTACACGGAGGTACTGGGTTTCGTGTCCCGCGGCGCGTTCCGGGTGCCGACTCCGCCGGAGTTCGGCCCTCTGCGCGTCCGTTTCCTCGGCCTCAACCAACGCCATCACAGCCTCGCTATCTGCCCGGCGATGACCCTGCGCGATCCCGGCCTCATCCATTTGATGGTCGAGGTGGACAGCCTGGACGCGGTCGGACAGGCGCTGGACCGGGTCAACAAGGACGGCTTCCAGTTGTCCTCCACGCTGGGCAGGCACACCAACGACAAGATGGTGTCATTCTACGTGCGCGCACCCGGCGACTGGGACATCGAGTTCGGCACCGATGGGATGCGGGTCGACGAAACGTATTACACCGCCGAGGAAATCACCGCCGACAGCTATTGGGGGCACGCGTGGGTATCCGACCTTCCGGCGGCCATGCGGCCATGACCCCGGACGCCGAAGTCATCCCTGTCCCCGCGTCGTCGATCAGGGACTGGGACCACGAAGCCGATGTCGTGATCGTCGGTTACGGCATTGCAGGCGCGGCGGCCGCGGTGGAGGCCGCCCGCGGCGGCGCCGATGTTCTGGTGCTCGAACGCACCGGTTCCTGGGGCGGCGCCGCAGCGATGGCGGGTGGCTTCATCTATCTCGGCGGCGGAACGTCGGTTCAGAAGGCCTGCGGATTCGCCGATTCCGTTGACAACATGACCGCGTTCCTCAACGCGGCGATGGGACCCGGTGCCGATGAGAATCGCATCGCCGACTACTGCGAGGGCAGCGTCGCGCATTTCGATTGGTTGGTCGGGTGTGGTGTGCCCTTCAAGCCGGAGTTCTGGGGTGAGCCGGGTTGGGAGCCCCCGGCCGATCAGGGGCTGATGTTCACCGGCGGCGAGAACGCGTTCCCGTACAACACGATCGCCGAACCTGCTCCGCGCGGCCACATCCCACAGATGTCCGATAAACGCGCCGGCGAGAAGAGCGGCGGCTTCATGCTGATGAAGCCGCTCGTAGAGACCGGGGCCGCCGCAGGCGTGCGGTCCCAGTACGACACCAGGGTGGCTTCCCTGGTCGTCGAGGCCGACGGCCGCGTGACCGGACTGATCGCCAAGCAGTACGGCAAGTCGTTCGCAATCCGGGCGCGCCGCGGTGTCGTCCTTGCGGCAGGCAGCTTTGCATACAACGAGGCGATGGTCGCGCAGTACGCGCCGCGCATCGCGGGACGACCGGCCGCGTCGATCGAACAGCACGACGGCCACGGGATCCGGATGGCGCAGGCACTGGGCGCGGACCTCGCCCACATGGACGCCACCGAAGTCGCGTTTCTGATCGATCCTCAGCAGACCGTGCGCGGCATTCTCGTCAATGGGCGCGGCCAGCGCTATGTGCCCGAGGACATGTACTCCGGCCGGATCGGCCAGCTGACGCTTTATCACCAGGACGACACGGCATACCTGATCACCGACGGCGACGCCCAGGAGGAGGCGATGGCCGCCACGTCCGCAACGCCATTCCTCAAACGGCAGCCGACGTGGGTGTGTGAAACCGTCGCCGATCTCGAGCACGAGATCGGACTTCCGGCCGGGTCGCTGCAGGCCACGGTCAGCGCCTACAACGACGCCGCTGCCCGCGGCGAGGATCCACTGTTGCACAAGAAGCCAGAGTGGTTGCGCCCCATCGGTTCTCCCGTTGGAGCCATCGACTTGCGGGCCAGCTGCGGAGGCTTCACCCTCGGCGGCCTACAGACCTCGCTCGACGGCGAAGTGCTGCACGTCAGCGGTGACCCGATCCCCGGCCTGTATGCGGCGGGCCGCACCACAGCGGGCCTGGCGGCATGGGGCTATGCGAGCGGCATCTCCCTTGGCGACAGCAGCTTCTACGGTCGCCGCGCCGGCCGCAGCGCCGCCAAAGGCTGACCCCTCCCCCCTCGTCGCATTCCCCCAGCTCAGCGCTGTCCTTCGACGTGCGCTGGGTCAATTTGTCGCGTCCGTGTGACACGGCCCACACGGTGTGCTACTAATAGCCATATTACTAATAGGCATATGCCTACATGAAAGTTCAGTCGCAAGGAGGCGCCTTGACCGTGACCGCCGATTCCCCCACTCCGAGTGCCGTCATCGATCGGGTGTCGCTGGTGTTGGACGCCTTCGATGGGCCCGGTCGGCTGACTCTGGCGCAGATTGTGCGCAGGACCGGCCTGCCCCGGTCGTCTGCGCATCGGATGCTCGAGCGGCTGGTGCAGCTGCGCTGGCTGCGCCGCAGCGGCCGCGACTACGAACTCGGCATGCGACTTGTCGAGCTCGGATCGCTGGCGGTGCACCAGGACCGGTTGCACCGCGCGGCGACCCCGCTTCTGCACGACCTGCACCGCGCTACCGGGCTCGTCGTGCACCTGGCCGTGCTGGACGGCGCCGACGTCGTGTATCTAGAGAAGATCGGCGACCGGATGGCCGCCGCGATCCCCACTCGCGTCGGAGGACGTCAGCCGGCTCACTGCACTGCCGTCGGCAAGGCGATGCTTGCCTACACCGAAGACGCCGACATGGTCGATTTGGCCACGCGTAGGACGAAGTACTCGATCGGCACCCCTGCACAGCTGGGCGCTGAGCTGACCAGGGTTCGCGCACACGGCGTGGCGTACGAACGCGAGGAGTCGCTGCCCGGATTCGGTTGTGTCGCAGCGCCGATCGGTGGACCGGGAGAAGCAGTTGCGGCGGTGTCGGTGTGCGGGCCGATGAGTCGGATGACGTTCGATCAGCGCCTTGTCGCGCGCGTACGGATGACGGCGATGGGAGTCTGGCGCAACGTCGAGGACGGGCCACAGCGGGTGGCGCCGACACTGCAGCAAGTACGTCCGTTGCGCGGCGGACCCGCAGTGCGCCCGGTCCTCGATTCGGCCGCGTTGCAATACGCGTGATTCAAAACGTGAGCTTGGACCCACAGATCGCCGACCTCATCGAGGCGCTGGACGCCGGGTTCCCACCGGTGCACACCATGACGGGTGCCGAGGCAAGAGCGACGATCCGCTCGCGGTTCGTCGCACCGAGCCAACCCGAACCCGTCGCAGAGGTGCGCGACGAGTCGGTACGGGGTCCAGGAGGCGATATCGCGGTGCGCGTATATCGGCCCGCATCGGATGTGGCACCACTGCCGGTGCTGGTGTACGCCCACGGCGGCGGCTTCGTGTTCTGCGATCTCGACAGCCATGACGGCCTCTGCCGCAACATCGCCAATCTGATTCCCGCCGTTGTTGTTTCCGTCGACTACCGCCTGGCACCGGAGCATCAATGGCCTGCCGCGGCAGAAGACGTCTTCACCGTCAGCCGATGGGCGACACACAACGCAGACACGTTCGGCGGTGACCCCCGGCGCGTCGCGGTGGGCGGCGACAGCGCTGGCGGGAACCTGGCGGCCGTCACCGCGCTGATGATGCGAGACCGCGGCGGGACCGCTCTCGCCGGTCAACTGCTGCTCTATCCGGTGATCGCCGCCGACTTCGACGCCGACTCCTACCGCCGGTTCGGCGAGGGCTTCTACAACCCGAAGCCGGCGCTGCAGTGGTACTGGGATCAATACGTGCCGTCGCATCTCGACCGCAGAAGTCCCTACGCCTCACCGCTTCACGCCGACCTGGCCGGGTTGCCCCCTGCCGTTGTGGTGCTCGCAGGCCACGATCCACTGCGCGACGAAGGCCTCGCATACACCGAAGCTCTGACTGCGGCGGGCGTGTCGACCGCACGCTGCCATTACGAGGGCGGCGTGCACGGGTTCATGACGATCCGACGCTCGACATTGCCCATCACGCCCGAAGGCGGGCCTGCGCTGAACTAGCCCGACTGCTCCACCGGTAGGACCGGCACACCATTCGGCGCTGCCGGGCCGTACCGCTGAGCGGGGTCGAGCACACAGTGTGTCCGCCCGAAGACGGTGACCATACATTTGTTGTTGTGGGTGCAGCGGCTTCGGGTGCCGGCATCGGCGACCATCTTGTTCACCAGATCCGGCTCCCGCAGTAATGCGCGTCCCATGGCCACCAAGTCGAAACCCTCATGCAGCCCCCTCTGCAGATGCTCGCGGTTGGTGATGCCTCTTAGCAGAATCAGCTTGGTGTTGGCGACGACGGGGACGAATTGCCTTGCCGCGTCGAGCATGTAGAGGTCGCGGTACGGGTAGCTTCCCATCATGCGTTTGCCTGCCAGCCGGACGCCAGGGCGCAGCGCCGGCGGCATCACCTTTGCGAATTCCCTGACCGGCACGTCACCACGAAACAGGTACATCGGCTTGTAAACCGACGAGCCCTGGGTTAATTCGAGCGCATCCAGGGTGCCGTCGGTGTCGAGCAACTGTGCGGTGCGCAACGCCTCGTCAATCCAGATGCCCCCTGGCAGCCCGTCGTCCATGTTGAGCTTCGCGATGACCGCGATCTGCGTGCCGACGACCTCGCGTACCCGGTCGGCGATCTCACGCACCAGTCGTGACCGATTCTCGATCGAACCGCCGTAGCCGTCCTTGCGGCGGTTGATGAGCGGGCTCAAAAATGAGCTCGGAAGGTACAGATGCCCGAAATGCAGTTCCACAGCGTCGAATCCGGCGTCGATCGCGACCTGCGCCGCGGCGCCGAACTGCTCGATGACCGCGTGAATCCCATCAGGGCTGATCTCCCGGCAGTATGCGAACGACGTCGGGTTGATGAACCGGCTTGGCGCGACGGCGGTGACACCGGTCAGCTTCTTGGGCGCCACCACTCCGGCATGTCCCAGCTGAGCGGAGATCGCCGCGCCCGCATCGTGGACGGCGTCGGTGAGCCTCCGCAGACCCGGCAACGCGCCACGGCTCATCACGATCTGCCCCGGCGCACTGGCCCCCTCGCGCGAGACGCAGCAGTACGCCACGGTGGTCAGGCCGACTCCGCTTGCGGCGAAGGCGCGGTGGAACTCGATCAGATCGTCGGTGACGAACCCGTCGGGCGAGCGTCCCTCCGACGTCGCGGCCTTGATCACACAGTTACGCAGGGTCAATGGACCGAGTTCGACGGGACCGAATGGATCCGGCGACGCTGAACGCATTCCCACAGCGTCACCCGACCGGGGCCAAGGCCCAAGGCGTCCTCCCGATGGCCGGGAAGGCTGGTCCGTCACGCTCGACTGGGTCTCTAACCTCGGCTCATGGCTGAGGGTGCGGTGTTCGTCGTCGACCGGGTGGTGACCCGGCCCGGATGCGCCAGGGCGTTCGTCGACACCTACCTCACCGAATACGCCCCCGGCGCGCGCGCTCGCGGCATGACGCTTCGAGACGTGTTGGTCAGCCCACCGATCTGGTTCGACGATCAGTCGAACACGGTGACCATCACCTGGTCACTGCCGAGCGCGCAGGCGTGGTGGGAGATGACCTGGCAGGGTCGCCCCGACCCCACCCTCGGGCCGTGGTGGGACGGCATCGGCGAACTCGTGTCCGACCGCATCCGCAGCGTGGCCGCCGCCGCGGACGACGTCGACCGGCTCTGCGATGTATAGCGTCACCCGGCTGCTCGACGTCGTCGAGGTCGACCGTGACCGGGTGCTCACCACCGCGCGGGCCGCGGCCGCCGCCACTGGAGCCCGGCACCAGCTCGTCGCGCCGACGCTGCCGGGCGTCCGCAACGGCGGCGACATCCTGATGCACCTGCGCTTCAACGGCGAAGACCAATGGCGGTCCGTCGAAACAGATTTCGCCGCGATGCTGACCGATCCCTCGATCACCCGCGTAAACGGCGCGTGCTACTCGGGCACCGCTTCTTGTAGCGGCGCCGAGGCAGGCACCGTATACCGGTCGCTGCTACTGCGGGTGGATCCCGCCGCAGACACGGACATCGTCGGTCGGTTCGAGGACGAATTGCGGCTGATGCCGCGGTACGTGAACACCATCACCGCCTGGCAGTTGAGCAGGGTCGACGATCCGGTGGGAACGACTCCGTGGACGCACGTCTTCGAGCAGGAGTTCACCGACGTCGGCGGGCTGATGGGCCCCTACCTCATGCACCCGATCCACTGGGCGGTGATCGACCGCTGGTTCGACCCCGAATGTCCGGACGTCGTTGTTCGCGATCGGGTCTGCCATAGCTTCTGCCATTGCGAGACAACGGTTCTGCGCTAGAGCCCGTCGGGCAGGATGTTGGGGTTGACAGCCGTAGGCGGTTCCAGCGGCGGCAGCACCGAGGAACCGTCGAGACTGTGCACGGGCAGCTTCTGTGACCACGGATAGTGCAGGCTGAACGCCACAAGGCCGGTACGCTCGGCGGCGGGAAGGTGACACATCGCCAGCACGGTCTCCGCGAGGTACTCGACGGGCTCGGTCGGAAAGGTATCCGGAATCAGTTGAGAGGCACCAGGAGTGCGCACGGCGGTGGACGGACCGACACAGTTGACGGCGATGTTTGCATCCAGCAATTCGGCGGCAACCCCCTGGGTGAACCGATGGAGCGCGGCCTTCACCGACGCGTAGATCACGTCACCGGATGACTTGTTGTACTCGCGGTACGGGCGCACCGGCGCGATGCCGGTCACGGAGCCGATGTTGACGATCCAGCCTGCGCCTTGTTCGCGCATGTGCGGCACCGCTGCTCTGGTGAGCACGAACGGGGTGCGCAGGTAATGCTCGACTGTGCGGTCGAACGTGTCCATCGACATGTCCTCGACGATGCGGTAATCGGCGAATCCTGCGTTGTTGACCAGGATGTCGATCCGGCCCGTCCGGTCGAGCACCTCATCCACCAGACGCTCACGTTGGTCGGCGTCCTCCAGATCCGCAGCAACAGCGAATGCGGTCCCCCCGGCCCTCTCGATCAGTTCGACCGTCTCGCCGATGGTGCCCGGAATCGCCAGCGCCGACCCCGCCCGCACCGATGGGGACGGTTCGAAGGCACGTGCGGTCACGACGACCGTCGCGCCCTCTGCCGCAAATCGCTGCGCAATCGCCCGGCCGATGCCCCGACTGCTTCCGGTCACCAAAGCCGTTTTGCCGGCCAGCTTTCCACTCATTGCAGGATGAAGTGTTCTTCGATCGGCGCGCGATGCTGCTGCCACATGTCCACCAACCGGTATGGGGTGGCCACCACCACCCGGCCCGAACCGGAGCGGTAGTACGTGTGCGCATTCGGCGTGTGACACCACACGGTGCCCGCCATCGCCTCATCGATCCCGGCCACATAGTCGTCGTAGGCCTGCTGCGTGACTTCCAGCGTCGTCGCGCCGCGCAGCGCCATCAACTGCAGACACTCGATCACGTAGTGGGCCATCACCTCCATCGAGAAGTTCGCTCCCGCACCGTGTCCGGGACTGTAGTTGGGCGCTGAGTTGATGAACAGGTTCGGAAATCCGGGAACCGTGCCGCCGCGATAAGAGCGCGGGTTGTTTCCCCACTCCTCGGTCAACTTCTTGTCATTGCGACCGCGAATGTCCACCGTCGAGAGGAAGTCGAGGTGGTATCCGGTGGCGTAGATGATCACGTCGAGGTCGAGTTGTCTGCCGTCGGCGGTGACGATGCCGTCGGCGTTGACCGCGGCGGGCTCGCCGGCTTCCACATCGACGTGCTCTCGGGTCAGGGCGGCGTAGTAGCCGCCGGGATCGCGGATGATGCGCTTGCCGTATGGCGCGAAGTCCGGGGTCATCTTCTTCGCCAATTCCGTTCCGGCACCGAAGGTCCGGTCGATGTAGTCCAGACACATCTGCAGCAGCACGTCATTGGCAGCTGAGATCGACAGGTGGTCCTCCGCCCATTCGGGGTCGCGCAGGATGATCGGATAGTTGTTGTCAGCGGTGCCCCAATAGGACTTCAGCCGGTGCCAGTTCGCGTAATACGGTAGGTGCCTGCCCAGATAGCGACGGTGCTCGGGCACGTCGTCTGTCAGCCGCTTACGCGGCGCCACCCAGTGCGGTTGGCGCTGGAACACCGTCATGTGCTCGACCTCGTCGACACAGGCGTCGACGATCTGCACGGCGGTGCAGCCGGCCCCGACGATCGCGACCCGCTTACCGGCCAGGTCCACGGACGGATCCCATCGCGCCGAGTGAATGCTGATGCCCCCGAACGTGTCCCGGCCGGGCAGCTCCGGCCAGCGCGGCCGGTTGAGGTAGCCCGCCGCGGTCACGACGACGCTCGCGTAGCTGACGTCGCGGTTGCCGTCGCCGTCCACCGAGTGGATCTGCCACTGCCTGCGGTCCTCGTCCCACCACAAGACCTCGACCTCGGTGCGGAACCGGGTGTGTTCGCGCAGCCCGTGCTTGTCGGCCAGCGCCACCAGATACGCCTGGTACTCCGCGCCCTGCGGGTAGTAGCTGGACCAGTCCGGGTTCACCTCGCGGGACAGCGAGTAGTAGGCCGATGGGGTATCCACGCCGATGCCGGGGTAGACAGTGGTCAACCAGGTGCCGCCGACTTCGACATTCCGATCGAAGATCTGGTAAGCGACACCGGCGTCAGCCGCCGCCAGCGCAGTGACGATGCCCGCGAGGCCCGCTCCGACGATCGCGACGTTCACGGTGTCGGGGATGGGCACGGTGCGCGGCAAGGTCGGCTGCGACAGATGAAAGCCGCCCTGCTCGAGCAGCAGATCGACGTGCTCGTCGTCGACGTCTGAACCCAGTGCCACTGGCAGCAGTCGGATGAACATTTCGCGGTTGTCGGCCGCGCAGGCTGCTCGAGGCGCCTGTAGCGCCTCGATGACCGCGGCCGCGAGCGCCTCTGCTGTTTCGGGGTCGGTGACCGCTGCGCGCTCCGGCGGGTCGGGCACGTAGGAGATCGCAGGGCCGAACCGATCGATCACCGAGGCGTCACCAGTCAATTGCGCCAACACCGCAACGAGCACACCGGGATCGGCATCGTGCAGATGGGCCCGCAGCTCATCAGGATCGGTCGTCACGACAAGCGAGTATCGGACAGCGCGCGACGGTCATCGTCGGGGTTGTCTACTGAGCGGGACACGTGTCCTTTCGGCCCTGCACGGGTGCCTACGCTTTGGTGATGCGCCGGGTGCACTACGACTCAGACCACCATGCGTTCGCAGAGCTGGCAGGGGATTTCGCGGTCAAGGAGATCGCGCCGTACATCGCCGACTGGGAGGCGGACGGCATCATTGCGCGGGAGGCCTTTCTCAAGGCCGGTGCCGTTGGGTTGCTCGGCTTTGCAGCAGACGAACGCTTCGGCGGCGTCGGCGCCCGCGATTTCCGCTACAACCAGGCCCTGATCGAGGCCTTCATGGACGCCGACTGCGGGGGCGTCGGCCTGGCTTTCGCTGTTCACAACGACATCTGCCTTCCGTACCTGGCCGACCTGACCACACCCGAACAGCAGGCGCGTTGGCTTGCTGGCTTCGTGCGCGGCGAGCTGATTGCGGCCATCGGCATGACCGAACCTGGAGCCGGATCCGACATCGCAGGTATCCGCACCTCCGCCGTCGACGCCGGCGACCATTTCGTGGTCAACGGCGCGAAGACCTTCATCACCAACGGGCAGAACGCCGATCTGGTGATCACCGCCGTCCGCACATCGCCCGAGCGTCACCGCGGCCTGACCCTGATGGCGCTCGAACGCGGCATGCCCGGGTTCGAGAGGGGCCGCAACCTCGACAAGTTGGGCCTGCACTGCCAGGACACCTCGGAGTTGACGTTCACCGACGTGAAGGTGCCGAAGGCCAATGTGCTGGGAGACGTTGGCCACGGATTCGACTACATGATGAAAAACCTTCCGCAGGAACGTATGCAGATCGCTGTTGGCAGTCTTGCGCGTGCCCGTGCCGCGCTCGGCTGGACCGTCGACTACGTACGAGAGCGCAAAGCGTTCGGCAAGCCGATCGGCGCCCTGCAGAACACCCGGTTCGCACTCGCGGATGCGGCCACCGAGGTGTCAGTCGCCGAAGCCTTCATCGACCGATGCGTCGTCGAGCTCAACGCCGGACGACTTACACCTGCCGATGCCGCCAAGGCCAAGCTGTGGGCGACCGAGATGGAGTTTCGCTGCCTCGATGCGTGCCAACAACTGTTCGGCGGGTATGGCTACATGAGCGAATACCCGATCGCCCGCTCAGCCATCGACGCCCGCGTCACCCGGGTATACGGCGGCACATCCGAGATCATGCGCGAGATCATCGGGCGGGACCTCGACCTCGTGCCGAACCGGTAAAGGGCGACAACGTGAAGGTCCGCGGCCACTCGCTGGGCGACATTCCACGACGCTCCGCACGTCGATATCCGAACAAGACCGCGATCGTCGACGGCGATCTCACGCTGACGTTCGCCGAATTCGACCATCTCGTCGACCGCGCGGCGGCGGCCTTGCGGGACAACGGTTTTGCGCCTGGTGATCGAATCGCCCTGCTGGCGCACAATTGCTGGCAATACGCAGTGCTGGCGTTCGCCACTGCCAGGGCGGCGGTGGTGCTCGTACCGATCAACTTCATGTTGACCCCCGAGGAGGTCGCCTACATACTCGGGCACAGCCGAGTCGGCGGATTCATCGTCGAAGACGAGCTGATCCCCACTGCCGAGCAGGCAGTGACCCGCAATGGGTCGGCACTCACGAAAGTGGCGCTCACCTCCGGCGGCAATGGAGCACCATACGGCTGGGATGACTTCGCGCTGTGGCTCGCCACCACCACTGCCCCGCCTGAGCTCGATGTCGCTGACGATCAGTTGCTGCGACTGATGTACACGAGCGGCACGGAGTCTCGTCCGAAGGGCGTGATGCACTCCAGCCGCAGTCTGATGTCCAACTATGTGAGCACGATCGTGGCGGGAGCGATGTCAGCCGACGACGTAGAAATTCATTCGATGCCGCTCTACCACTGCGCGCAATTGGACAACTTCCTGGCCACCGATATCTATCTCGGGGCGACGAGCATCATCGTTCCCCGCCCGGAGCCCAACGTGATCCTGCGCAGCATTGAGACGCACGCGGTCACGAATTATTTTGCGCCACCTACGGTCTGGATCTCTTTGTTGCGCTCGCCGGTGTTCGACCAGGTCGACCTGAGTAGCCTGCGAAAGGGATACTACGGCGCGTCCGCAATGCCCGCCGAAATTCTGCACGAGATCCGCGACCGGCTACCGGACTTGCAGTTGTGGAACTTCTACGGGCAGACCGAGATGGCCCCGTTGGCAAGCGTGCTCGGTCCGAAGGAGCAGCGCGACCATGCCGGCGCGGCGGGACGGCCCGCGATCAACGTCGAAACCGTCATCCTCGACGAGACCGATTCGCCCGTCGGTAATGGCACCGTCGGCGAGATCGCGCACCGCGGCCCACACCTGATGCTGGGTTACCTCGACGACCCCGCGCGCACCGCCGAAGCGTTTCGTGGCGGCTGGTTTCACTCTGGAGATCTCGGCTATTACGACGAGTTCGGGCTGCTGCACGTGGTGGACCGCAAGAAAGACATGATCAAAACCGGCGGCGAGAACGTCGCGAGCCGGGAGGTCGAAGAGGTCCTCTACCAGCACACCGCGGTGCAGGAAGTCGCGGTTTTCGGTGTCTACCACCCGGTCTGGGTGGAGGCCGTGGTGGCGGCGGTGGTCACACGCGACGGCGCCTGCCCGACCGCCGATGAGCTGATCGCCCACTGCCGCAGCCACTTGGCAGGCTACAAAACACCCAAGCAGGTGTTCTTCGTCGAAGCCTTGCCGAAGAACCCCAGCGGCAAACTTCTGAAACGCGACCTGCGCACCCAGTTCGGCACCGAACAGAACATGTTCCACTGACCGGGCACCGCTGTGCCGGGGGGCACCGTACGGCGGTTGACTCGATGCATGAGCGACGAGATCACGCTGCCCGAGATCCAGGAGTTCATTGCGGGCTTCTGGTACCACTACGACCAGGGCCACTTCGACGAGTTGGCAGTGCGCATCGGCGACGAGATGGCTTACCTCAGCCGCTCGGACTCCGGCGACTGCCCATTCGAGGAGTTGCTCGCCGCCGAATTGACCGGCGGCGCGGAAACGCTGGCGTGGCTCACCCAGCACCGCAACGAAAACCCTTATCCGCTGCGCCATCACGCGACCAACATCTTCCGCACCGGTGTCGACGGGGATATCACCAAGGCCCGCTTCTACCTGTACGTCAACCAAGTCACCAACAACATCCCGTTCGACGTATCGAGTGGTGTCGTCGATGTCGGCATCCGGCGGGCGGAACACGGCCTGGTGTTCACATCGATGACGGTGCTGCTCGACGCCGAGGATTCGGTTCCGTTCGCCGAGTGCAGCGCGGCGAAGAACGCGACCGCGTCGAGTTCCTGAGCGAATGAACGCCCGCGACACCTTCGGCGGCGGCGTCGCCGTCATCACCGGCGCCGGTGCCGGCATCGGCGCCGGGTTGGCCCGGCACGCAACCGCGCTGGGCATGACGGTCGTGCTCGCCGATATCGACGCGGACTCGGTCGCGGGGTTGCGCGACGAATTGCAGAGCGCTGGCGGCTCAGCCGTGGACGCCGTGTGCGACGTCCGAGCTGCCGAGGCAGTGGCCGACCTCGCCGACCGCGTCCGTCGCGAGTTCGGTGGGGTCCGGCTGCTTGTCAACAACGCCGGTGTCGAGCAATTCGGATACCTGTGGGACACCCCCGTCGGGAACTGGAATCGCGTTGTCGACATCAACGTCAGCGGCGTCTTCCACGGCGTCCGCGCGTTCCTGCCGGGGATGATCGAGGCGGGCACGCCGGCCTGGGTGTGGAATCTGTCGTCGATCGGCGGCGTCGCCGTGGTGCCGCTGCAGGCGCCGTACATCATGAGCAAGCACGCTGTCCTCGCGCTCACCGAGTGTCTGCACCTCGAGATCCAGCATGCCGGGCACCGGCACATTCACGTGCAGGCCGTGCTGCCTGGCGCAGTGGTGTCCAACATCTTCGAAACCGCGGGCGGCGTCAGCGACGGCGACACCGCCGCCGCCGAGTCCCAGCGCGAGGCCATGCTCGACATCAAAGCAAGCGCGATGGACCCCCTCGCCGCCGCCGAGGTCGTCTTCGAACAGGCCGCCGAAGGGCGGTTCTACCTGTTGACCCAGCCGGAGTACGTCGGATCAGCGATGGTCGAGCGCGCCGAAGTCCTTGTCTCCCAACGGCCTCCGGCGTTGCGCACCGGCCCTCGGTTCGAACCGGCCGACCAATGAGCCTCGACCCCGACGCCGCCGCGCGCGTCGCGTCCTTCGGAGTCGTCCCCCCGATGCGACAGCGGGGGCTCGCGGCCGTCCGGCAGGCGATCGAGGCCGCTCCCCTGCCCGATGCGATGCCCGCGATGGCCGTCGTCGAGGACTGCGCGGCGCCAGGCCCGGCAGGGCCCATTCCATTGCGCATCTACCGCCCCACCGCACAGGCCAAGGCCCCTGTGCTGCTCTACTTCCACGGCGGCGGGATGGTTCTGGGCTCCAACCACTCATTCGAGCCACTCGCCCGGACACTGGCGGCGCTGAGCAACGCCACCGTGGTGTCCGTCGATTACCGACTCGCACCGGAGAATCCGCCGCCCGCACAGTTCGACGACGCCTACTCGGCGACCGCATGGGTCGCCGACAACGCCGACGCGCTCGGCGTCGACCCCGCCCGGTTGGCTGTCGTCGGCGACAGCGCAGGCGGCTCGCTGGCCGCGGCGGTGGCGTTGGCCGCCCGCGACCACGACGGGCCGGACATCTGCTGTCAGGTGCTGATGTACCCCGGGCTGGATCGCGACATGGCCGCGCCGTCGATCACAGCGATGGCCGATGCACCGATGCTCTCCGTCGACGACATCAACTACATGCACGACCTCGCCGACAGCGGCGCGGGCGCGCCGCACGACCCCTACCGGGTGCCCGCCTACGCCACCGATCTGACCGCGCTGCCACCGGCGATCGTCGTCATCGGCGAATGCGACCCGATCCGCGACTGGGGTGAGCGCTACGCGACACGACTGCGCGACGCACGGGTGCAGACCACCCTCACCCGTTACCCCGGCATGTACCACGGTTTCCTGATGCGCTCCGACGCCACCGCACGGGGCAGGCTGGCCATCGCCGAGGTGTGCGGGCTTCTTCGGGCGAAATTCGACCATCCCGTGCCGCTTTAGCGTCCCGATCACCGGACACGGCGGGCGCAGCAGCAACGGACGCGCACCACAATCGAAGCAACCGGACCTGCCAGTAAGGAGACGATTGATGCTCACCGACGAGCGGCGCATGGAGCTTTCCGACGTGTTGCGGCCCGCCGCGCCGCCCCGGGAGATCGACAACGTCTACACCGAGGACCAAAAGCAGCGACTGCTCGAAGTCGTCCGCACTCAGGGCCCGTGGAAGCTGATCATCGCCCAGCACTTCGCGTCGGCCGAAGAATTGATGGCCACGATGAGCGGCATGTTCCCCGACGGATTCGAGCCCTCGCTGGATCTGTTCCTCACCCCGACCTTTCGCGGATATCTCGCCAACTACGGCGCCGTGCTCTATCCCGAACTGCACGACGTGTTCTACAACGAATCGTTTTTGAACATGGCCAAGAGCTACTGGGGCGCCCAGTACGCCAAGCCGGAACTGATGCTGTTCAACATCAACGGCCCGTGCGCCAACCGCGACCCAGGCCATCTCGACTCGCCGAGCTTCCGCGGCGTGCGCCACGAGAACGCACCGACCTGGCTGTGCAGCGTGATGGGCAAGTCCGGCTTGTTCAACGATTACCTGATCAAGATGGCGCAGGTGATCACGTGGTTCTCACTCGACGAGGGCAGCGGTTTCACCTACTGGCCTGATGGCCCGCTGAAGGCCCCCGAGCGCGTCTTGCCGCCGATCAACAACCGCGGCGTAGTGGTGCAGAACGAAATGATGGTGCACCGCGGTGAGGCGAACGGCCCACTGGACCAACAGGTTCCGGCTGGCCTCGCCTTCGACACGGTGTTCACCGGTGACCCCGCCGACCGTGATCACTGGCTGCTCAAGAACGGCGACGACGTGATCGCGCGGCATCACACCGACGAACTGCGTTTCCTGGTGCACTGGTCGGCTGAGGTGTTCGCCGATCTCGACGAGCTGAAGAAGAACATGGACGGCACCGACGACCTGACGATCGAACGGGCCATCGAGACGATGGTCAACGACGTCAACTCCAAGGGACTGAAGCTTGCGATGCCCAGTGACCCGCTGCATGACGCGGAGTTCATCGGGACCCTCAACGCCGCCTATGACCTCGGCGGGCCTGCCGGGTATCCCGAGGAGGCTCCGCTCAGCGCGTTCGAGCTGACCTGACCGTCACCGCACGACCACCGAACTCGGTTCCCGCGGCGCGCCAAGCATCTCCCGGTGCGACGGAGGTTGCCGACCGTCCTCGTCGGTGATGCCGTAGCGCAGCGCCAGCTCCGCCCCGATCACCGTATGCCCCGACAGCTCGGCAAGACCCGGATCGTGGTACAACGCGTTGATCAAATGCCCTGTGAAATCCGGGGTCTCGGCGTGCTTGGCGGTCTCGGCGAGCGCGTCAGGATGGCCGGCGAACGCATCGCGAAACCGTTCGGTCAGCAGGATGCCCATCCAGATCGACACGGTGGCGACGCCGGTGTCGCGGAAGTCGACGGCCATGTCGGCGGCCATCTTGTCCACGCCCGCCTTCTGGGCGCCGTAAGCGGGACCGTGCATGTAACAGACCGATCCAGGCGAGGAAGTGAACACGATCAGGCCGCGGTCCTGGCGTACCAGCAGCGGCGCGGCGTGCCAGGCCGCCACGTAGGCCGAACGCAGCCCTACATCGAGCACGTCACCCAGTTCGAGCGACTTGCGCCAGAACGGTTTTGGATTCGTCAGATCGTCGTGGATGGCCGCCGCGTTGTTCACCAACAGATCAAGCCGCCCGCTTTCGGCTTCGATTCGCTCGAAGAGTTCGCCAACCGCGCGGTCGTCGGTGTGATCGACAGGCACCGCGATTCCGCCGTCGCCAGGGTCGGTCGCCGTTCTGCCGGTCAGATACACCAGCCAGCCGTCGGCGACGAGCGCCGCGGCGATGCCGCGTCCCGCGCCACGGCTCGCGCCGGTGACCAGCGCAACACGCTTCACGGGTTCGAAGCTACGTCGTCACCGCCGCGGTCTCATCCACTACCGGTAATTCGCCGTGGCGGACGGCGCCGACGATCGACTCACTCAGCGCCGAGCAGCCAAGGAACAGGCCCCGCGCCGAATGCGCTGCGAGGTTGTCCGCCTCACGACGTTCCAGGCAGCGTCCGGACGCCTCGGCGGTCCATTGCACGCTGGTCTGGTTCCAGCTGCTCTTGCGCACCAGTACGCATGCTCCGCAGCGGTGGCATGCCACCGGCACCATCGGGGAGTCGGCGTACCGATTGTCGGGCCGGACGGTCATCAGGTGGTTCCCGCGGCCGTCCTCGCGGCAAGGTTGGCGTTGACCACCTTCATCCATTCTTCGTTCGGGCTGGTGGTGTCGAGTTCATACTCGAAGCGGTCAACCATGTCCGGCGCCACATCTGCGACGTCAACGTAGAACTGCTCATACCACCGCCGGAGCTGATAGACAGGCCCGTCTTCCTCGCACAGCAGCGGATTGTCGATGCGCGCCTTGTTCTTCCAAATCTCGACGTCCTGCTCGAAACCCATCCTGACGAAATCGCCGAGACCGATCGCGGTGTCCATCGCGAGGTCCTCCGGCAACGCAGCCGACTTCTTGACGATGATGCCGTATTGCAACACAAAGGAATTCGCGTCGATCGGATAGTGGCAGTTGATCAGGATCGTCTTGTGATCGACGTCCTCGTAGTGGTAGGTGAGGTCGTCGATCATGAACGACGGCCCGAAATACGATGCCACCGATGTGGTTCCGAGCATCCGCGTCGCCCCGGGCTCGCCGATATCGGGCCGACCTGCGCTGTTCATGTACTGGGTTGCGACCTGGCCTTCGAAGATGTTCTTGAAGTGCGTCGGCAGGGATCCGTGAATGTAGAAGAAGTGCGCCATGTCGACGACGTTGTCGATGATCTCGCGACAGTTGGTGTTGACGACGGTGGTGTACCAGTGCCAGTCGGTCCACTCGTCGCTGGTTGCGCCCTCGATCCGCGGGATGGTCACGTCCGGCGGCGGTGGCTTGCGCTCGGGGTCGTTCCACACGAACAACATCCCATCCTGTTCGAGCGTGGTCCAGGTCGCGGTGCGGGCCAGTTTCGGTACCCGCTTGCTGTAGGGCACCTTCTTGCAGCGACCGTCACCGCCCCAGCGCCAGTCGTGGAACGGGCACGCGATTTCGTCGCCCTTGACCTCCCCCTGGGTCAAGTCGCCGCCCATGTGCCTGCAATAGCCGTCGAGGACATTGATCCGGCCGTCCCCGCTTCGGAAAACCACCAGCTTCGTTCCGAACGCGTGAATCGCGTGAGGCTTGCCGTCACCGAAATCCCTGGTCAGCCCTAGACAGTGCCAGCCTCGGGCGAATCTCGCCGGAGCAGCGTCGGCTTCGATGTGCCGAATTTCGTCGATACCTGACTGCAACGTCATGACCTTGTTCTACAACCGTGACACCGGTTGCGGGACCGATCGTCCCGCTGGCAGGGAAAAAGCCACCGCAGCGCCAATTTTGCGACCTACTGTCGAAACTCGTGACGACTGCTCACCCCGCGGCCATCCCAGCCGACTCACCTGTCCGCGACACCACGGTTGATTTGCTCGTCGTCGGCTCTGGCACAGGCATGGCTGCGGCACTGGCGGCCGCCGAACGGGGCTTGTCGGTGCTGATCGTCGAGAAATCGTCGTACGTCGGCGGGTCAACCGCCCGGTCCGGCGGCGCGCTGTGGCTCCCCGCGAGCCCGATCCTCGAAGAGAGCGGCGCCGGCGACACGATGGCAAGTGCCGGTACATACCTCGAGTCTGTCGTCGGCACCACGGCACCACCGCGACGCTACGCAGCGTTCCTCGCGCATCTCGTTGAGACGGTCGCGATGCTGACCCGCACCACACCGATGCGTTTCATGTGGGCGCGGGACTACTCCGACTATCACCCCGAACAGCCAGGTGGAACCGCCGCTGGGCGCACCTGCGAATGCAAGCCGTTCAACACATCGGTGCTCGGACAATACCGATCGAAGCTGCGTCAAGGCCTGATGAAGGCATCGATCCCGATGCCGACGACGGGAGCGGACTACCGGTGGATGAACTTGATGGCCCGGGTGCCGCACAAGGGTCTTCCGACCATCGCAAAGCGGTTGGGCCAGGGCGTCGGCGGCCTGCTGCTGGGCAGGCGCTATGCCGCAGGCGGGCAGGCGCTGGCCGCAGGCATGTTCGCGGGCGTACTGCGGGCGGGCATCCCGGTATGGACGGATTCGGCGTTGGTGCGCTTGACCTCTGAAGGCACCAAGATCACCGGGGCAGTCGTCGCGCAGGGCGGACGGGAGATCACCGTGACGGCGCGACGTGGGGTTGTGCTCGCCGCAGGCGGTTTCGACCACAGCATGGACATGCGATGGAAATTCCAGTCCGAATCGCTGGGCGAGCACATGAGTCTCGGTGCCGAGACCAATACCGGTGACGCCATCCGAACGGCCCAAGAGGTCGGTGCCGCAATCGATCTCATGGACCAGGCGTGGTGGTTCCCGGCCGTGGCGCCCCTGCCCGCCGGAGCGCCCGTGGTGATGCTGGCCGAACGGTCGCTACCCGGCTCACTGATCGTCGACCAGAGCGGCAAGCGGTTCGTGAACGAGGCAACCGACTACATGTCGTTCGGACAGCGGCTTTTAGGGCTGGAGCGCTCAGGCACTCCGGTGGAAAGCATGTGGATCGTTTTCGACCAGAAGTATCGCAACAGCTACGTCTTCGGTGCCGAACTGATTCCGCGTGTGCGCATCCCGCAGGCGTGGTACGACGCGGGCATCGCGCACCACTCGGACACCATTGCGGACCTGGGGCGCCTGATCGGCGTTCCTGCTGAGCAATTCGCCGCCACCGTGGCCAGATTCAACGAAATGTCGCGTGCTGGAGAGGATTCCGATTTCCGGCGCGGGCAAAGTGCGTATGACCGCTATTACGGCGACCCGACCGTGATGCCGAACCCGAATCTGCGTGCCGTCGACCAAGGACCGTTCTACGCGGTGAAGATGGTGCTCAGCGACCTCGGCACCTGCGGCGGTCTGCGGGCCGACGAGCGCGCCAGGGTGCTGCGCGAGGACGGCACCGCGATCGACGGCTTGTACGCGATCGGCAACACCGCAGCCAACGCATTCGGGGCCACTTATCCGGGTGCGGGCGCGACGATTGCGCAGGGTTTGGTGTTCGGCTACATTGCGGCTCTCGACGCGGCCGGGAGATGATCAGTCGGAATCGTCGGCGTCGGCCTTCTTCTCGATCTCGTACCAGTATTCCGGTGCGGGCCAAGGGATCTTCGCCGGCTCACCGTCACCAGCGTGCGGGAAGGTTGCCTCCGCCTCGTCGAGTTCCTTGATCATCTTCAACGTCAGTTCACGCTCATTGGCGTAATAACGCTCGGCCCACTGCAACGCGACTCGCGCGTAAGCCCACGACGGGTCCGCGCCGGCCCACTTCGCGTCCTTGGCCGCGTTGCGATGCATCTCGTCGGCGTAGGCGAGGTGTTCCTGAAGAATCTCTTTCAGCCTGGCCGGGTTGGTGAGATGCCCGAAAGTCACTCGTAGCAGCGGGGTGTGCTTGAGCACGGGCGGATCAAGCGGCGCCTCATTCGCCCACCGCGTCACGGCGTCGAGACCCGCGTCGGTGATCTTGTACAGCCTGCGATTGCGGATGCCTGCGCTGCTCTCGACCCGCGACGTCACCAATCCGAGTTGCTCCAGCTTCTTCAGCTCGGAGTAGATCTGGCTGTACGCCGGACTCCCGTAGAAGAACCGCATGCTCCAGTCGATCCACTTGCGGATGTCGTAGCCAGAAAGCTCGTACTCATACGAAAGCATGCCCAACAGCGCCCAACTGGTCGCCGCCAAGTTCGGCTTGCCCGGTTGACCGCCGTCTGCCACTTCGTCAGATTAACAACACAGGCCACAGCCGATTCGTCACTCACCACTGGCCGGGACGCGGTGTTGTCCCCGCTTTGCACCGCATTGCACGCTGCAAGGATGACCAGCGCGAGACTCGACGCACCTGATTCGGCGACGCTGCGGACCGTGCTGGGGCATTTCTGCACCGGCGTAGCCGTGATCACCGGGCACATCGGCGATCGCCCGCTGGGTTTCGCCTGCCAATCGATGACGTCGGTGTCTCTCGATTCGCCGTATGTGTCGTTCTGCCCGGCGCACACGTCGTCGAGTTGGTCGGTGATACGCGCGCCTGGCAACCACACGATCGTCGTCGCGCAGGTCACGTCTGCATACAGTCGAGCGCCGCCGTCCGCTGTTGTTCTACCGCCGCGGCTACGGTCGATTCGCGTGAGCACCCACGAACTCGCCGCATCGGTGCGACGTCTGATCGAGGCCACCATCCGGACCGAGGTGGATCAGACGACCGTTGCGGCGGTGAAGGACAAGGTCGACTGGGCCACAGCACAATTGAGCGGCGCACTGATGCCCGGCTCGTTCGGCGTGCAATGCTCACCCGACGGGCAATCCATCGCATGGGGCAACGTCGTCGTCGGCCTGCGCAACCCGGTCGCGCCGCCCTTGACGATTCGTCACGACGCCGACGGCGTGGTGTCCACCGAGTTCACGCTCGGCGCCGCCTACGAGGGCCCGCCTGGGCAAGTCCACGGCGGGATCTGCGCGTTGATCCTCGACCACGTCCTCGGTGCGACCGCCCATCTGCCGGGCAAGCCCGCGTACACCGGCACGCTGACGCTGCGCTATCTACGCGGCACACCGCTTGGACAACCGCTGCGCGCGCAGGCGCACGTCGATCGGGTCGACGGAGCGAAGATATTCGCCGTCGGGCATATCGCTGACGAGAACGGCGTCACCGTTCAAGCTGAGGGCGTGTTCATCCATCCGAAGGAAGCCAGGCGGTGACGACCTGGGACGACGACACCGACGTGATCGTTGCCGGGTCCGGTGGCGGGCTGGTCGGCGCCTATACGGCCGCGCGTGAGGGACTGTCCGTCATGGTGATGGAGGCCAGCGACCAGTTCGGCGGCACCACCGCGTACTCCGGCGGCGGCGGCATGTGGTTTCCCTGCAACCCGGTGCTGCGCCGAGCGGGCAGCGACGACACCCTCGACGACGCGTTCGCGTACTTCCACGCCGCAGTCGGCGACCGCACCCCGATCGAACTGCAACGCGCCTACGTCTACGGCGGTGCCGACCTCATCGCCTACCTCGAAGCCGACGACCACTTCGAGTTCGACGTCCTGCCATGGCCGGACTACTACGGCCGGTTGCCGCACGCCCGCCTCGACGGGTTGCGGCACACGGTATGCAAACCCCTTCGCGCCGAAGCCCTCGGCGAGTTGGCCGACCGGATACGCGGCCCGTTGGACACCGAACGGCTAGGCGCCCCACGGCCGACATACCTCAGCGGCGGGCGGGCACTGATCGGTCGCCTGCTGTCCGCGATCACGTCCCATCCGCGCGCGTCGGTTCACCTGAACTCCCCTCTCGTCGAGTTGGTGACCACCGACGGCCGCGTCGAAGGCGCCATCGTGGAGCAAGACGGTCGTCGCCGCGCGATCCGCGCCCGCGCCGGCGTCCTTCTGGCCGCGGGCGGCTTCGAGAACAACCCCGGGCTACGGCAGAGATTCGGTGTGCCCGGCGATGCGCGGGACACGATGGGCGCACCGGCCAATGTCGGACTGGCACTCGAGGCCGGAATGGCCGCAGGCGCGGCCGTCGACCTGATGGACCAGGCGTGGTGGTCACCGGGTTTCAGCCATCCGGACGGACGATCGGCGTTCTCGCTGTGGTTCACCGGCGGGATTTTCGTCAATCAGGACGGCAGGCGGTTCGTGAACGAATCCGCGCCCTACGACCGGATCGGTAAAGCGATCATCGACCAGATGTCCAGCGGCGCAATGACGTTACCGTTCTGGATGGTCTACGACGACCGCGACGGCGCGGTTCCGCCCGTGAAGGCCACCAACGTGTCGATGGTCGAGCCGCAACGCTATCTCGAGGCGGGGTTGTGGCACACCGCGGATACGCTGCACGAGCTTGCCGAGAAAATCGGTGTGGACGCCGACAATTTGGTGCAGACCGTAAAGCGGTTCAACGAATTCGTCGCGGCGGGCGTCGACGACGACTTCGGCCGCGGGGATGAAGCCTACGACCGCGCCTTCTCTGGCGGTCGGTCTCCGATGGCGCCCATCGACACCGCGCCCTACCACGCCGCCGCTTTCGGCCTGTCCGACCTCGGCACCAAGGGCGGACTGGTCACCGACAGCCATGCCCGCGTGCTCGACACCGACGGCAACCCGATCCGCGGCCTCTACGCCGCAGGCAACACCATGGCCACGGTCAGCGGCACCGTCTATCCCGGCGGCGGCATCCCCATCGGCGCGTCAATGCTGTTCAGCCACCTCGCCGCAGTCGACATGGCGGCGCGAATCTCATCCAGGAGGAATTGACCATGGCATCTCTCGAGCGATTCGCGGACCGTCGCGTGCTGATCACCGGCGGCGGATCCGGCATCGGGCAGGCGACCGTGCGGCGGATACTCGACGAGGGTGGGCGGGTGGTCGCCGCCGACATCAGCGAGGCGGGATTGAAGGACACCGTCGCCAAAGCCGAACCACACGGCGACCGGTTGAGCACCGTGGTCATCGACGTCGCCAGCGAGGAGTCGGTCACCGACGGCGTCGCGGAAGCGGTGCGGCAACTCGGCGGCCTGGACGCCCTGGTCAACGCCGCCGGAATTTTGCGGTCGGCGCACTTCCTGGACACCACGCTCGCCGACTTCGAACAGGTGCTGCGGATCAACCTCGTCGGCACCTTCCTGGTGACCCGCGCCGCACTGCCTGCCCTGCGCGAGGGCAACGACCCCGCGGTCGTCAACTTCAGCTCGACCTCGGCGTCCTTTTCGCATCCGTACATGTCGGCCTACGCGGCGTCCAAGGCAGGCGTCCAAGCCATGACGCACGCGTTGGCGCTGGAATTCGTCAAAGACCGGGTCCGGTTCAATTCGGTTCAGCCAGGGTCGATTTCGTCGGGAATGACCGATGGTGTCGGCGAATCCAAGCAGAGCATCGGGCCAGGGCTGCCCGCCGACGCCGACTTCGCGCTGTTCGGCAAGATCACCCCGCTGTTGCCGGTCGAAGGCGGCGGGATGTTCGCCAAACCGGACGCGGTCGCCGCCGTCGTCGCGATGCTGGCGTCGTCGGACGCCTATTTCGTCACCGGAACCGAGGTCCGCGTCGACGGCGGCACACACATGTAAATTGCCTCGAATGGGCAACCCTTTGCGCGTCATTCAGTGGACCACCGGCAACATCGGGCGGCGGTCGCTGCACGCGATCATCGGGCGCGACGACATGGAACTCGTCGGCGTGTACGCGCACGGGGCCGACAAGGTCGGCGTCGACGCCGCCGAGTTGTCCGGTTGGCCCGAGCCCACCGGCATCACCGCCACCAACGACATCGACGCGCTGCTCGCCCTCGAGCCGGACGCGTGTTGTTACAACCCGCTGTGGCCGAACATCGACGAGTTGACCCGGCTGCTCGAATCCGGCGTCAACGTGTGCTCAAGCGCGGCATGGATCACCGGCGGCAAGCAGTCGCCGGAGGACCTTGACCGCATCCGAAAGGCCTGTGAGAAAGGCAATTCCACGATCTTCGGCAGCGGCGCACATCCCGGGATGACGAACCTGGTCGGGATGGTGCTCAGCGGTTCGTGCGAACGAGTCGACGAGATCCGGATCACCGAGTCGGTGGACTGCTCGACCTACGAATCGGCGGGCACCCAGACCGCGATGGGCTTCTCCCAAGACCCCGACACCCCCGGCCTCGCCGAAAGCGTGCGCCGCGAAAGCGAGGTGTTCGCCGAATCGGCCGCGATGATGGCCGACGCGATCGGCGCCAGGCTCGACAGGATGACGTTCGACGTCACGTTCACGGCCGCGACCGGCGACACCGACCTTGGCTTCATGCAGATCCCGAGCGGCACCGTCGGCGGGGTGATGGGTTACCACCGGGGCTGGGTCGGCGACCGCAACGTGGTCAGCGTCGGGTTCAACTGGACGATGGGCGACCACGTCACCCCGCCGAAGCCGTTGGAGCATGGCCACGTCATCCAGGTGTTCGGGTTGCCCAACATGCGCACCGTGCTGCACTGCCTACCGCCGAAGGACTGGACAGAGCCCGGGTTCATGGGACTCGGCATGATCTACACCGCGATGCCGGTGACGAACGCCGTGCCCGCGGTCGTCGCCGCTGAGCCCGGCATCGTCACGCTGAAGGACCTGCCGCCGATCACCGGCCCCTTCAAGGGCTAGTCAAAATCGTCGCGCCAATTTGGCTCTACCCGGGCCGTCGAGGTCGTCAAGCGCTACCCGGCGGCCGGCCATCGCCATCAGAATCGCTTCGCCGCTCCCCCGCACCTCCGGCCCCTTGCCGTACACCCAGTCGATGTCCGTGGCAACCAGGCGAACACCGCGAGCGCGTACGGCCCCCAGAAGCCGCGGCGACCACGCGGTGAAATCCAATGCGATTCGCAATGACTCGGCCGCTATGGTGCGCGGCATCCCGAGGGGCCTGCGGATGTCCTGCTGGTGGATCATCCCGTCGGTGAGCGCGATCTTGCCGCCGAAACCCGCCGTCAGCCCCTGCGGAACCGCGTACCGACGCATCAACGCGGTCAGCTCTTCGGGTGACTTGTTCGCATATTCCGCGACCACCACCGCGTTGGCTCCGCCGCGGGTCACGAGTCCTTTGGCCATTCGCCGCGCCAATTGGCCACGGCTCATCGGGTCGTAACCGATGACGTGCGCGACGACATCGCGCACCCGCCACCGCTCGCACAGTGTCGGGCTGTCCCACTGCTGCGGCGTCAAATTCTCCAAAAGCGCTGCGAACTCTTCGCGTTCACCGCGCGCCCGCTGCATGACCTCGTCCGTCATCGGTCGAACAGGGCAGCATAGCGGCGCAGGTACAGCGGCCAGCCCGCGTCCCCGTTGACACCGGCCGCGACGGACTGCCACCCGTCGCCGTGCCGTTCGATGTGCCGGTGTTCGAGTTCGACGCGGGTTCGGTTCTCGGCCTCGGCGGTGAAGCGGACCTCGACCTCGCTGGCCCTGCTCGGGTCGGTTTCCACCTGCCACGTCGGCCCGATGTCCCAGGTGAACACCACGCGGTGGGGCGGTTCGAAGGCGAGGATGCGCGCCCACTTGCACAGGCTGCCGTCCTCGCCGCGGTCGTAGATGTGGCCGCCGGCACGCGGCTCGAACACCGTCTCGGCAATGGGAACACTGAGCAGGTTGTGCTCACGGGGCTTGAAATCACCGAACCTCTCGGTGAACACGCGAAATGCCCGCTCGACGGGCGCATTGACGACCACGTCGTGACGGATGGTCAACGGCTGGGCCTGTGTCACGATTCGTCGCCTTCCAGACGTTCGGCGATGTCCTTGAAGCCCGCAAGCGCCTGGGCCCAGAACCGGTCGAGGTCGGCCCGCAGCGGCTCCAGCCCCGTGGGGTCCAGGTGATACACGCGACGCGTTCCGACGGCCCGGTCGCGCACCAGCCCGGCGCACTTGAGCACCTTGAGATGCTGCGACACCGCGGGCCTGCTGACCGGCAGGTCTCTGGCGAGGTCACCGACCGCCATTGGTCCGTGCGCGAGCCGTTCCACAATCGAGCGCCGGGTGCGGTCGGCCAGCGCCACCCAGGCGTCAGCTTCTTGGTAAGCGGCCACGAACGGTAAGTTACCACTTACCGACACAAGGGGGCAACGGCCCCGATGCTCACGGCATTGCCGGCGGCGGCGGGAAATCGATTGGAACCAGTTCGGCAAGACCGCTGACGGCCAGTCCACGCATCAACACGGGATTGGCGATCAGGCGGATGCAGTCGGCTTGGCTGTACAACGCGTTGATGGCTGCGCTGTCCAGGTATTCGATCGCGGTGAGGTCGACGGTGAGGGGGGTACCGCTGGCGGCGGCCTGTGCAGTGGCGCCCATGAGCGCCTGTCTGAACACCTCGATGTTGCTGAGGTCGATTTCCCCAGCAGCGGTGAGGAACAGACCGCCGTCACGGTGCCCGGTGTCAAGCGTGAGTGACGTGCGCATCACGCGATCCTCGCGGTCAGGTGCACCGTGGTGCCGTCGGCGTCGGAGTTGATGATGACCTCCTCCATCAGACCTCGCATCAGCGCGATGCCTCGCCCGCGAGTTGAATTCGCAACCGGGTGAGGGGGTTTCCACGAACCGGTGTCGGCGATGACCAACTGGACCCGGTCGACAAGCGAGGTCGCGTTCACCCGGATGGTGCCGCCGGGACTGTCGCGGTGACCGTGCTCGATGGAATTGGCGACAGCCTCACCCGCCGCGATGAGCACATCCATACTCTGCTCCAGCGGAACGCGGGCTCCCTTCAGCCAGCGGCGCAGGGCTGCCCGCGCGGGTGCGAGTTCGGTTGTCTCGGCTGGGAATTCGAGTTCCAGCGGCCCGGGTTGCCGGTACAGCAGGACGACCACGTCGTCCTGGTAGCCCTCGCTCGGCGCAACACCGGACATGATCCGGTTTGCCAAGTCGTCCAATGTCGCGGTGCGGCCGTCGCGGACAAGCTCGGCGACTCGGGAAATTCCTTGGTCGAGTCCTTTCCTGCGACGTTCGACGAGCCCGTCGGTGTACAGCAGCAGGGTCGCGTGCGGCGGAAGGGTCATCCGGGCTTCCGGACGGGACCAGTTGGGCCGCACCCCCAACGCAATGGTGTGACCCTCGTCGAGCATCCGCGTGGCGCCGTCGGCCTCCACCACGATCGGCGGCGGGTGGCCGGCGCTGGAGTACACCAATTCACCGGTCTCGGGGTTGAGCACCGCGCAGACGACAGTGGTACACCTGGCGCCGGGCAACCGGGCGGCGAAGCGGTCCATGCCGGCCAGGGCGGCGCCCGGGCTCGGATCACCGAACAGCAGAGCACGGCACGCGCTGCGCACCTGTCCCATCACGGTGGCTGCGGCCAGCCCGTGTCCGACACAGTCGCCGACTATCAACGCGATGCGCCCGTCCTCCAGGTCGACGATGTCGTACCAGTCACCGCCCACCTGGAGAGGCCGGCTGGCGGCCTGATAGCGCGCCGCAAAGCCGCCGGGCGGCTGCGCGGGGCCGAGGATCGCGTGCTGCAGTGCTAGAGCGGTTTCGCGCTGCTTGTCGACCTGGTGCACGCGTTGCAGACCCTGGCCGAGGCGGCCGGCCAACACCGTCAGCAAGGTCTGGTCCTCGAGTGTGACCGGCCGCTGCTCAGCCAGGTCGATCCAGACCACCAGGACGCCCTCGGGGTGCTGCAGCGCGATGCCAGCGGAGGCCGGGAGCCCGAGGTACGGGCTGAGCAGGTCGCCGTCGCGCACTTCGGTGAGCGTCCTTCGCGTCGGCGACGGTAGGTCGGCCCAGCTCACGGACTCTCCGACCGAGACGACGTGCGGCGTACCGTCCGATGTCTCCCCGAGGGTCCTGAAGGTGACGGCGAGTACGCGGCGCGCCCGCCACAATCGTCGCAATTCCTCGGCCGCGGCGTGTACCGCGTCCTCGACCGTGTCCGATTGGGCGAGTTCCTGATTCAGCGCGTGTTCACGGCCTGCCGCGAGCGCCAACGCGATGGCGGCGTGTCTGGCGAAATCGCTGACGAGGTCGAGGTAGTCGTTGCCGAACGGCGCCTGCTGCGGTTGGCGCGCGACGGCGATGACACCGAGCGCCGTTCCGTCGGCGATCAGGGGTATGACGATCGCCGAACGCTCCCCGACGTCCGTGAAACCTTCGATCGGATATTCGAAGGAGTCTGTGATCAGCGGGAGGCCGCGCCGCGCCACACGACCCGTGGTGGAACCGTCCATCGGAACCTGCTGCCCGATCACCTGCGATGAATACCGGCCTGCAGTAGCCGCCACCACAAGGGTGTCGACTTGGTCAGCGGGAAGATCTGGCTCCTTGGGCACCAGCAGGATCGCCTGTTCGGCATCGGCCAATTCCAGCGCCCGATTCACGATGAGCTGCAACGGACTGGTTCGCGGATCTCCGGACAGCAGCGCCGTGGTGATTTCCCGGCTCGCGCTCGTCCACTTGGCCGATTCCCGTTCCCGCTGGAACAGCCGTGCGTTGTCGATGGCGGCGGCGGCCGCGGTTGCCAATGCCCGCACGGTGGTTTCCTGGGCGTCGGAGAATGTCCGGTCGGGCCGGTCGTCCGCGAGGTAGAGGGTGCCGAAGTTCGCTCCCCGCACGGTGATCGGTATCCCGAGCATCGCGCGCATGGGCTGGCTGCCCAAACCCAGCCGTCCCGCCTCCGGATGAGCGCTCACGTCGTCGAGACGCAAACCGTCGCCCACCGGTAGCTGACCGAGAAGACGGGCCGTCTCGTCACCGATACCGGCGTGCACACCCGAGACCAGGGAGCCGTCAGACGCACGAATCCTGAGTACCCCGTAGCGGGCGCCCGCCAAGTCGATGGCCGCGTTGACGACGCGCTTCAACGTGACATCGAGGTCCAGGTCGGAACCGATCTCGACGATCGCCCTGACCAGTTGCTCCAACTGATCGCGAGCGGTCACCAGGTCATCCAGCTGCTCGCGCTCACCGCGGTCGGCGTCCCTATTCACAAAACCCCATCATCGTTACTGGACCCCGGACGTTGCAGGCGATCGAGCCCAGAATGCCCCACCAGGTCCTTTTGGTGTGTACCCACCGGCGCGGCTGCCCACCCACGACAGGTCCCTATTCGGCCAACTGCACGGCGACGCCGACGGCTCCGCCTCCGACGTGGATCGACAGCACCGGGCCCATGTCGGTGACAACCAGCGGTTCGATCTGAGGCACTCGTGCCGTCAAGGCCGCGCCGAGCTGATCGGCGGCATCGTGATTGTCCACATGGTGCACCGCGATCGCCGCCTGACGCTCTCCCACGGCCTCGGCCACTCGGTCGATCATCGCGGCGTGCGCCTTGGTCACGGTGCGGATTCGCTGGTCGAGCACCAGACGTCCGTCGACATCCAGACACAGCAGCGGCTTAAGCGACAAGGCGGTGCCCAACCGCGACGCGCCCTTGCTGATCCGGCCGCTGCGCCGCAGGTTGTCCAGCCGGTTCACCACGACGAACACGTGTCCACGCGACTGCGCCGAACGTGCGGCGGCCTCGACGGCATCCAGGTCGGCGCCCGTGCTCGCCGTCCGCGCCGCCGCCAGCGCAACGAACCCGACACCCATCGCCACCGACCGCGAGTTGACCACCCGCACCGAGGGACCGAATTCGCGCGCGGTCTGCACAGCCGAGCTGTACGTGCTGGACAGCGCCGCGGAAAGGTGAACCGCCACAACGCCGTCGCCGCCGCTGTCGGTCAGCGCCTGTCGGTAGAGTTCGGCGAGTTCTGCGGGCGTGGCTCCTGCCGTCGTGACACGAGGACGGTCGTGGACGTCGTAGGGCACATCGTCGATGCCGTCGCGCATATCCGTTCCGTCGACCAGGACGTGCAAGGGCACCTGCCGTACGTCGAACTGTTTGAGCTCGTCGGGCCCGAGCCGGCACGACGAGTCTGTCACGACGATGACTGCCATGCTCTACCGCGAATCCTCTTGCGGCACACCTGCTTCAGCCAAAGCCTTGAGCATCAGCTGGGCCACCGCCTGATGGGCTTCGAAGTTCCAGTGGATGCCGTCGGGATTACCACGGCCACTCATGATGTGTTCTTCGACCGCGGCCTTCAGATCGACGAGCGCAACCTCGTGCTCTCTGGCCCATTGGGTGATCGCCCTGACCGTGCCTTCTCGACCGTGGTGCGCCCTGCCGTAGGTCTCGGCGATGTGCACAGACGGCAGTGATGCGACGATGGGTATTCCCGGACGATTGAAATTAATTGCGCCCCTGGTCATTTCCAGATATTCCACCGATACATGCGGCGGAAGGGCGGCACGCGATACGGGTGACAGCCGTGGCTGCACCCAGCCGTAGCCGTCGCGCATCAACCGCCGCAGCCAAGCGGGCCGGACATACCGGATCAACTCACGCAGCGCGGTTGGCAGCGGTGAGGGCAGCGAATCCATGCCGCCGGTCGCGAATATCACGGCCCCCGCTCGGGGCAATGCCGCCCACGCTCGCGGATCCTGAGTGGCTGCCCACCAGACGTCACGACACGTCCATCCGATCCGACCGATCACCTCGACGTCCCAACCCAGTTGAGAGGCAACGATATTCGGCCAGATACGCGGATCGTCTGCCGGCAGTCCTCCGGTGGGGCCGTAGTAGGACAGGGAGTCACAGAAGACGAGAAGCGTCCGGCGGGGTTGATTTGGGTCAGAGGACATCGTTGGCGACCTGTGCCGAAGCGTTCCAGACATCGAGTCGCCAGCGGATGTCGTGCGCCGTGGCGTCGCTTCCCGAATACCCGGACAGCTGTACCCAACTGGCGTTGCCCATGCCGCCCAGTGCGGGCCAGTTGTCGACGGGCAGACCGAGCAGCGCGGCCGTCAACGCGGCGATCAGGCCGCCGTGCGCGACAAGCACCACCGGGCGCTCGGGATCGTCTACTCCCCACTCGGTCTGGTCGGCGATCAGTTCGGTCACCAACGGCATACTGCGGGCGGCGACGTCGACGCGACTTTCCCCGCCGTGCGGCGCCCAGCGTGCGTCGTCACGCCACGCCAGCCGCGCGCCGGGGGCGGCGGCATCGACCTCGAGGTGGGTGAGCCCCTGCCAGTCGCCGAGATGCGTTTCGCGCAGCCGGGTGTCGACGAGCACGGGCTGTCCGGACCGTTCGCCGAGTGCGACCGCGGTGTCGAGCGCACGTCGGAGATCCGATGAGATGATTACCAGCGGTTGCCTTTTCGCCAGCACCTCGGCAGCGGCGACGGCTTGATCGCGACCCAGATCGGATAGGTCGGTGTCGAGCTGGCCCTGCATCCGGCTGCTGGCGTTGTAGCCCGTCTGCCCGTGCCGCAGCATCACCAGCCGGCGCACCCTCATGGCGTCTCGTCCAGATCTACCGGCACGAGCGGGCAGTCGCGCCACAACCGGTCGAGCGCATAGAACTCGCGTTCATCCTGATGCTGGATGTGCACCACGATGTCGACGTAGTCGAGCAGCGTCCACCTGCCTTCGCGGGTGCCCTCACGACGCGCAGGCTTGTAGCCCGCAAGGCGCATCTTCTCCTCGACCTCGTCGACGATCGCGTTGACCTGGCGCTCGTTGGACGCCGACGCGATGACGAAGCAGTCGGTGATCACGAGCTGGCCGGACACGTCGATCACGACGACGTCGTCTGCCAATTTGGCGGCGGCCGCACGCGCCGCCACGGTCGCCATCTTCACGGCTTCGTCGGAGGCGCTCATGAATTCCCGTCCTTGGTCACCGCCGGCTGACCGGCGTAGAGCTTGCGCTTGGCCACGTACTGCACGACGCCGTCGGGCACCAGATACCAGATCGGCCTGTCCTCCTCGGCGCGTTTGCGGCAGTCGGTCGACGAGATGGCCAAGGCGGGCACCTCGACGAGGCTGAGTGCATCGGCGGGCAGTTCGGCAAGTGCCGCCGCGATGTGCTTGCCGTCCAATTCATAGCCGGGCCTGCTGACTCCGACGAACTTCGCGATCGAGAACATCTCCTCCCAGTTCTGCCACGACAGGATCGACGCCAGCGCATCGGCGCCGGTGATGAAGTAGAGATCGGCCTCGGGGTTGAGCGCCCTCAGATCACGCAGCGTGTCCTTGGTGTAGGTGGGGCCGCCACGGTCGATGTCGACCCTGCTGACCGAGAACCGCGGATTGGACGCGGTCGCGATGACGGTCATCAGGTAGCGGTCCTCCGCGGCCGTGACGTAGCGGTGGTGCTTCTGCCATGGCTGACCTGTCGGCACGAACACCACCTCGTCGAGCTCGAACAGGTCGGCGACCTCACTGGCCGCTACGAGGTGGCCGTTGTGGATGGGGTCGAATGTCCCACCCATCACCCCAAGCCGCCGTGAATTCACAAAGAGCCAGCTTACGGGACTGCCCGACGCGGCTATCCGCCCGCCGAAACGGTATTCCAGCAGGCCTGTACTCGCACTTTCGCTGCTGGAATACCGTTTCGGCGGAAATCAGACCGACGAGAGCCGGCGCGAGCCCAGCAGTTCGGATACCTCGAACGACGCGCGGTCGGCGCGGTAGACGTCGCGTGCGTATTCCACGCATCGCCCGGACGCGTCCTCGGTGCACCGGGTGAGCAAGGTACCCGCCGATCCCGCCCGCACACCGAGCTGCGCGCTGGAGGCGTCGTCGAGGACGATCGACTCGAGTACGGCCGTCGAGCGGGCCAGGTCGATGCCGTACCGGGTGCGCAGCACCGCCCACAGCGAGCCGTCGTCGGAGACGTCGAGAATGCCGGGGGTCAGCTCCGCGGGCAGGAAGGTCGTCTCCAGGGCGAACGGCACGTCGTCGACGGTGCGCAGCCGGTGGAACACATTCACCATCGCCTGGTCGTCGAGCCCGAGCGCCATCCGCACGGCGGGCGTCGGGTGTTGATGCTCGGCCCACAGCAGGCGGGCGGCGGGCCGATGGCCGAGCCGGGACACCTCTTCGGAGAAGCTGCCGATGTGGAAGCGCACCCGCGGCTCGGCGACAAACGTGCCCCGGGGCGGCTTGCGGTAGACCACGCCTTCGCTTTCCAGCAGCGAAAGGGCCTGCCGCGCGGTCATCCTGCTGACCCCGTGCGCTGAGGCCAGCTCGCGCTCGGAGGGCAGCAGCGTATGAGGTCCGAGCTGGTCAGTAGCGATACGGTCGCGCACCAGGGCCGCGATCGCGATGTAACGCGGCGTCGCCGGCGGCCCGGTTCGTGCGGCGCGAGGCATGCCATGGAGCTTAACCGCTTTGGCCAACCAACTGGTCTAGGCCATCGACTTGTGAACACTTCGTGACCGGGGTTGACGAGATCTGGATCACATCACATACTACGGTTCAACCACATGGTCTATACCACGGGAGGGACGATGACCGGTCCGAATTCCTCGCCGGACAGCGACGCCGCTGACCTGGCCAAGTTCGGTTACAAGGAAGCGTTGGAGCGGCACACCGGAAAGTTCGCGTCGTTCGCGGTGGCGTTCGCATTCGTCTCGATAGCCACCGGCATCTTCACCACCTACGGGTCGGTGCTGAACTCGTCGGGTCCGATGGGCATCTGGACGTGGCCCATCGCCGTGATCGGACAACTCGCCGTCGCTTTCGTGCTCGGCGCCCTCGCCGCCCGCATCCCGGTGACCGGCTACCACTACCAGTGGATGTCGCGGTTGGCTAATCCGGTGCTGGGCTGGATTCTCGGCTGGATCTCCTTCACGTTCCTGGCCATCGTGGTGGTCGCGGTCGACTACACCATCGCGTCGACGATCCTGCCGGTGCTGCTGAACTATCAGGGCACCGCGACGATCGCCTGGCTGGTGACCGCGCTCGTGCTGCTGATACAGGCGGCGTTGGTGGCGTTTTCGACGCCGTGGGCGGAGCGCCTCAACAACGCCTTCGTCTCGCTCGAACTCATCGGAATGGTGACCCTGACGGCGCTGCTGCTCGTCGTCGCGGCGGTGCGCGGCGACATGGATTTCTCGAATCTGTTCAGCAAGGGCGCCGTGCCCGCCGAGAATTACTGGAGCTTCGGCGATTTGACCACCGCAGGCCCGTGGATGCTGGGCTTCCTGCTCGGCGCCTTCACGATTGTGGGTTTCGAGTCCGCGGCGAATCTCGCCGAGGAGACCAATGATCCGGAACGCGTCGTGCCGCGGGCGATGTGGCAGGCGGTGCTGGCGTCGGGTGTGCTGGGTTTCCTCTTCATCGTCGCGGTGACGCTGGCCGCGGGCGACCCGGTCGCCCTGGCCCAATCCGGTACGCCTATCGCCGACGTGATCGACAAGACACTGGGTTCGGCGGTCGCGACGCTCCTGCTGCTGATGGTGGTGCTGGCGATCTTCGCCTGCGGGCTGGTGATCATGATCACCGGCGTCCGGCTCACATGGGCGATGTCGCGGGACCAACGCTTCCCCGGCTGGCAACAATGGAACCAGATCTCGCCGAAGTTCCTCACGCCGCTGAAGGCCACGGTGCTGTATGTCGTTCTCGCCGAACTGATTTTGGCGATCTTCTCGCACTCCGAGACGGCGTTGTTCACGTTGTTCGGCGCGGCGACGCTGCTGCCCGCCGTGATGTACGCATCGACGGTGGCGTTGTACCTGGTCAAACGCAAGTCGCTGCCGGTCAGCGATAAGTTCAACCTCGGCGCGTGGGAGATCCCTGTCCTCGTGGTGGCGGTCGTGTGGCTGGTGTTCGAACTGGCGCTGTTCCGGGACGCGAGTTTCAAGCAGGCGTGGGCGTACGTCATTGTGATGGTGGTCATCGGCGCGCTCTATCTCGGTTACCTGTTGGTCAGCCGGGGCAGGCACGGGTTGTCGATGCCGGATATGCATTCGATCGACGCCGAACTCGAGGCGCAGGCCGCGAAGGATTGAGCTATGCCCCATTTCCTGGCGATCGACCAGGGCACCTCGGGCACAAAGGCCGTTGTGGTCGACGACGCCGGGCGGACCGTGTCGATCGCCGAGGTGCCGGTGCGACCGGCGTACCTGGCAGGCGGAGGCGTCGAGCAGGATCCGGAGGCTTTGTTCGACTCTGTCGTCACGGCTGGCCGACAAGCCTTGGCGCGCAGTGGCGTTGCGGTCGCCGCAGTGGCACTGGCCAACCAGGGTGAGACCGTACTCGGCTGGGACCGAGGGACCGGGCAGCCGTTGACCCCGGCCGTGGTGTGGCAGGACCGCCGAGCGGAATCCATCTGCACACCCCTGGCCGCGTCGGCGGATACCGTCGCGCAGCGCACCGGGCTGGTGCTCGACCCCTACTTCTCCGCGCCCAAGATGGCATGGATCCGTGCCAACATGACAACCGACGGCGTGGTCACCACCACCGACACCTGGCTGGTGCACAGGCTGTGCGGCGCGTTCGTCACCGATGCATCGACAGCAAGCAGGTCGCTGTTGATGGCATTGGATTCCGTCGAGTGGGACGAGTTTCTGGTAGGCCTGTTCGGCCTGGCGGACGAGACGCTGCCCGAGATCGTCGACTGCGATCAAATCGTCGGCAGCACAGATGTTTTCGGCCCGACCATTCCGGTTGCGGGGCTGATCGTGGACCAGCAGGCGGCGCTGCTCGCCGAAAGCTGCCTCGACCCGGGCCAGGGCAAAGCCACGTTCGGCACGGGCGCCTTCCTGCTGGCCCAACTGGGCGGTAAGCCGACGCGATCGACTTCGGGCCTGACCACCTCGGTGGCGTGGCGGCTGCGCGACCTGACGTCGTACTGCGTCGACGGTCAGGTGTACACCGCCGCCAGCGCGGTGCGGTGGGCGATTGATCTTGGGTTGCTGGGCGCGGCCGACGAAATCGATTCCACCGCAGCGGCTTCCAGTGACGGTGTGCTGTGTGTGCCGGCACTGGCTGGGCTGGCCGCTCCGTGGTGGGATGCGGCGGCCACCGCGTCGTTGACCGGGATGACGTTGAGCACTGGTCGCGGACACCTGGTGCGCGCACTCGTGGAGGGCATCGCCGCCCAGGTGGCCGCGTTGGTCAACCTGGTCGGCACCGACCTGAGCCAGCCACTGACCCGGCTTCGAGTCGATGGTGGGCTCACTCGTTCCGCGGTGCTGATGCAGGCACAGGCCGACCTCGCGCGCATCCCCGTCGACGTCTACCCGTCGCCGCATGCCACCGCCCTCGGCGCCGCGGCCTGCGCGCGGTTGGCGCTCGACCCGAGCCTCGAGGTGGCGGACGCCGTCGGGGCGTGGACTCCACAGCACACATATCAGCCCGAATGGTCCGCAGACCGGACCGCAGCGTTCTTGTCCGCGTGGATGCAAGCCGCGGAATCCGTTCTGACACAGAAGGAAAGATCGATCTCATGAGCAACAACCCGGACGTTTCCGACGTGGTTGTGGTGGGCGGTGGGATCGTGGGCTGCGCGATTGCCCGCGCCGTGGCGGGGACGAGGCTCTCGGTGACCCTGCTGGAAGCCCGGGCCGATGTCGGCGACGGCACCAGCAAGGCCAATACGGCATTGCTGCACACCGGGTTCGACGCGACGCCCGCAACGCTCGAATCGCGGTTGGTGGCGCGCGGGTATGAATTGCTCAGCGGCTACGCGGAGCAGACCGGGATACCGGTCGAGCGCACCGGCGCCGTGTTGGTCGCGTGGACCGACGAGGAACGCGACGCGCTGCCTGGTCTGAAGGACAAGGCGGAACGCAACGGCTACCACGACTGCGCGATCGTCACCGCCGACGAGGTGTACCGGCGGGTCCCTGATCTCGGCGCTGGGGTGTTGGCGGGCCTGACCGTTCCCGGCGAGTCGATCATCTGTACCTGGACCACGAACCTCGCCCTTGCCACCGACGCCGTCCAACGCGGCGCGCGTCTGCTTCGCGGCGCGCGCGTGACAAGCGTCGAGGCCGCGGACGGATGCACCACGCTTCAGACGACTCGAGGCGACGTTCACGGTCGGTGGGTCATCAATGCCGCGGGCCTTGGTGCGGATCATCTCGACGCGCAGTTCGGGCACCACCGCTTCACCGTGACGCCGCGGCGCGGCGAACTGCTCGTGTTCGACAAGCTGGCGCGGCCGATGGTCCCGTTGATCGTGCTGGCGGTGCCGTCGTCTCGGGGCAAGGGTGTGTTGGTCAGCCCGACCATCTACGGCAACGTCATGGTGGGGCCGACATCGGAGAACCTCGACGATCGCACCGCCACAGGCACTTCCGAGCAGGGTTTCGACTTCCTGGTCAGCAAGGGCCGCGCGTTGATGCCCTCGTTGTTCGACGAGGAGATCACCGCGACCTACGCCGGGCTGAGGGCCGCGATCGACCGCGACGACTACCTCATCGACCTCGACGCGCGGGCGCGCTATGTCCTCGTCGGCGGAATCCGCTCCACTGGGCTCACGTCGGCAATGGCGATCGCCGAGCATGTGCTCGGTCTGCTCGGCGATGCTGGGGTTGACGTCACCGAACGCGCGGATTTGCCCGCGCCGCCACGGATGCCGAATATCGGCGAGGTCGGCGTGCGCCCATACCGGGACTCCGCGCGCATCGCCGAGGATCCCGAGTACGGCCGCATCGTCTGCTTCTGCGAGCGGGTCAGCGCAGGCGAGATCCGCGACGCGTTCCAATCCCTGATTCCGCCAGCCGATCTCGACGGCCTGCGGCGCCGCACCCGGGTGATGAACGGCCGCTGCCAGGGCTTCTACTGCGGCGCCCGCACAAGTGAACTGCTGGCCACCTGCGGTGACGTCCGATGAGCGAGGTGGCGGTCGCGATTGTCGGCGGCGGACCGTCGGGACTGACGGCCGCGGCGGCGCTGGCGCCGCACGTCGACGGCCGGGTCGTGGTCATCGAACGCGAGCCCGAGATGGGCGGAATACCCAGGCACAGCGACCATCCGGGCTACGGGATGCGCGACTTGCGGCGCTTCCTCTCGGGTCCGGCGTATGCGCGAAGGCTGACACGCATGGCGCAGGACGCTGGTGCGATGCTCGAAACCGAGGCGATGGTCACCGGCTGGGCGGGTGAGCGGACGCTGCAGATCACGTCGCCACGCGGGGTACGGACCGTCACCGCCGACGCGGTGATACTGGCCACCGGCGCACGCGAGCGGCCCCGGCCCGCGCGACTGGTCCCCGGCGACCGTCCCGACGGCGTGTACACCACCGGGCAGTTGCAGAATCTCGTGCACCTTCACCATGCGCCGGTGGGCAGCCGCGCGGTGATCGTCGGTGCCGAACTGGTGAGTTGGTCCGCGGTGCTGACGTTGCGCGAATCCGGCTGCACCACTGTCGGAATGGTCAGCGCGTACCCTTCTGCGGAGGCCTATACGGCGTTTCGGCTGCCCGGCCGGTTACTGATGAGCGGACCGGTGTTGACCTCGAGTCGGCTCGTCGAGATACGCGGTAAAGACCGGGTGCACAGCGTGGTGATCGAGAACACCGACAGCGGTGAGCGGACCACGATCGACTGCGACACCGTGGTGTTCACCGGCGACTGGATTCCCGATCACGAACTCGCCCGCACCGGCGGGCTGGCCATGGATGCCGGCACGCGTGGCCCGCTCGTTGATGCCGGCCTACGAACCAGCCAGCCAGGGGTGTTCGCGGTCGGTAACCTCCTACACCCGGTGGACACCGCCGACGGCGCCGCCTTGGATGGCCGCCACGTGGCAACTGCCGTGCATCGATGGCTGCGGCACCGCGAAGAGCCCGCGAAGGCCGTCAAGATTCGTGTCGACCCACCATTCAGATGGGTTGCGCCTCAGCTTGTTTCGCCTGACGGTGGCGTCGCTGCGCGTGGCGACCTGTTGTTCTGGTCCGACGAGTACCGCAGGCTACCGAAGCTGATCGCCGTGCAGGACGGCCGGGTCATCGGGAGCAAGCGGACGCCGTGGCCGGCCTCGCCGGGGCGCGTCTACCGGGCACCGTGGTCGCTGGTGGCCAACGCCGACCACGACGGCGGTGACGTCACCGTGTCGCTAGCCTGATGTCCGGCGGAAATCAGACGGGCAGCAGGGCGTCGATCACGCCGGCCAGTTGTTTGGCCGACCGGCATTCGTGCATGGTGATGACGTCCTGATACCGCGGTACCGCCGAGTCGCCGCTGCCCCAGAGATGTTTGGGCTCCGGGTTCAACCAATGCGCGTGCCTGCTGGCGTTGACCATGTGGGCCAGCAGGTCGGTTTCCGGGTTGCGGTAGTTGTTGCGGCCGTCGCCGAGCACCAGCAGCGAACTGCGCGGCGACAGCACGTTCGGCCACTTCTCCATGAACGACACGAACGCGTTGCCGTAGTCGGAGTGCCCGTCGCGGGTGTACACGCCGGCCTCGCGGGTGATGCGCTGCACCGCAACGGCCAAATCGGCGTCCGGCCCGAACAGCTCGGTGACCTCGTCGGTGGTGTCGATGAACGCGAAGACGCGCACTCGCGAAAACTGTTGACGCAGCGCGTGCACCAACATCAGCGTGAAATGGCTGAAGCCGGCCACCGATCCCGACACATCGCACAACACCACCAGCTCCGGGCGGGCCGGATGCGGCTTCTTCAGCACGACGTCGATGGGCACTCCACCGGTCGACATCGACTTGCGCAGCGTCTTGCGCATGTCGATCTCCCCGGCGCGGGACCGGCGCCTGCGCGCCGCCAGCCGGGTGGCCAGCGTGCGGGCCAACGGCTGCACCACCCGCCGCATGTTGCGCAGCTGTTCGCCTGAGGCCCGCAGGAATTCGACGTTCTCGGCGAGCTGCGGCACGCCGTACATCTGCACGTGGTCACGGCCGAGCTGCTCGGCGGTGCGACGCTTGGTCTCCGCCTCGACCATCTTGCGCAGCTGCGCGATGCGTTGCGCGGCAAGGGCTTTGGCGATCTGCTCCTGCGACGGAGTCGGCTCGTCGCCGTAGGGCGCCAGCAGCCCGGCAAGGAGTCTGCCCTCGAGATCGTCGAGGCTCATCGCTTTGAGCGCCTGATACGACGAGTACGACGGGCCGCGGCTGGACTGGTAACGGCCGTAGGCCTCGACGATCTGCGCGATCATCGCGGCCAGTCGCTCGTCCATGTTGGCCAGATCCGCGTTCTCGCTGAGCATGTCGACGAGCGCCGAGCGCAGTGCCTCGATGTCCTCCGGCGGCAGGCCCTGGTCGTCGGCGGGCTCCTCGTCGTCCTCGAGCACCGTTCTGGCGCCCAACGCCGCAGGGAAGAACAGGTCGAACAGCGCGTCGTAGGTGTCGCGGTGGTCGGAGCGGCGCAGCACCGCACAGGCGAACCCCTCGCGCAGCGCCTCGCGGTCGCCAAGCCCGAGTACGGACAGCACCCGTCCGGCATCGACTGTCTCCGAAGGCCCGACCGAAATCCCTTGTTTGCGCAGCGCTTCGACGAACTCGACCAGGTGGCCGGGGATACCGTGGGGAGCCAGCGGCTGAGGCGGCCGGACGCGACGGGCGGCCATCAGTTCAGCCTGAGTTCCCCGGATGCCTTGATCTGATCGGACTGGTGCTTGAGCACCACGCCGAGTGTCGCGGCAATGACTTCGTCGTCGATGGTGTCCATGCCAAGCGCCAGCACCGTGCGACCCCAGTCGATGGTCTCAGCGACCGAGGGCAGCTTCTTGAGTTGCATGCCGCGCAGCACGCCGATGATCTTGACGAGTTCGGCAGCCAGATGCTCGGGCAATTCGGGAACGCGCGACAGCAGGATGCGGCGCTCCAGGTCAGGGTCGGGAAAGTCGATGTGCAGGAACAGGCATCGACGTTTCAGCGCCTCCGACAACTCCCGGGTGGCGTTGGAGGTCAGCAGCACGAACGGCGCACGTTGGGCGGTGATGGTGCCGAGTTCGGGCACGGTGACCGCGAAGTCGGACAGCACCTCCAGCAGCAGGCCCTCGATCTCGATGTCGGCCTTGTCGGTCTCGTCGATCAGCAGCACCGTCGGATCGGTGCGCCGGATCGCGGTGAGCAGCGGACGCGACAGCAGGAACTCCTCGCTGAACACGTCCATCTTGGTCTGGTCCCAGTCGCCGCCGGCCGAGCCGGCAGTCGAACTATTCCCGGCCTGGATGCGCAGGATCTGCTTGGCGTGGTTCCATTCGTACAGCGCGCGCGCCTCGTCGACACCCTCGTAGCACTGCAGCCGCACCAGGCCGGAACCGGTGGCCTGCGCGATGGCGCGCGCCAACTCGGTCTTGCCGACACCTGCGGGACCTTCCACCAGCAGCGGCTTGCCCAGCCGGTCGGCGAGGAATACCGCCGTGGCCGTTGCGGTGTCGGGCAGGTAGCCGGTCTCCGCCAGCCGTCGCGCGACATCGTCGATGTCGGCGAACAGCGGCGCCGGGCGTGCGGGGACGCTCACATGTGCTCCTTTAAGCCGGGCGAGTGTGGCCGTCTCCCCACACAATCCACTTGGTCGAGGTCAATTCGGGCAGGCCCATCGGTCCGCGTGCGTGCAGCTTCTGGGTGGAGATGCCGATCTCGGCGCCGAACCCGAACTGCTCGCCGTCGGTGAAGGCCGTCGACGCGTTGACCATCACCGCGGCGGCGTCGACTCGCTCGCTGAACCGTTGGGCCACAGCAAGATTGGTGGCAACGATGGCCTCGGTGTGGCCGGTGCCGTACTCGTTGATGTGATCGATCGCCGCGTCCACGCCGTCGACGACCGCCAGCGCGATGTCCATCGACAGGAATTCGGCCCGCAGTTCCTCGTCGGACGGATCGCTGTGCACGGTGACGCCGGCGTCCTGCAGCGCCTTGGTCAGCCGCGGCACCGCGTGCTCGGCGATCGCCTTGTCGACCAGCAACGACTCGGCGGCGTTGCAGACGCTGGGCCGACGGGTCTTGGCGTTGAGCAGAATCTGCTCGGCCACGTCGAGGTCGGCCGATTCGTGAACGTAGACATGGCAATTGCCGACGCCGGTCTCGATGGTGGGCACCATCGCGTCGCGGACCACGGCGTCGATCAGCCCGGCCCCGCCACGGGGAATCACCACGTCGACAAGGCCGCGTGCCTGGATCAGATGCGTGACGCTGGCACGGTCCTGGCTCGGCAAGAGCTGGACCGCATCGGGATTGCGGTTCTCGAGTTCCAGCGCATCGCGGAGCGCCTTGACCAGTGCGGCATTCGAGCGCGCCGCCGACGAGCTGCCGCGCAGCAGCACCGCGTTACCCGACTTCAGTGTCAACCCGAACGCGTCGACGGTGACGTTCGGCCTGCCCTCATAGACAATGCCGACCACGCCGAGCGGCACGCGCTGCTGCCGCAGTTGCAGGCCGTTGGGCAGCGTGCGTCCCCGCAGCACCTCCCCGATCGGGTCGGGTAAACCTGCCACCTGACGCAAACCCGAGGCGATGCCGTCGATGCGGTTCGGGTTCAGCGCGAGCCGGTCGAGCATCGCGTCGGGCGTGCCCGCCGCCTTTGCCGCCTCCAGGTCCTCGGCGTTGGCTGCGAGGATGGCGCCGGCGTCGCGCAGCAGATTGTCGGCCGCGGCATGCAACGCGGAATTCTTCGTCTCGGTACTCAGCGTGGCCAACCCACGGGCGGCGATCCGGGCCCGACGCGCAGCGTCGTGCACCTGCTCACGCAAGTCCGAGGCCGCTGGTGCCTGCACACTCATCGATCCAGCGTATCGGACATGCCCGAGCCGCTCGACGGGTGTCAGGTCGACCAAGCTGGGCTAGCGTTGAGGCTTATGGTCGCGCGGGTCTGTGTGGTGGGAAGTGTCAACGCCGACCTCACCTTCACAATGGATGCGCTGCCGCGCCCCGGGCAGACCGTGCTGGCGTCGTCACTGGCGTCGGCGCCGGGCGGCAAGGGCGGTAACCAGGCGGTGGCAGCGGCCCGAGCGGGCGCTTCCGTTCAGCTGGTGGCGGCGCTCGGCGCGGACTCCGCGGCTGACCAACTGCGCGCCCACCTCCGCGACAACGAGGTAGGCCTCGACGGGGTGGTCACCGTGCCGGGACCGAGCGGCTCGGCGGCGATCTTCGTGGACTCGGCGGCCGAGAACACGATCGTGGTGGCCCCTGGCGCGAACGCCCACCTGACGATCACGTCCACCGACGTCCGCGCGGTCATTGCCGACAGCGACGTGGTGCTGCTGCAACTCGAGATCCCGATCGCGACGGCCGTCGCGGCCGCCGGGGTCGCGCGGGCCGCAGGCGCGGTGGTGATGCTCAACGCGTCGCCGGCGGGCGCGCGGCCCCATCAGCTGCTTGCGTTGTCCGAGCTGGCCGACGTGGTCGTCGTCAACGAGGCCGAAGCACGCGAATGGCATTGGCCGGTACCGCATTTGGTCATCACCCGGGGTGCGCGAGGGGCAAGCTACCTCGGCGACGACGAACGGTTCGACGTGCCTGCGCCCGCCGTGGAGGCCGTCGACACCACCGGTGCAGGCGATGTGTTCGCCGGGGTGCTGGCCGCGGGATGGCTGGACGGCCACGAAGACGCGCTGCGCCGGGCCTGCGCGGCAGGCGCATTGTCGACGCTGGTGCCCGGCGCCGGCGACTGCGCACCGTATGCGGAGGCCATCGACGACGCGGTCACCGACAGAGAAAGGCAGTTATGACGTCAACCACGCCGCGCCCACCCGATGGCGACTGGCTCGGCACGCCGTATCTGCGCTTCACCCGCGAGGGGCCGTTCGGGGTCTGCACGCTGGACCGCCCTGCGGCGCGCAACGCGATGACACCCGCGATGTACTTCGGCATCCGATACGCCGTCCGGCATGTCGACGCCGACCCGGACCTGGCGGGACTGCTGATTACGGGCACCGGCGACGTGTTCGCGCCCGGCGGCGACATGGGCGGCGGCGACGGTTCGGACAACTGGCTGACGTACGGGTCGGCGCTGGGCATGGATGTCACGCCGTTCGAGACGCTGCGACAGTCGGTGAAGCCGGTGGTATCGGCTGTCAACGGGTTGTGTCAGGGCGGTGGAATGCAGATCGCACTGTGCAGCGACATGGCCGTCGTCAGCGACCGCGCGACGTTCCGCGTGCCCGAACTGCTTCGCGGTATCGCCGACACCTATTACAGCCAGATGCTGGCCCGGTTGATCGGACCGGTGCGCACCCGGGACTTGATGTTCACCGGTCGCACGTTGACCGCCACCGAGGCGCACGAATGGGGCATGGTCGCGCGGGTGGTGCCGCACGACTCGCTGCTCGACGAGGCCCGCGAGGTGCTCGGGCATTGCTGCCGGACGGCGCCCGCGGCGCGCAGCGTGGTGAAGTCCAGCCTGGACACCTACATGGGATTGTTCGACCGCATCGGCATGCAGGCCAGCTACTCGTCGCCGGAGGCGGCGGAAGGCTTCCGCGCGTTCAAGCAACGCCGCTCCCCCGACTGGGTGCACCCGGACCTGCGCGTCGACGGTCGCCTCTGAAGCGATTTGTGGAGTCTTACCCGCGCTGACCGCGGCTGCGGCTCCACAAATCGCTACCGGATAGTACAGAATTTGCTGTACTATCCGGACTCATGCAGACAGCGACGAGCATCGACGCTCTGGCACGATTTGGCTACGCGCTCTCAGACACCACCAGAACCAAGATCTTGCTGACGCTTCGGCGCGGACCCGGTTATCCGTCCGACCTCGCCGAGGAGATCGGGGTGTCACGGCAGATCCTGTCCAACCACCTGGCGTGTCTGCGTGGTTGCGGCTTGGTGATCGCCCAACCCGAGGGTCGACGCACGCGTTACGAGTTGGCCGACCCGAGGATCGCGCACGCGCTTGCCGACCTCGTCGGCCTCGTGCTGGCCGTCGACCCCGCCTGCTGCTCATGACGGTCGAGGCGCGGCGTTCGACATTGCGCCGCCGGATCCGCCTCCTGGTCGCCGCCACCATCGCCTACAACGTCGTCGAAGCGGTGGTAGCGCTCGCGGCGGGCACCCGCGCGTCGTCGTCGGCGTTGGTCGGGTTCGGGCTCGACTCGATCGTCGAGGTCTCCTCGGCGGCGGTGGTGGCGTGGCAATTCTCGGCCGAGGATCCGGAGAGGCGGGAGAAGGCCGCGCTGCGGTTCATCGCGTTCTCGTTCTTCGCACTCGCCGCCTATGTCTCGGTCGACGCGGTGCTGTCGCTGTTCGGCGTCGGCGAGGCCCGGCCCTCGCCGATCGGCATCGTTCTCGCGGCGGCGAGCCTGGTCGTCATGCCGGTGCTGTCGCTGACGCAACGGCGTGCCGGTCAGGAGTTCGGATCGGCCTCGGCGGTCGCGGATTCCAAGCAGACGCTGCTGTGCACATATCTGTCCGCGATCCTGCTGGCGGGCCTCGTGCTGAACAGCCTGTTCGGGTGGTCGTGGGCCGATCCCGTCGCGGCTCTCGGCATCGCCGCGATCGCAGTGCGGGAAGGAATCAACGCCTGGCGGGGTGACCCATGCTGCCCGTGATCTCACTGCAGCTCTTCGCGGTGTTCGCCGTGCTCGGATTCGGTTGGCGCAGCTGGGCACAACGACGTCGCACCAGTTGGTCGTCGCACTGCTCGGCGTGGTGTCACCCGTCGGCGTGCTGCACGCGCCGTGGCTTCAGGCTGCGGGCGTCGCGATCGGCATCGCCGCAACGGTGTATGCGCAACTGGACATGGGCGACTCGTGGCGCATCGGAGTGGACCCAAGCGAAACGACGACGTTAGTGCGTTCCGGCGTGGTGTTCGGATCCGGAATCGCTTTGGCGACAGCGAATCCGGTCGCGATTGCCGGATTGTCCAAGCATGGCGATGCCTACCGCTACTACCTCGCCGATGTCGGTCGCTTAGTCCCGGGAATCGGGCACGTCTAGACTGCCGGGCATGCCTTTGCCAGGAAAGCTGCTCCGCCGGTTGCGCGCGGGCGAGGCCCGCAGTCCGCTGTCCGGCAAGGAGTACTCCGCGGCCGCCACCATCGACGTCAGCAGCCCCGCCTTCACCGACGGCGGCGCCATCCCGCAGAAGCATGCGGGTAAAGGCGTCGGCGACAACGTATCCCCCGCGCTGCAGTGGACCGGCGTGCCCGCCGACGCCAAGCAGTTGGTGCTCGTCATGGACGACCTCGACGTGCCGATGCCCAAGCCGTTGATGCACACCATCGCAGTGCTCGAACCCGATCGCGGCGGGCTTGGCGAAGGCGAACTGACGCCGGGCACCACCGGTGTGCGGCTCATCAAGGCGTTCGGCGACACGTATGTCGGCCCGCGTCCCATCGCCGGCCACGGTCCGCACCACTATCGGTTCCTGGTGTTCGCACTCGATCGCGCCATCGGAGATGACGTCGCCGACCACGGCGCGTTGCTGTCAGCGATGGCCGGCCACGTCGTCGCGCGCGGTGCACTGACGGGCACCTACGAACGCTGATCACTTGCGCGCCAGCGCTGGAAGCCGTTAGTCCTCGGGAACTTCGCGCTCGATCTCGTCCAGCCAGACCCGGGCGGACATGTCCGACGGCGCCCGCCAGTCACCGCGGGGAGACAGCGATCCGCCGTGCGAGACCTTCGGCCCGTTGGGCAGCGCCGACCGCTTGAACTGTGAGAACGAATAGAACCGCTGCGCGAAGACCTGTAACCAGTGCCGAATCTCCTTCAGCGAGTAGGCGGGTCGCTCCTGGTCGGGGAAACCGACGGGCCAGTCGCCGTGGTCAGCATCGCGCCAGGCATGCCACGCGAGGAACGCGACTTTCGACGGCCGGAACCCGAAGCGCAGCACCTGGAACAGCGAAAAGTCTTGCAAAACATACGGGCCGACCTTCGATTCGCTGCTTTGAATCTCATCGTCCTCGCCCGCCGGCACCAGTTCAGGGCTGATCTCGGTGCCGAGAACGGATTGCAACACGTCGTTGACGGCGTCGTCGAACTGCCCTGATGTAATCACCCACCGGATCAAGTGCTGGATCAGTGTTTTCGGCACTCCGGCGTTGACGTTGTAGTGCGACATCTGATCGCCGACACCGTACGTGGACCAGCCGAGGGCCAGTTCGGACAGATCACCGGTGCCCAGCACGATGCCGCCGCGCTGGTTGGCCAGCCGGAACAGATAATCGGTGCGCAGACCCGCCTGGACGTTCTCGAACGTGACGTCATAAACCTTCTCGCCACGAGCGAACGGATGATCCAACTCCTTGAGCATCAGTTCCGCGGTGGCCTTGATGTCGATGGTCTCGAACGTCACCCCCAGCGCTTCAGCGAGCCGTGTCGCGTTGCTCTTGGTACGGTCACCGGTCGCGAAGCCCGGCAGAGTGAACGCGAGAATATCGCTGCGCGGCCTGCCTTCCCGGTCCATCGCTCGGGCGGCGACGATCAATGCGTGGGTGGAGTCCAGTCCGCCGGACAATCCCAGCACCACCTTCGGGTAGTCCAGCGCCCGCAGCCGTTGTTCCAGCCCCGCGACCTGGATGTTGTACGCCTCGTAGCAATCCTGTTCCAACCGTTGGGGATCCGCAGGGACGAACGGGAACCGCTCGACCTCACGGCGCAGCCCGATGTCGCCGGTGGGCGGGTCGACCCGGAATTCGATGCGCCTGAACGATTCCGCGGTGATTCCGTGGTGCAGGCGGTTGTCGTCGAACGTGCCCATTCGCAGTCGCTCCGAGCGCAGCAGTTCCAGATCGACGTCGGCGACAGAACGCCGGTCGCCCAGCGGAAACCGCTCGGACTGGGCCAGGCAGACGCCGTTCTCCCACACCATGGTCTGACCGTCCCAGGCCAGATCGGTGGTCGACTCACCCTCGCCTGCCGCGGCATAGACGTAGGCGGCCAGGCATCGCGATGACGCCGACCGAGCCAGCAGACAACGGTCCTCGGCCCTGCCGATGGTGATCGGGCTGCCGGACAGATTGGCCAGCACCGTTGCACCGGCCAGCGCCGCCTGCGCGCTCGGCGGGATCGGCACGAACATGTCCTCACAGATCTCGACGTGCAGCACGAACCCCGGCAGGTCTGTCGCGGTGAACAGCAGATCGGGCCCGAACGGCACATCGGTGTCGCCGATCCGGATCGCGCCGCGCATGGCGTCGCCCGCCGCCATCTGGCGCCGCTCGTAGAACTCGCGATACGTGGGCAGGTACGACTTCGGCACCACGCCCAACACCCGGCCGCGGTGAATCACCACGGCGGTGTTGTAGATCCGGTGCTGATACCTCAGCGGAGCGCCGATGACCAGCACCGGCATCAACTCGGCCGAGGCGACCACGACGTCGAGCAGCGCGTCCTCGACCGCGTCCAGCAGTGCGTCCTGAAGCAGAATGTCCTCGATCGAGTAGCCGGACAGGGTCAGCTCGGGGAAGACCGCCAGCGCGACGCTGTCGTCATGGCAGGCCTTGGCGACCCGCACCACGGCTTGCGCGTTGGCCAGCGGATCAGCGATGGACGTGTGGTGGGTGCACGCGGCCACTCGCACGAACCCGTGGCGGTAAGCCGAGTAAAAATCCATACCTCAATGTTGCCCGAAAACGGATCGGGGTATGCAAACCCCCATGAGTGACGTCGCGGTGCTGGTCATCGACATGCTGAACACTTACGCGCACGAGGATGCCGACGTGCTGGCGAAAAATGTCGCCGACATCGTCGACCCGTTGGCCGGCCTCCTCGGCCGGGCCCGAAAGCGCGACGACGTGGATGTGATCTACGTCAACGACAACTACGGCGACTTCACCGCGGACTTCGACGACCTGCTGGACGCGGCGCGAAATGGGGAGCGACCGGATCTGGTGACCCCGATCGAACCCGCCGGGAACTGTCCGCGACTGCTCAAGGTCAGGCACAGCGCGTTCTATTCCAGTTCGCTGGACTATCTGCTGGGCCGCCTCGATGCGCAACGGCTGATCCTGACCGGTCAGGTGACCGAGCAGTGCATTCTCTACACCGCCCTGGACGCGTACGTGCGGCACTTCTCGGTGATCGTCCCACCGGATGCCGTCGCGCACATCGATCCCGAACTCAGCGACGCCGCGCTGACCATGATGCACAAGAACATGCACGCCGAGGTCGTGCCCGCCGACAAATGCCTGGACTAGGTTTTGACCTGAGGTTCCTGGGTAAGCGCCCGACGTGGCGACGCAGGACCGGATCGCCGAACCGTGGGGTGGCCGAACTCCATACGGCCGCGGTGAACATTGGCCCGAGCGGGTCGACTGTTTCCTCGACGGTGTCGACGCCGACGCGGTGGACAAGTGGGTTCAATCGGCGTCCGTCCTGCATTCCAACGGTGACGGGCTCGACATCGCCGTCAAGGACGGTCGCATCGTGGGTGTTCGCGGTCGGGTCGACGACCGGGTCAACCATGGTCGAGTCGACGCCAAGGATCTGTTCGGCTGGCAGGCGAATCGGTCCGCCGACCGGTTGACCACACCGCTGATCCGCCGCAACGGCGAGCTCGTCGAAACCGACTGGGACACAGCGATGGACGCGGTTGTGCAGCACAGCAAGCAGCTGCTGGACACCATGGGTCCCAGCTCCATCGGCTTTTACACCTCGGGTCAACTGTTCCTCGAGGAGTACTACACGCTCGGCATGATCGCGCACGGCGCGATCGGCACCAACCACGTCGACGGCAACACCAGACTGTGCACGGCGACCGCCGCGGCCGCCCTCAAGGAATCCTTCGGCAGCGACGGACAGCCGGGGTCCTACACCGACGTCGATCACGCCGACGTGATCGCGCTATACGGCCACAACGTCGCCGAAACCCAGACAGTGCTGTGGATGCGGATACTCGACCGGCTGGCGGGGCCGAACCCGCCCGCATTGGTGTGTGTCGATCCGCGTCAGACACCGGTAGCACGACATGCCGCGGTCCACCTGGCGCCGTTGCCCGGCACCAATGTCGCATTGATGAACGGTTTACTGCACGAGATCATCCGCAACAACTGGGTCGATCACGACTACATCGCCGCGCACGCGGTCGGTTTCGACGAACTCGCCAAGCGCGTTGAGGAGTTCCCTGCCGACCGTGCCGCCGAGATCTGCAAGGTGCCCGCCGCCGACATCCGCGAGGCGGCCCGGTTGATCGGCACCTCCACCGCGCTGATGTCGACCGTGCTGCAGGGCTTCTACCAATCGAATCAGGCGACCGCGGCAGCCGTGCAGGTGAACAACATCCACATCTTGCGCGGCATGTTGGGTAAGCCCGGATGCGGCGTGCTGCAGATGAACGGCCAACCCACGGCCGAGAACACCCGCGAGTGCGGCGCCGACGGCGATCTCGCCGGATTCCGCAACTGGTCCAACGATTCTCACGTCGCGGAACTGTCCGCGCTGTGGAACCTCCAGATGCATCAGATCCCGCACTACGCACCACCAACTCACGCGATGCAGATGTTCCGCTTCGCTGAACAAGGCACGTTGCGCATGCTGTGGGTCAGCGCGACCAATCCGGCGGTGTCACTGCCCGAGTTGGCCCGCATTCGCAGCATCCTCGCCCAAGACCGGCTTTTCCTTGTGGTGCAGGACATGTTCGGAACGGAGACGACCGCGCTCGCGGACGTGGTGCTGCCCGCCGCAGGATGGGGTGAGAAGACCGGCACCTTCACCAATGCCGACCGCACGGTGCACCTCTCCGAGAAGGCGGTCGACCCGCCCGGTGCGGCCAGAGCCGATCTCGACATCTTCCTCGACTACGCGCGCCGGATGGACTTCCGCGACAAGGACGGCAGGCCGCTGCCGCCGTGGACGGATCCCGAGTCGGCGTTCGAAGCCTGGAAGCAGTGCAGCGCCGGACGGCCCTGCGATTACACCGGGCTCAGCTACGCGAAGCTGCGGGGATCGAGCGGCATCCAATGGCCATGCACCGCAGAACATCCCGACGGCACCGAACGGCTCTACACGAACGGCGAGTTCTGGGCCAAGCCCGACTACTGCGAGTCCTATGGCCGCGACCTCATCACCGGGGCGCCGCTGGAGCCCACCGAGTACCGGGCGATGAATCCCGACGGCAAGGCCATTCTCAAGGCGGCCGAATACTTGCCGCCGCACGAGGCACCGAGTGCCGACCATCCCTTCGTGTTGATCACCGGGCGAACGCTGTACCAGTTCCACACGCGCACCAAGACCGGCCGTACGCCGCAACTCGCCCACGCCGCGCCAGAGCCGTGGGTCGAAATGTCAGCGCGCGACGCCGAGCGGCTCGGGGTTGCCGAAGGTGACGCGGTGGAGGTCGCCACGCCGCGGCACTCGGTGATCGCGCCGTGCCGGATCAGCGGCATCCGCGACGGTGTGGTGTTCGTGCCATTTCACTACGGCTACTGGGATGTCGACGATCCCGACGGTCATCACCGCGCGGCCAACGAGATGACGCTCACAGATTGGGATCCGGTTTCCAAACAGCCGATCTTCAAGACGGCCGCCGCCAGGGTGCAGCGTCTCCGAAGGGGAAGCTCGGCGGCACCAGCGCCGACGACGGCCGGCTCTGCACCGGTCAACGGGCACATCGCGAAGACGGCAGGCGGGCACGCCGCCGAGGCCGTCGAGACACTGAGCGGAGCGGACCGACGATGAAGCTGGGACTCGCGCTGCGTGAGCTACACCGTTCAGAGTTGAGGCTGGCGCGTGCTCTTGACGCGATCGCGTCGCGCCACCACAACGACCATGGCATCTATCACGTCGCGTTGGACCTGGCCATGTGGTCTCGCGAGCACGTCGAGCTCATCGCCAAGGCCGGTGAGCGGTATGGGGTGCGGCTGCGTCACAAGCCGCGCATCACGGCGGTCACCGAGTCCGCGCAGGCGTGGATCAGCGACCGGATGGGCCGACGCCCCGAAACCGGACTGCTGCTGTTGGCTGACCTGCGCCGGCTGCACCGGCTGGCGGCCGGCGTGTCACTGGACTGGGAACTGCTCGCGCAAGGCGCGCAGGGCGTGAAGGACACCGACCTGCTCGAGTTGGCCGAGCGCTGTCATCCGCAGGCGCTGCGGCAAATGCGTTGGGCGAACGCGATGCTCAAGGAACTCTCACCGCAGACGCTCGCGAATTGACCGTGTCGGATTTTGTTGGCCTGTAGTTCGCCCGTCGGCACCGCGCTTTTTGCTCTGCTCGCGCATCGTGGCTGACACCACCCAACCCTGGAGGTCATCGTGAACAAGCCTGCCGTGCAACGTCAATCGCGTACCTTGCTGCCGGAACTCTCCGATCTGTTCGGCGGACTTCCTACGCTCGCCCACCTGCGGCCGCTGCTCGACAACCGGCTGCCTCGGCTCGAAGACGAGCACAAGTACGGCGTCTACGAGGTCCGCGCCGAGCTGCCGGGTGTCGACCCGGTCGCCGATATCGAGGTGACGGTCCACGACGGCCGGCTGACCATCAAGGCCGAGCGGACACAGACCAGCGAATCCAACGGTCGATCGGAGTTCTCGTACGGATCGTTCACCCGCACGCTCGCGCTGCCCGCCGGCGCGGACGAAGACGACATCAACGCCACCTATGACCGTGGCATCCTCACCGTGTCGGTTCCGCTTTCCGACGACAGCCCAACCCAGAAGCGAGTCCAGGTGGTCGAGACGACCGTGGTCGACGAGGACGAGCAGCCAGTGCTCGAGGCCGCCGAGCACGCGGAGTCCGAGGAGCAGCACCAACCCGCCTGAACTGGATCGCATAGCCTGGGATACGTGGAAGCACCGGAACTCGTCGCGCTGCTGTACGGGCGGCGTGTTGCGGTGCTCACGGGCGCGGGCATGTCGACCGACTCGGGCATCCCGGACTACCGGGGCCCGGATTCGCCGCCGAGCAATCCGATGACGATCCGCCAGTTCACCGCCGACCCGCTCTTTCGGCAGCGGTACTGGGCCCGCAACCACGTCGGGTGGCGGCACATGGACGCGACGGTGCCCAACGCAGGCCATCGCGCGCTGGCCAGACTGGAGCATGCTGGCGTCGTGTCCGGGCTGATCACCCAGAACGTCGACCTTCTGCACACCAAGGCGGGCAGCCGCACAGTGGTCAACCTGCACGGCACCTACGCCCAGGTGATCTGTCTGGACTGCGGGCACACCATGTCGCGCGCCGCGCTCGGCGACTTGCTGGATGCCGCCAACCCCGGCTTCATCGAGCGCGCCGAGGCGCTCGGCGGCATCGCGGTCGCCCCCGACGCCGACGCCGTGATCGACGACACGGCCTCTTTCGTGATCATCGACTGCCCCATGTGCGGCGGCATGCTCAAGCCCGACATCGTCTACTTCGGTGAGAATGTGCCGAAACAGCGTGTGGGCGACGCGTATTCGCTTGTCGACGCCGCCGACGCGCTACTGGTCGCGGGGTCTTCGCTGACGGTCTACTCGGGATACCGATTCGTGCGGCACGCCGCGGCGCTCGGCATCCCGACCGCGATCATCAACCGCGGGCCCACCCGCGGCGACGAGTTGGCGACGGTGAAGGTCGACAGCGGGTGCTCGGAGATGTTGGTGCTGCTGGCCGACGAACTACCCGCAGTCGCGAATTCGGCATAGCTATCCGCAGATCAGACGGCGACCAGATCGTCGGCGTGCACTGCGGGACGGCGCATTTCGGCTGGCAGGTCCGAGGTCGAGCGCCCCAGCATGGTGGCAAGCTCGTTGTGGTCGTAGGCCACCACGCCACGTCCCACCATCGTCGCGTCCTGTGACCGCAACTCCACCACGTCGCCGCCGTAGAACCGGCCCGACACCGCGGTGATACCCGCAGGCAGCAGCGAACGCCGTTGCCGCACAACGGCTCGCACCGCGCCGTCGTCGAGTGTCAGCGCTCCCGCTGACTCGGCCGCGTATCGCACCCAGAATCTGCGCGCCGACATCCGTTCAGCCCTCGGCGCGAACACCGTACCCACCGACGCGTCGGACAATGCGGTCGCCGCATCGGTCGCGGCGGCCAACAACACCGGAACCCCAGCATCGGCGGCGAGCAACGCCGAGGACAACTTCGACGCCATTCCGCCGGTACCGAGGTGGCTGCCCCGCCCGGCCACCACGCCGTCCAGGTCCGCGGGCTCGTCGACCTCAGGAATGAAGCGCGCCCCGCCTGTTTCGCGCGCTTTTCGCGGGTCCGAGTCGTAGAGGCCGTCGATGTCCGACAACAGCACCAGCGCGTCGGCGCCCACCAGATGTGCGACCAACGCCGATAACCGGTCGTTGTCGCCGAACCGGATCTCGTTGGTCGCGACGGTGTCGTTTTCGTTGACGATCGCCACCGCGTGCAACGCGCGCAACCGGTCAAGTGTGCGCTGTGCGTTGGTGTGCTGCACCCGCATCGAGATGTCGTGCGCCGTCAGCAACACCTGACCGACGGTCCGGTGGTAGCGGGCGAACGCCGCGCTCCACGCATTGACCAGCGCCACCTGCCCGACGCTGGCCGCGGCTTGTTTGGTGGCCAGATCGGTGGGGCGCCGGGACAGCCGCAGCGGTTCGATACCCGCCGCGATCGCACCCGACGACACGATCACCACGTCGGAACCGGATTTCATGCGGCCCTCGATGGCGTCGGCCAGCACGGCCAGCCTGCTCGCATCGAACACACCGGCCGGGGTGGTCAGGGCGGTGGTGCCGATCTTGATGACCACGCTGCGCGCGGTGCGGATGGCTTCCCGATGTTGGCTCACGACTGGTCACCGGGGCGTCGCCGCTCCCTGCGCGCCGCCTTGCGCTCGGCCGCGCCGACGCGGTCCGTCTGCTCCAGCCGCGAATCAGTGCCGCGGCCGGACAGCGTGACGTCCACTCCCGCGGGGGTCTGCGGCTCCCAGTCGAAGGTCATCGCGCCAATCGTCACCGCGCAGCCCGGTTTGGCGCCGAGGCGCAGCAGTTCGTCCTCGACACCGAGGCGGGCCAACCGGTCGCCCAGATAACCAACCGCCTCGTCGTTGTCGAAATCGGTTTGGTTGATCCAGCGTTCGGGCCGCGTGCCGCGCACCACGAAGCCACCTTGGCCGTCGGATTCGACGGTGAAGCCGCTTTCGTCGACGGGGATCGGCCGAATCACCGGCCTGCGTGGCACGACAGGCGGCTGCGCCGCGCGGTAGGCCGCGACCATGTCCCACAGCGCGAAGGTCAACGGCCGCAGCCCTTCTCGCGACACTGTCGACACCTCGAACACCGGCCAGCCGAATCGGCGGGCGATCTCGCCGCGGACGAAATCCGCCAACTCCCGCGCATCGGGCACATCGATCTTGTTGAGCACCACCGCGCGCGGGCGTTCGGCCAGATCGCCGAGCGTCAGGTCGCCCTGCAGCGTCGGAGTGTATGCGGCCAATTCCGCTTCCAGCGCCTCGATGTCGGATACCGGGTCGCGGCCGGGCTCCATCGTCGCGCAGTCCACCACGTGCACCAGCACCGCGCAGCGCTCGATGTGACGCAGGAAGTCCAGCCCAAGGCCGCGGCCCTCGGACGCGCCCGGAATCAGGCCGGGCACGTCGGCGACGGTGAACGTGTGCTCCCCCGCCGACACCACCCCGAGGTTGGGCGTGAGCGTGGTGAACGGGTAGTCGGCGACCTTCGGCTTGGCCGCGGAGACGGCCGACACCAATGACGACTTGCCGGCCGACGGGAAGCCGACCAGGCCGACGTCGGCGACCGTCTTGAGTTCCAGCGTGAGGTCGCGGATCTGACCCTTCTCGCCAAGCAACGCGAAACCCGGCGCCTTGCGGGCCCGCGACGCCAGTGCGGCGTTACCCAGCCCGCCGCGGCCGCCCGCCGCCGCCTCGAACCGGGTGCCCGCCCCGACGAGGTCGGCGAGCAGTCGGCCGTTCTCGTCGAGCACGACCGTGCCATCGGGAACCTTGACCTCGAGGTCGGATCCCGCGGCGCCGTCGCGGTTGCTGCCCGCGCCTTGCTTTCCGGACGGCGCGACGACATGCGGATGGAAGTGGAAGTCGAGCAGGGTGTGCACCTGCGGGTCGACGACCAGGACGACGCTGCCACCGCGGCCACCATTACCGCCGTCGGGGCCGCCCAACGGCTTGAACTTCTCCCGATGGACCGACGCGCAGCCGTTGCCACCGTTGCCCGCCCTCGCGTGAATGACAACGCGGTCTACAAAGCGGGGCATTGGCTGTCCTTCTCGACTGTGAAGCTGTTGCGAGATTTCCGGTCAGAACTCGCAGCAGCTTCACATTCGCGGAAAGTCCTCCGGCGGCTAGGCCTCCTGCGGCTGCGGTCGCACCACGCTGACCGTCTTGCGACCGCGTTTGGTGCCGAACTCCACCGCGCCGGGAGCCGTCGCGAACAGCGTGTCGTCGCCGCCGCGGCCGACGTTCACACCGGGGTGGAAATGAGTACCCCGCTGCCGCACCAAAATCTCGCCGGCCTTGACGATCTGGCCGCCGAATCGCTTGACGCCGAGCCGCTGGGCGGCTGAGTCGCGGCCGTTGCGTGAGCTGGAAGCGCCCTTCTTGTGTGCCATTAGATTGCCCTCCGCCTGTGCTGTCTGTTCTTCGCCTGACGGCTGATCACGCGATGCCGGTGACCTTGAGGACCGTCAGCTGCTGGCGGTGCCCCTGCCGCTTGTGATAGCCGGTCTTGTTCTTGAACTTGTGGATGCGGATCTTCGGCCCCTTGGTGTGCTCGAGCACCTCACCGGTGACCGCGACCTTCTCCAGGTCCTTGGCGGCGCTGGTGACCTTCGCGCCGTCAACAACGAGCGCAACGGGCAGCGACACGGATGCGCCGGCCTCGGCGTCGAGCTTCTCGACCTTGACCACGTCTCCGACGGCGACCTTGTACTGCTTGCCGCCGGTCTTGACGATTGCGTACGTGGCTGTCTCGGCTGCCATCTTTCCTTCTTCAGTCTCTTGGCGCGCATGACCTGCGCTGCTCATGTCTGGGTCTTGGACTGCCGCCGGCTGGGCCTGGCGACAACCGCTCAAGGGTACGTGAGGGCCGCCTACAGGGTCAAATCACCGCAGGTCAGCCGTCATGGCTTGGCGGACCGGCCGGGCGCGCCGCGGCGCGGCGACGGTGACGGCCACCGGGCGAAGTCACGGCAACCTGCTGGGCACCGTTGTCGGAATCCTCGGAATCCTCGGAGTCGTCCTCGTCATCGAAGTCCTCGTCGTCCGAGTCTTCCTCGTCCTCCGAGTCGTCGGTGTCACCGTTGATGACCTCGATGTCGTCGTCGATGTCCTCGTCCTCGTCATCGGCGTCGAGGTCGATCTCGTCCTCATCGGACTCATCGTCGTCTTCATCGTCGGCGGACTCGTCTTCGTCGTCGAAGTCCTCGTCGTCGAGTTCTTCGTCCTCTGACTCGACGAACGCCTCCCCGATGGTGGAGGGCTCGAGCTCGGCCACGTCCTCGGGCGCCGCGGCTTCCTCTGTCTCTCCGTCGGCGTGTTCATCGTGGTCGTGCTTGCCGTTGGCCGCGGCCATCGCCTTGAACATCGGGTGCTCGCCGGCGGGATGCGGCGGCACCTTCGCGACCTCGACCTCTTCGGCTTTGCCACCCTTCTTGCCGCGCTTGCCGCGGCGCCCGCCCGAGTCGGACTTGCGGCCCATCGCCGACGCGGAGTCGACCGGATCGCCGTGCAGCAAAATCCCGCGGCCCGCGCAGTGCGGGCACTGGGTGGAGAATGCCTCAATCAGTCCGGTACCCAACCGCTTTCGCGTCAACTGCACCAGCCCCAGCGACGTCACCTCGGACACCTGATGACGAGTGCGGTCGCGAGCCAGCGCCTCGGTCAACCTGCGCAGCACCAGATCCCGGTTCGACTCCAGCACCATGTCGATGAAGTCGATGACCACGATGCCGCCGATGTCGCGCAGCCGCAGCTGGCGCACGATCTCCTCGGCGGCCTCGAGGTTGTTGCGGGTGACGGTCTGCTCCAGGTTGCCGCCGGAGCCGGTGAACTTGCCGGTGTTCACATCGACAACCGTCATCGCCTCGGTGCGGTCGATGACCAGCGTGCCGCCGGACGGCAGCCACACCTTGCGGTCCATCGCCTTGGTCAGCTGCTCGTCAATGCGATGCACCGCGAAGACGTCCGGACCGTCCGCCGCCGGTTCGTACTTGGTCAGACGCGGGACAAGCTCGGGGGCAACGGAATTCACGTAGTCGTTGATCGTGCTCCACGCATCGTCGCCGGACACAATCAGCCCGGAGAAGTCCTCGTTGAACAGGTCACGGATCACCTTGACCAGCACATCGGGTTCTTCGTACAGCGCGACGGCAGCGCCAGCCTTCTTCGCGGTGGTCTCGGCGGCCTTGGCCTCGATCTCGGCCCAGCGCTTCTGCAGGCGCTCGACGTCGGTGCGGATGTCTTCTTCCTTGACGCCTTCGGACGCAGTGCGGATGATCACGCCCGCATCGGCGGGCACTACCTCACGCAGGATTTCCTTGAGCCGCTGGCGCTCGGTGTCGGGCAGCTTGCGGCTGATGCCGGTCGAGGACGCGCCGGGCACATAGACCAAATAGCGACCCGCCAGCGACACCTGCGTGGTCAGTCGGGCGCCCTTGTGACCGACCGGGTCCTTGCTGACCTGCACCACGACGTAGTCGCCGGGCTTGAGCGCCTGTTCGATCTTGCGGTTGGCGCCGCCCAGTCCGGCGGCCTCCCAATTCACCTCGCCCGCGTAGAGCACGCCGTTGCGGCCACGGCCGATGTCGACGAACGCCGCCTCCATCGACGGCAGCACGTTCTGGACGATGCCGAGATAGATGTTGCCGACGAGCGACGCCGACGCGGCTGACGTGACGAAGTGTTCGACCACGACGCCGTCTTCGAGCACCGCGATCTGGGTGTAGCGGGCGCCTTCGTGCGGCGGTTCGGTGCGGACCTTGTCGCGCACCACCATCGTCCGCTCGACAGCTTCGCGCCTGGCCAAGAACTCGGCCTCGCTCAGGATCGGCGGGCGCCGCCGTCCGGCATCGCGGCCGTCGCGGCGGCGCTGCCGCTTGGCCTCCAGCCGGGTAGACCCGCTGATGCCCTGGATCTCGCCGTTGTCCTTGTCGGCCTTGTCCTTGCTTGCCCGGGGCGCGCGCTCGTGGACGACGGTGTTCGGCGGATCGTCGGGCGATCCGGAGTCGTCGCCATCGTCACCGGAACCCGACTTGCGGCGGCGGCGGCGACGGCGGCGACGGGTCGCCCCCTCCGCGCCGGTCTCGTCGTCACCGGTGTCCTCGTCGGAATCCTCGCCGGAGTCGTCGTCCTTGGCGTCGGCCTGCGAATCGCCGGAGTCGTCGTCGTCCTCGCCGCCCTGCTCACCGCGACCACGTCCGCGGCCACGCCGGCCGCGGCGGCGGCGCCGCCCTGCGGGACGCTCCCCCTGGTCGTCGTCGGTATCGGGACCGCCGTCGTCGTCCTCGTCGTCCTCGTCGGCGTCCGACTCGTAGTCCGACTGGACGGGCTGCGGTGCCATGAACAGCGGCAGGTAATCGGCGCGCTCGGGTTCAGCGGACGTTTCCAGGATCAGCCGCGACTCGGGTTCCTCATCGTCAACCTCTGCCGGCGGATCCGCGGCGTCCTCGGAGCTTTCGGTGCCCTCGTCGGAGCTTTCGGCGGGCGCGTCGATCAGCGTTACGTGCTGATCGTCACTTGGCTGGGTCTCTTCTGAAAGCTCTTCGGTATGGGCTGGAAAATTTTCACTGTCGGCCACGTATTCTCCTCAAGCCCCCGGGCGCGTCATGTCTGACGCGGCCACGCGAGGGCTCTCGCTCTTGTACCCGGGCAACTTCCCCGAGCTTGTTATGGTCTCGCCCCGAGGGGTTCCGGTCAGGAACCGTCTCGGTGCCGGTCTGAATGATGGCTGGACGGTCGGCGCCGCATCGCGGTAGCGATGGTCGCGCACGTCGAAGTCTTCATTCGAGCATCCGCCCCGCGTAACAGGACGGCTACCCGGAGCCAGTATCCCACATCACGGGTGCCAGACCGACCAGGCTGGACCAGCCGACTATTTGCCAGGGAACCAGAGTTCGATTTCGCGGGCCGCCGACTCGGGCGAATCGGAGCCGTGCACGAGGTTGTCCTGGGTGATAAGTGCCAGGTCACCGCGGATTGTTCCGGGCGCGGCCTTCTCCACCGGGTCGGTGCCGCCGGCGATCTGCCGGAACGCGGCGATCGCCCGCGGACCCTCAACGACGGCGGCCACGACGGGTCCCGAGGTGATGAATTCCAGCAGCGACCCGAAGAACGGCTTGTCCTCGTGCTCGGCGTAATGCTTGTGGGCGAGGTCGTCGTCGACATTCTTGAGTTCGAGCGCCGCGATGCTCAGGCCCTTGCCTTCGATCCGGCGCAGGACCTCTCCGATGAGGCGTCGCTGCACACCGTCGGGCTTGATCAAAACCAGGGTCCGCTCAGTCACGGCCGACAGCCTAGTCGGACGGTGGCTTTTGTCCCGGCAGCAGGCCACGCTTCTGCCGACGCAGCACTTCGGCGCGCAGGTATGCGATGAACAGCCATACCGCGGCGAAGATCAGCCCGATGAAGCCGACCGCGCCGTGCGCCAGCCACCCCGCGATCAACACCACCTGCACACCGACGTTGGCCCAGATCGCCCACGGCCTGCCCTGTACCCCGCACAACAGCACCAGAACGATCGCGAAGCCGATCAGGTAGCCGGCGGTCAACGGGGTGAGTCCGTGATCGGCGGCCGCCACGACCGGCAGGGCCAGCAGCACAACGATCGCCTCGAGGATCAGCGTGCCCGCCATGACCCCGCGGAAGCTCTTCCACGGGTCTGGCGCTTGTGGCTGTTGGGTCACTCGGGGTCCTTCCCGAACAGGGTGCGGGCCGCTCCGGCGGTGACGACAGATCCGGTGATCACCACGCCCGCGCCGCTGAACCCCTCGCCATCGTTCCCGGACTCCTCGACCAGCGCGGTGGCGGTCTCGATCGCATCGGGCAACGTCGCCGCGACGACGACGCGCTCGGGTCCGAACCGTTCCTCGGCACGAATCGCCAGCCCTTCGACGTCGAGCGCGCGCGGAGATCCGTTGTTTGTCACCACAATCTGGTCGAAGGCGGGCTCCAGGGCGGCCAGGATGCCGTCGACGTCCTTGTCGGCCATCACCGACACCACGCCGACCAGGTAGCGGAAGTCGAACTCGTCTTGCAGCGCCTGCGCGAGCGCCGTTGCACCGGCGGGGTTGTGGGCCGCGTCGATGAACACCGTCGGTGCTGTGCGCATCCGCTCCAGCCGGCCAGGGCTGGTGGCAGCCGCGAAACCCGCTCTCACCGTGTCGATGTCGAGTTGGCGCTCCGCACCCGCTCCGAAGAACGCTTCGACCGCTGCAAGCGCCACTACTGCGTTGTGGGCCTGATGCTCACCGTGCAGAGGGATGAAGATGTCGGAATAGCGACCGCCGAGGCCCTGCAACTCCAGCAGTTGACCGCCGACGGCGACCTGGCGGCCGAGCACCGCGAACTCGGAGTCTTCGCGTGCCACCGCGGCGTCGGCTCGAACCGCTTGCGCGAGAAGCACTTCCATCGCCTCGGGCAGCTGGCGGCCGATAACTGCCACCGTGTCGGTAGGAACCAGGTCGTCTTGCTGTTTGGTGATGATGCCAGCTTTTTCACCAGCGATCTGCTCGATGGTGTCACCGAGATAATCGGCGTGGTCCACGCCGATCGGCGTGATCACCGCGACCGGGGCGTTGACCACATTCGTGGCGTCCCAGCGCCCGCCGAGGCCGACTTCGACCACGGCCACATCGACGGGGGCGTCGGCGAACGCGGCGAACGCCATCGCGGTGACGACCTCGAACTTGCTCAGTCGCGGCCCGCCTCCGGCTTCGGACTGCTGGTCGACCAGTTGGACGAACGGCTCTATCTCCTGGTAGGTCGCAACGTAAGAGGCCGGGCTGATCGGCCTGCCGTCGATCGAGATCCGCTCCACCGCTGACTGCAGGTGCGGACTCGTGGTGCGACCGGTGCGGCGACTGAACGCGGTGAGCAGCGAGTCGACCATCCTGGCCACCGACGTCTTGCCGTTGGTGCCAGCGATGTGGATCGACGGATAGCCGCGCTGCGGCGAGCCGAGCAGTTCCATCAGCGCAGCGATGCGCGTGGTGCTCGGCTCGAGTTTCGTTTCCGGCCAACGCTGATCAAGCAGGTGCTCGACCTGTAGCAACGAAGCGATTTCGTCAGGAGTCGGGACGTCACTCATCCGTTGTCGCTCTTCGCGCAAGCGCTCATCGGCCGTTGTCCGCTCTTCGCGCAAGCGCTCATCGGCCGTTGTCCGCTCTTCGCGCAAGCGCTCATCGGCCGTTGTCCGCTCTTCGCGCAAGCGCTCATCGGCCGAGCCCAGCCAGCCTCGACGTGATCCGGTCGACCTCTTCGCTTGCCACCTCTTGACGCGCGCGGATTTTCTCGACGACGTCGGCGGGCGCCTTGGCAAGGAATGCGTCATTGCTGAGTTTTCCTGTGGTGCCTGCCAATTCCTTCTGCGCAGCGGCCAGGTCCTTCTCGAGGCGACGCCGTTCGGCGGCGACGTCGACGGTGCCCGAGGTGTCGACCTCGACGACGACGGTGGCCTGCGACAGTCGCACCTCGACCTGTGCGGAAGCCTTGAACGATTCGTCGCTCTCGGTGAGCCAGGCCAGCGACCGTACGGCGGGCACCTGCGCTTCGAGGTCGCCGGTCTCGATGTCCGACAGTCGGGCGGGCACTCGCTGCCTGTCGTTGAGCCCCTGATCGCTACGGAATCGGCGGACCTCGGTGATCAGCTTCTGCATGTCCGCGATGCGTTGCGCGGCAATGGGATCCACCGTGAAGCCGGACGACTGCGGCCAGTCCGCGATGACGATCGACTCGCCGCCGGTCAGCGTCTTCCACAGCACCTCGGTGACGAACGGCATCACCGGATGCAGCAGCTTGAGCAGCGTGTCCAGCACGGCGGCCAGCACCGCCGTCGTGTGCTTCACACCGTCCGCCAGCTGGACCTTGGCAAGCTCGACATACCAGTCGCAGAACTCGTCCCAGGCGAAGTGATAGAGCGACTCGCAGGCCCTGCCGAACTCATAGCCGTCGAACGCCGAATCCACTTCGGCACGAACCTGTTCCAACCTGCCGAGGATCCACCGGTCGGCGTCGGTCAGCTCTTCGGCGTCGGGCACGGGCGCCGGCGCCGCGCCGTTCAGCAACGCGAACCGAGTCGCGTTGAACAGCTTGGTGGCGAAGTTGCGCGACGCACGGGCGTGGTCCTCGCCGATGGACAGGTCGCCGCCGGGGCTGGCGCCGCGGGCCAGGGTGAAGCGCAGCGCGTCGGCGCCGAACTGCTCGACCCAGTCCAGCGGGTCGATGCCGTTGCCGCGCGACTTGCTCATCTTGCGACCGAATTCGTCGCGAATCAGGCCGTGCAGGAACACGTTTTCGAACGGCACCTGCCGTGCACGCGTGCCGCCGAGGGTGATGGCGGGGTCGTCACCGACGAACGTGCCGAACATCATCATCCGCGCGACCCAGAAGAACAGGATGTCGTATCCGGTCACCAGCACCGTCGTCGGATAGAACTTCGCCAGGTCGTCGGTGTGCTCGGGCCAGCCCATGGTGGAGAACGGCCACAGCGCCGAAGAGAACCAGGTGTCGAGCACGTCGGGGTCCTGCCGCCAGCCCTCGGGCGGGGCTTCGTCGGGTCCGACGCAGACGGTTTCACCGTTGGGACCGTGCCAGATGGGGATGCGATGGCCCCACCACAGCTGACGGGAGATGCACCAGTCGTGCATGTTGTCGACCCAGGCGAACCACCGCGGCTCCAGGCTCGGCGGGTGAATCACGGTGTCGCCGTTACGCACGGCGTCACCCGCAGCCTTCGCCATCGACTCGACCTTGACCCACCATTGCAGCGACAGTCGCGGCTCGATCGGCTCGCCGCTGCGCTCGGAATGGCCGACGCTGTGCACATAGGGGCGTTTCTCCGCGACGATGCGGCCCTGCTCGGCCAGCGCCTCGCGGACCTTGACGCGCGCCTCGAAACGGTCGAGGCCGTCGAATTCGGTTCCGGTGTTCGCGATCCGGCCCTTGGTGTCCATGATCGACGGCATCGGCAGCTGGTGCCGCAGCCCGATCTCGAAGTCGTTCGGGTCGTGCGCGGGGGTGACTTTCACTGCGCCGGTGCCGAATTCGGGATCGACGTGGCTGTCGGCGACGATGATGATGTCACGATCCAAGAACGGGTGCGGCAGTGTCTTGCCGACGAGATCACGATAGCGGTCGTCGTCGGGGTGCACGGCGATCGCGGTGTCCCCCAGCATCGTCTCGACGCGGGTGGTGGCGACCACGATGTGGGATTCGCTGTCATCCAGTGAGCCGTACCGGAACGACACCAACTCGCCCTCGACGTCGACGTAGGACACCTCGAGGTCGGAGATCGCGGTTTCCAGGATGGGCGACCAGTTGACCAGACGCTCGGCCTGGTAGATCAGCCCCGCGTCGAACAGCCGCTTGAAGATGGTGCGGACCGCCCGCGACAGGCCGTCGTCCATGGTGAACCGGTCGCGGCTCCAGTCCACGCCGTCACCGAGCGCGCGCATCTGCCAGCCGATGGTTCCGCCGGATTCGCGCTTCCAGTCCCAGACCTTCTCGATGAACAGTTCGCGGCCGAAGTCTTCCTTTGTCTTGCCGTCGACCAGCAACTGCTTTTCCACCACGCTCTGGGTGGCGATACCCGCGTGATCCATGCCGGGCAGCCACAGCACCTCGTAGCCCTGCATCCGTTTGCGGCGGGTCAGCGCGTCCATCAGCGTGTGGTCGAGCGCATGACCCATGTGCAGGCTGCCGGTCACATTCGGCGGTGGCAGCACGATCGAGTACGGGGGTTTACCGCTGGCGGCGTCGGCCTTGAAGTAACCGGCGTTCACCCAGCCCTCGTAGATCTGCGATTCCACCGCGCCCGGATCCCACGACTTGGGCAGGGCTTCGGCGGATGCGTTGGTGCTGGCGGTCACCTCGGCAATTCTAGGGAGACACCGCGAGCAGTCGTAAAAGGCCCCGACACGCCGCGCAAAAGCGACCCCGCCGCGTCCGCTCGGGAGTGGGCCTACTTCTTGCCGCCCAGCAACCCGCCGAGGATCTCCCCGATCGGATTGCTCTGACCGCCACCGCCGCCGCCGAGCACGCTGCCGAGGATGCTACCCAACGGGTTGTCTCCGCCGCCGCTGCCTGTGCCTGTGCCGCCGAGGATGCTGCCAAGCACGTCACCCAGCCCGCCACCACCCGCGGCCTGGCCCTGCTGTTGTGAGCCCCTCGTCAATTGTTTGCCGAGGTAGGCCAGCACGATCGGCGCCAGGATCGGCAGCAGTTTCTTGATCAGATCGCCACCGCCGGCACCCTGGCCCGCCAGCGCGGAGGCGACCGCATTGCTGTCGTTGCCGCCGAAGATCTTCGCGACGTACTGGTCGCCCCGATTCTCGTCGACCGCGTCGACGCTCACCCCACCGTCGAGCAGGCCGCTGGTGCCTTCTTGCGCGACGGCGGACTCGAGGTCACTGGAATCGATCTGATCAGCGTGCACGTTTTCCGCGACACCACCGACGAGCGCGGGCACCAAAGTCCGAATCGCGTTGTTCACTTCGCCTTCGTCGGCACCCAGTTTGGTCGCTATCTCCGAAACAGGGATCTGGGCGTAAAGATCGTCGAGATCAGCCATCGCATCTCCACCTTCGTCGTTGAAAGTCGCGGTGCCGACACTAGCCGGTCTGATCTTGGCGCACAGCGTTCTGCGCAGGCCTTCAATTCAACCGCGTTGTCTCCAATGCCACTCCGGCGCCGGGAAATCGGGCGATCAGCGCATCGCCCATCGCGGCGGCCGGGGTCAGCACACCGCGTAGCTCGGACAGGCGGTCGCGGTCCAGCGCGAGCGCCAATCCGCTCTCGCCCAGCAACACCGACGTGGCCTTGTATCCGGGATCGCCCTTCTGCGACATGGTGCACCGGTAGCGCGCCCCTGAGGTCGTCGTGGTGTAGGTCTCGAAGGTGTAGTGGCCCTGTTCGCGGACGCGTTCGTTGGGCCCGGTGCCCGGTTTCGGGACGATCCGTTCGATGAGTTTGTCGGGCAACCGATTGAAATAGCGCGTGCCGAGCGCCACCGTCGCGGTGTTGCCTGCGGTGGCCATGGCAGCGGCAACAGGCGCGGCGATCGACTTGCCAAGGCTCATCTGCTCGGCGTACTCGAACCGCCTGCCGTATGCATAGTCGAGTAATGCGTTCGAGCGGCGGACAATTCGGGTATTCGCGATGGCCATCACGAACGCCCCGGTCCAGTAGCCGTCCAGTTCGGGCGCGATCTCCCTGCCACGCCGCCACCGGGCGTCGGGCTGTCCGCCCAGTTCCGGTTCCGCGCTGCGGTCGGGGGTCAGCGTGTACGGGTCGGACATCAAGGCCCGCGCCTCGGGATCGGACGACGCCGCGCGGAACAGTTCGATCATCGACGCGATGGTGCCGCCGGACACCCCGGCTGCAAACGAACGCACCACCATGTTGGTGTCGGTCAGCTGACCCGCGTCGTCCTCTGCGGCGCGTCGGTACAATGCGAAGACGGTGAGATCCGAAGGGATGGAATCGAATCCACACGAGTGCACGATGCGGGCGCCGGTGTCGATGGCCTGCTTGTGATGGAGGTCAATGCTTTCCCGGATGAACAGCGCTTCCCCGGTCAGGTCGGCGTAATCCGTGCCGGCGGCGGCGCATGCGGCGACCAACGGCAGCCCGTACTTGAGGTAGGGCCCGACAGTGGTCACCACCACCTGCGTCCTGGCGGCCATGGCATTCAGCGTCGACGGCTGTGAGGCGTCCGCCACGATCAGCGGCCATTGCTGCGCCTTCTCCCCGAGCGTCTCCCTGACAGCGAGCAGTCTGTCCGGCGACCGGCCCGCCAGCGCGATGCGCGCATCGCCTCCTGCACTGGCCATATACTGTGCGGTCAGCTTGCCGGCGAAGCCGGTCGCGCCGTACAGGACGATGTCGAATTCACGCTCAGTTGCCGCCATGCAAGACGACGCTACCCCAGCAATTCCGGCGGTTCGACGTGCTGTCCCAACACATGACGGGCCAGAAACGCGGTGACCACCTGGTACCAGATCTTGGCGTGCTGCGGGCTGAGCACCCAGTGGTTCTCCGACGGAAAGTAGAGGAACCGATGCTCGCTGGTGCCGTCGTCGGCGGCGGGCAGGCCGGACTCGGTGAGAAGCTCGAACCACAACCGCAGCGCTTCGCCGATCGGCACCCGGTAGTCCTTGTCGCCGTGGATGACGAGCATCGGCGTGCGGATCTCGCCGACGAAGCGGTGCGGTGAATTGCGCTCCGTCATCTCCGGTGTCATCTCGCGCGCCCACCAGTACGCGCCGTCGGTGGTCGGTCCGAACTGGTCGAGCGCCCACAGGCTGGCGTGCGTGACGATCGCGTCGAACCGGTCGGTGTGCCCCGCGATCCAATTGGCCATGTAGCCGCCGAACGAGCCACCCATCGCCGCGGTGCGCGTGGCGTCGATCCTGGGGTGCGCGCACGCGGCGTCTGTCGCCGCCATCAGATCGGTGTACGGCGCGAAACCCCATGCGCCCCACCCGCGTTGAATGAAATCCTGGCCGTAGCCGGTAGACAGTGCGGGATCCGGTAGCAGCACTGCATAGCCCTTGGCGACGAGCAGCCATGGATTCCACCGCCAGTGCCAGGCGTTCCAGCTGGCCAGCGGTCCGCCGTGCACCCACAACACCAGTGGCGCCGGATCGTCACCGTGCGGCACCGCCAACCACGACCGCACGGCCCGCCCGTCGTCGGCCGTCGCGGTCACCTCCGTCAGTGTGCCGGGCAGGTCGGGGACCGCCAGGCACGCCAACTCCGTCACGGTGCCGTCGGGATCGATCCGGACCGGATGCGGCGGCCGTGCATAGTTACTGCGCATCGCGTACACGACCGCGTCGGGTGCAGCGCGTACGTCGGTGTAGGTGTAGTCGTCGTCGGTGAGCCTGCGAACGGCGCTGCTGGCAGGATCGACAAGGAAGATGGGGCCGCGGCCGTTGTCGTCGGCAGTGACGATCAGCGCCGAGCCGTCGACGGACCAGGTGACCGACGTCGGCCATCGGTCCCATTCCGTCAGTTCGACGAACGGCGCACCGAACCGCATGTGACACAGCGTGATTCGCGGTGCCTTCTGCGGCGTGGAATGAGTCTCCCTGGTGAACGCCACCGCGGCCCCGTCCGGCGAGATCGCGGGTAACCCCAAGTCGGCGCTGGGGTCGTCGGCGATAACGGTGCGCTGCGCGTCGGCAACGTCGATGCGGACCAACGTGCCGCGGATCGCGGCGCCGGGCGCCGGGACATGCCACGACGCCACCACGAAGGTGCCGTCCGGACTGACCGCGAAGTCGGCCTCGCGCAACGCGTCACCGGGCACAGGAGTCAGGTCGCGCGACCCGTCCACATCGAGTAGGTGCGGCTGGTCGGGCCCCAGATCGTGATCCCAGTACCGCACCGGATAGCCGCTGTGCAGCACCGCCGACACCTTGTTGTCCTTGCGCAGCGCCCACAGGCGCTGGTTCTCGTCGACGCCGTCGGCGGAGCGCAGCAGCTTCGCGGTCACCACTGTGGTGCTCGCGGTCCGCGCGGTGCGTACGCCGTCGACGCCGCCGGGCAGCGCCAGCACCTCGACGGCTTCGCCGCCTCGGGCGGGTAACCGCCACAACGACGCGGGCGGCGTGTCGTCGTCCTCGGTCGGCCGGGCGGCCAGGAACAGCAGATCGCCCTCGGCTGTGAACACTGGCGACGACTCGCCCTTCGCGCCGCGAGTCAGCCGGCGAGCAGGTCGTCGGCCGTCCGGGTGCACTTCCCAGATGGCGGTGACGAACTCGGTGCGCTTTTCGTTCAGTTCGGTGATCGACGTGACGACACGCGATCCGTCCGGTGACACCGCCAGACCCGATGCGCGCGGCAAAGCGAGGGATTCGTCGAGGTCGTCGAATGGTGTCGTCATGTGCACTTGGTAGCACACGACGCAAACCGATTCCCTAGTCAGTTTGACTTTCAAACTCATAGTGGTCATGCTGGAGGCATGAGCGCAGTGGTGTTGCGTGAGCTTCCAGGGCGGCCATGCCCGATCGCCGCGGCGCTCGAACTCGTCGGCGAGCGGTGGGCGCTGCTGATCGTCAGGGAGATCGCACTCGGGGCAACCCACTTCGGCGACATCGTCGCCGGCACAGGGGCGCCCCGCGACCGGATCTCGGCGAGACTGAAGGCACTCGAGAGTGCCGGCGTCGTGGTGCGGTCGCCCTATCAAAGTGCGCCCACCCGTTACGAGTACCGACTGACCGCTGCAGGGGAAGCCCTGATTCCGGTGCTCGACGCGCTTCTGGCGTGGGGTAAGGCGCACGCCGTCTCCCCCGATGATCCCGACCGACAGCAGAAGTACCGACTACTGAGCGAACAGAAGGAATCTCGATGACCGCAGAACTCGTTGACCCCGACCTTCGCGCCGACTGGGGTCAGGAACGCTCGCGCACCGTGAGGTGGCACTCGCCCGGTCCCACCACCGCCAAGGGACTCTCGATGGCGGGTATCGACTACTTACGCGCGATGGTCGACGGCGCACTTCCCCCGCCGCCGATCGCAGGACTCCTGCAATTCGAGCTCGTCGAGGTCGAGCATGGCCGGGCCGTATTCACCTGCGTCCCACACGAATCCGCGTACAACCCGATCGGAACCATCCACGGCGGATTGATCTGCACGCTGCTGGATTCGGTGACGGGCTGCGCGGTGCACACCACGCTGCCGCGGGGCAAGGGCTACACCTCCATCGAGATCAAGGTGAACTACCTCAAGGCGGTCCGACTCGACAGCGGACTGCTGACCGCCACCGGCACGGTGGTCAAGGCCGGTTCGCGAGTCGGCTTCACCGAAGGAGTTTTGACCGATACCCGCGGAACCGTGGTCGCGACGGCAACGAGCACGCTGCTGACCTTCGACCTGTAACCGTTACGTTGATGGGATGGCCCAGCACATCCTGATCATCGGGGCAGGCATCACAGGACTGGCGACGGCCGTCGCGCTGCAACGACGTGGGCACGACGTCAGCGTCATCGAAGAACGCACCGACACCGCGTCCGGTGCCGGAATCAGCATCTGGCCCAATGCTCTTGCGGCACTTGATGAAATCAGCCTCGGCGACGCAGTCCGGGACGCCGGTGGGCGGGTGACCGCCGGTGCGCTGCGCTGGCGCGACGGCACCTGGTTGCGTCATCCCGCCAAACAGCGACTGGTCAAGTCGCTGGGTGAGCCGTTGGTGGTGATCCGTCGCTCCGCGCTGACCGGCGTGCTCACCGATGCGCTCAGCGACGGGACCGTGCACACCGGGCGATCCGCTCAGGAGTTGGTGGCGACGGCCGACGGTGTGCGCGTCACGCTGTCGGACGGATCGACCCGTGAAGCCGCGGCCATTGTCGGCGCCGACGGCACCCGCTCGGTGGTGGCGCGTCACCTCAACGGCGCCCTGGCCGACCGCTATGTCGGCTACACGGCGTGGCGCGGAGTGGCCGACTGCGTGATCGACCCCGATGTTGCCGGCGAAGTGCTGGGTCCCGGCGTCGAGTTCGGCCTGGTCCCGCTCGGCGCCGAGCGCACCTATTGGTTCGCCACCGAGCGCGCACCGGAGGGCGGCGCTGCGCCGCACGGCGAACTGGCCTATCTCAAGGCGCGATTCGGGTCATGGGCCGACCCCATCCCGTCGGTGCTGGCGACGACCGATTCGTCGGCGGTCCTGCGCAACGATCTTTATGACCGCGACGAGGCGCGGCAGTGGTGCAGGGGCCCGGTCGTGGTGGTTGGCGATGCCGCTCACCCGATGCGTCCACATCTGGGTCAGGGTGGGTGCCAGGGGCTGGAAGACGCGGCGACGCTGGCCCGGTTCGTCGACCACCCCGACGACCTCGCGGCTTCGTTTTCTCGATTTGTGCAGTTTCGTCGGAAGCGGGCGCGCGCCCTGGTGCGGGAATCGAAGCTGGTCGGCCAGATCGTCAACCTGCGGCCCGCGCTGCTCAGCGGTCTGATAGGCCGCGCGACGGTGATGGTGCCAGAAGCCGTGATGACCCGGCACCTCGCGACGGTGGCGGCGCGATCAGCCTTTGTGCTGCCCAACGGTCGTGAGATCGAGGCGACGTGAACCTCACTCTCGGTCCTCTGGTGGTCGATGCGGTCGATCCGCAGGGGTTGGAAGACTTCTGGGCCGCCGCGCTCGGCCGGCAGGCGCAGCGGACGTTGTTGTCGGCCCGCCCACAGACTCAGGAAAAGGTCGTGAAAAACCGTGTGCACCTTGACATCTACACCAACTCGATCGAAGCACTGCTCGAACTCGGTGCGACGGTGTTGGCCGATTACCGTCCGGAACGCGTGACGCTGGCCGATGTCGAGGGCAACGAGTTCTGCGCTTTCCTTGATGGCGGGCTAACGGATCAGCCACCGGCCCGAGCCTTCGCGGTCTGCACAGACAGCGATCGTCCTGAGGAGCTTGCGGCCTGGTGGGCGGGCCGCGTCGGTGCCCAGGTGCGCGACGGTCCCGACGGCACACCGCGTTGGCTCTATGGGTCAGCGGGCTGGGAGGACTTGGTTTGGAAGTTCGTCCGGGTCGCCGACAAGCGGATGGTCCCGAATCGCTGGCGGTGGAGCGTGCGCGAGAACCCCGGCGTACTGGGCGACCCTCAAGGCAATGAGTTCGCGGTCATGTGACGCCGCACCCGGGTGGAATCCGCGCACCCGGCGGGTGTGACGACGACCGGCGATATCGCAACTGCGGCCGGCGTTGTGGGAGTCAACAACGCCAATAGCGTCACGAGACTCCGTTCATCAAACTGCAGGGCTGCGAGAAGAGTTCAGATGCCGGGAAATGAACTCGGCGGCTGTGTCGAGCGCACGGCGTGCGGGGATCAATTGCTCGACGTTGAGCTGGAAGACGTGGTGCATCCCTTGCCACACTTCGAGTTCCACGGTGCCGCCGCGGCCCGCGACGGCGTCGGCGAACCGGCGGGAATCGTCGAGTAGGATCTCGTCAGATCCGACCTGGATCAACAACGGCGGCAACGCATCACCACCGGAAGCGACCCCGAACAGTGGTGAAGCCCGAGGGTCTTCCGGCGCTGCGGGTCCCAAATAGGCGGCCGCCGACGCACGCAGATACGCCACATCGAGCAGCGGATCACCGACGGCGTGCTCGCGGACGCTGGCACCGGTCAGGCTGAGGTCGGTCCATGGCGAGAATGCGACCGCTGCAGCCACTTCGAGTCCGGCCCGCACCGCACGCGCCACGGTCGCGAGCGCAAGACCGCCGCCCGCTGAATCACCGACAACGGCGACGGCGGCGTGGCTGTCACAAAGACGGCCCAGCGTGGCCACGGCGAGATCGAGCGCGACAGGCAGTTGGGCCTCGGGGGCCAACGGATATTCCAGTGCGAACACCGGTACCCGTGTGCGGGCGGCAATCTGGCTGACCAAACCGACGTACGACGATGCGCTGCCCAATCCGTATCCGCCGCCGTGGACGAACATGATGGCCGCGCCCGCGGTTGCGTCGTTGGGCCGCACCCAAATTCCCGGACCCGGATCATCTGTCGTCGCATTCTGGGCGTTTACGTCGGCAGCCGTCGGAGTGGCCGCGGTGAACCGGTCGTAGACGGTGCGGGGCTCCCCGCGCTCAGTGGACCAGAAGCGGGCGAACTCGGTGCGCAGCGCGCGGGCGGCGGGGATGTCGGCGTCGTCGATGGGGATCACGGACACTCGTCCTCCTTCGCGCGACTAGACGAGTCGTCTGCTGCTGGCTCCGGCGATCGTGACGGTGGTCAGGTTGGTACCGCCGAGATGGTATCGGGCTGATCGACGCGACGGTTGCCGCAATGAGCCGGCGGGCGCGATACAACTCGGGGGCTCGGCGATCCCGACCGCGAGCAGTCAGGCCCCCAGCGGGTTGAGCAGCGCCGAGCACATTTGGCGCGGGTTGATGAAGCCGAGAAGGCCGCTGGTCGGCATCGCGGCGCATCCAGTTGCAGTGGTGGGGGCCGACGGGGTGCTCGGTGTCGTCCACACGGCGGGGCTGGCGCCGCGAGCGCCGCACTTGGGCCACGCCTTCAGGCCCTGGGTGCGCAGCACGTTCTCGGCGACGCGGATCTGCTCGGCACGCGACGCGGTGGCGGGGTTGCCCACACCGCCGTTGGAGCTCCAGGTGGCCTGCTTGAACTGCAGGCCGCCGTACGCGCCGTTGCCGGTGTTGGTGGCCCAATTACCACCGGATTCGCACTGGGCGATGGCGTCCCAATTCACGCTGTCGGCGCTGGCCATGCCCGTCGACACGGCCATCGGCACGCAGCCGAGCGCTCCGGCGATTGCGGTGGCCAACAAGCCCTTGGTGAAAGCCTTACCAATGTTCATCACTGCGGTCCTTCCCCGACCGTTTGAAACAAGGCCCGCTGTGGAGAAGCTGTGCTGCTCCGACGCGGCTATCCGGTGTTTCGGGTGATCAACATCACGCGTTACGCAAGTGTCAAAAGTTTTAGTCGTTACTTAATTGGTGTAAGAGGTCTATGAGGAAGAAGAGGCGGTGCCGGAACGACCCCGGCACCGCCTCTGTCCCGCTGACTATCAGCCGCGCTTGCCGCACACCGGCCAGGCGCCGATGCCCTGCGAACGGAGCACGTTCTCGGCGACGCGAATCTGCTCCTCACGGCTGGCGTGCTGCGGCGAGCCGCTGCCGCCGTTGGCATGCCAGGTACCCATGGTGAACTGCAGGCCGCCGTAGTAGCCGTTACCCGTGGCGATCCCCCAGTTGCCGCCGGATTCGCAGGCTGCGACGGCATCCCAGTTGACGCCGCTTTCCGCATTGGCGGTGCCGGCCCCCAGCGCGATCGGTGCCACAGCGAGCGCACCGGCAAAGGCGGCCAGTCCAAACGTCTTGCGGATGTTCTTCACTTCTATCCTTTCGCCAAGCGCGCGCCATGAACACCCGCGCGAGGACGCGGGCGTGGGTGCCTGATGCACAGGCGAGGGGGATGGGCCGCACCGTCTCGGTCAGGTGCGGCAGCGGGAGGCATGAAGTGCCTCACCGGGCATCAGGCCCGGCGGCCGAGGAAGCGAAAACCGCTTCCCGTTAGGTGTCAGCCCCGACTCACACGCAGGTTCTTGGTTTTGAAATTATTTGCTCCGTTTGAAGCTTTTGGGAACGTACAAAGCGCGCGGCGCAAAGTCATATCAAGCGATCGGTGTGTCGCGGTTAGATCACGGGAAGATCACGGTCGGTGTGGAGAAACGTCCACGCAGGTCAAATACCGATTCGGCGAGGCCGCGGAACTCGTAGCCCCGGCGTGGCACCGTGACGCGAATCACGATCATTTTGTGAGCTGGCCCACGTACTGGCGGGTTTAATCGCAGGCGAAACCCACCGCGCGAGTGGGTAAACCGTTGCTCGTGGCGCCGAACAGCGCGATCAGCGTCAACCGTTCGCTGAGCGGTGGAGTGCCGGTGCAGCCGACGCTCATCCGAATCACGCTGTCCCACTTAGGTATTCGCCGCCTCCCGCGATGCTGCGGATGCGGCGCTCACCGATCGGGACATGCAGGTCTGTCACGAATACCACTGTCGGAACGCACATTTCGGCTTCATTAACCCGGCGGCGCCTAGCCTCCCGCCAAGGTGTCCACCCGACGCGGGCCGAACCAGCGCAGCCGTGACAACCAACGGCCTTCACACGGTGTGGCGTCATGGCTGTTCCCTGCGGCCGGTCGAATTCGTAACGTGACGAAATCAGCGGCATTGTCGACGCAGCGGCAGATTAAGCCCTTGGCGCGCAGCCGATCTCAGACCGGTCGGCGCCACCAGACGACGCGGTGACATTCGACGTCACCGGCCGCATGAATAAAGGCGAAAATCGGAAGAGATTTGGGCGCTGCAATTGGCAGAAAGGGTGTCGAATTCGAAATTCAGAATCGGCGAATTTGCTAGGCAATTCGGGGCGGCATACTGGCGGCCAGTTCGGCGGCGGTGTTGACGTTGGTCAGCGACGGCTGTTCTGGCATGACGATCCGCTGGGTGTCCACGCGGTCCACCAATGCCCGCATGCTGCGCTCCCCCGCCGCGACCAGTTCATGGACGCGACCGGCCAGCGAGGTTCGGTAGATACCGGCCAGGTAGTGGTCGCGACCGTCCCATGGCAGCACCACGTCGGCGCCTAGACGCACCGCGGGCCCGACCAGTTCGTCGATCAAAGCGGCGTCGAGATGCGGCATGTCCACCGCACAGACGAAGGCCAATTCGCGCCCGGCGTCGGCGGCCGCCTGCAGGCCTTGCCCCGTCGCCAGCAAGGGGCCGACCCCGCGGGCCTCGTCGCGCAGCACTTCGGCGTCGACCGCGGGAAGTGCCTGCCCCAACGCGGCCATCACGAAGACCGGTGAACAGCGCGGACTCACGATCGACACCGTGCGCTGCAGCAGCGTGGTGCCTTGGTACGGGAGGCTGGCCTTGTCGCGGCCCATCCGGCGGGACTCCCCGCCGGCCAGAATGATCGATGCAAGCGGCAGGGGGGTCACGTCAGATGAGGCTAGTCGACGGTCCAGGTGTCCTTGCCGCGAAGCAGCGACTGAAGCGCGGCCGTGTCGTGCGGCTTGGCTTCGCGCGCCGACGCGACCTGATTGCGCGCCGCATCGTCGTAGGTCGGCTTGCTCACCTGACGGAAGATGCCCATCACCATGTGCTCGAGGTTCTGCTCGGACAACCGCGACAATGCGAACGCGTACGCCGGATCCTCGACATTGGCGTTGTGCACCACGATCTCGTCGGCGGACACGTCGGCGGTCTTGGCCACCTCGAGCCCGTAGCCCGACTTCACCACGCAGTAGGCGCCGTCGGTGCCGAAAGTGATGGGCTCGCCGTGGGTCAGGTTGATGATCCGCTCCTCGGCGCCTTCCTTGCGCAGCGCGTCGAACGAGCCGTCGTTGAAGATCGGGCAGTCCTGCAGGATCTCGACCAGTGCGGCGCCGCGGTGCGCGGCCGCGGCGCGCAGCACCTCGGACAGCCCCTTTCGGTCGGAGTCCAGCGCGCGGCCGACGAATGTGGCGTCCGCACCGAGCGCCAACGACACCGGGTTGAACGGGTAGTCCAGCGAGCCCATCGGCGTGGACTTGGTGATCTTGCCGACCTCGGAGGTGGGCGAGTACTGGCCCTTGGTCAACCCGTAGATCCGGTTGTTGAACAGCAGGATCGTGATGTTGATGTTGCGGCGCAGCGCGTGGATCAGGTGGTTACCACCGATCGACAGCGCGTCGCCGTCGCCCGTGACCACCCACACCGACAGATCGGGGCGGGCCAGCGCCAGCCCGGTCGCGATGGTCGGGGCGCGGCCGTGAATCGAGTGGAACCCGTAGGTTTCCAGGTAGTACGGGAACCGGCTGGAGCAGCCGATACCGCTGACGAACGCGATGTTCTCGCGGCGCAGCCCGAGTTCGGGCAGGAAGTTGCGAATGGTGTTGAGGATGACGTAGTCACCGCATCCGGGGCACCAGCGGACCTCTTGGTCGCTGGTGAAGTCCTTGGCCTTCTGCGGCTCGTCGGTCGTGGGGACTCCGCTGAGCTTCGACAGCGGGGTGACGCCGAGGTCCGATCCGATCAGCTGGGTCGATGCCCGATCCGCTTGGCTTCTCGCTGTTGTCATGCGTTAGCTCCCACGCCATTCTCTATGGTGGCCGTCGCCAACCGTGCGAACTTGGCCTTGTCGATTTCCTTGTCGCCCAACGTCCCATCCAGCGCGGCGTCGATGATGCCCTCGACCTCGTCGGCCAAAAACGCCATGCCCTCCACCTTGGTCACCGACTGCACGTCGACCAGGAACTTGCCGCGCAACAGCAGCGCGAGCTGGCCCAGGTTCATCTCCGGCAGCACGACCTTCGGGTAACGGCGCAGCACCTCGCCGAGGTTGGCGGGGAACGGGTTGAGGTTGCGCAGCTGGGCGTGGGCGACCTTGATGCCCTTGCGGCGGGCGCGCCGGCATGCCTCGCCGATCGGGCCGTAGCTGCTGCCCCAGCCGATCATCAGCAATTCGGCGTCGCCGGTCGGGTCGTCGACCTCGAGGTCGGGCACCTTGATGCCGTCAATCTTGGCCTGACGCAACCGCACCATCAGGTCGTGGTTCTTCGGCTCGTAGGAGATGTTGCCCGAGCCATTGGCGGCTTCCAGACCGCCGATGCGGTGCTCGAGACCCGGTGTGCCGGGCACCGCGAACTGGCGTGCCAGGGTCTCCGGGTCGCGGGCGTAGGGCTGGAACGGCTCGCCCGTCTTGGCGAAGGTGTGCTCGATGGGCGCGTAGGTGCTGACGTCCGGAATGCGCCACGGCTCAGAGCCGTTCGCGATCGCGCCGTCGGAAAGGATCAGCACCGGGGTGTGGTAGGTGACCGCGATGCGGGCGGCCTCGATCGCGACGTCGAAGCAGTCCGACGGCGAGCGGGGTGCCACGATCGCGACCGGTGACTCGCCGTTGCGACCGAACATCGCCTGCAACAAGTCGGCCTGCTCGGTTTTGGTGGGCAGGCCGGTGGACGGTCCGCCGCGCTGCACGTCGACGACGATCAGCGGAAGCTCCGTCATCACCGCTAGGCCGATGGCCTCTGATTTCAGCGAGATGCCGGGACCCGAGGTGGTGGTGACGCCGAGCGCACCGCCGTAGGACGCGCCGATGGCCGAGCCGATGCCCGCGATCTCGTCTTCGGCCTGGAAAGTCAGCACGTTGAAGTTCTTGTGCTTGGACAGCTCGTGCAGGATGTCCGATGCCGGCGTGATCGGGTAGCTGCCGAGCACCAATTGAATGTCGCCAAGCTGGCCCGCGGTGATCAGCCCGTACGCCAGCGCCGTGTTGCCCGAGATCTGGCGATACTCGCCGGAGGTCAGCTTGGCCGGCGACACCTCATAGGTGCTCGCGAACGCCTCGGTGGTCTCGCCGTAGTTCCAGCCCGCCTTCAACGCCAGCACGTTGGCCTCGGCGATATCGGGCTTGCGCGAGAACTTCTCGCGGATGAACGCCTCGCTGTGCTCGAGTTCGCGGCCGTACATCCACGACAGCAGCCCGAGCGCGAACATGTTCTTGGCGCGCTGGCCGTCCTTCTTGGAGGCACCGATCGCCTCGACGGCGCCGAGGGTCAGTGTGGTCATCGCGACCGGCTGCACGACGTAATCGGACAGCTCGTCGGTTTCCAGCGGGTTGGTCTCGTAGCCGACCTTCGCCAGATTGCGCTTGGTGAACTCATCGGAGTTGGCGATGATCAGGCCGCCGCGGGGCAGATCGGACACGTTGGCCTTGAGCGCGGCGGGGTTCATCGCGACCAGCACGTCGGGACGGTCACCGGCGGTCAGGATGTCGTAGTCGGCGATCTGGATCTGAAACGACGACACGCCGGGCAGCGTGCCCTGCGGGGCACGGATCTCGGCGGGGTAGTTCGGTTGCGTCGCAAGGTCATTGCCGAACAGCGCCGCTTCCGAGGTGAACCGGTCACCGGTGAGCTGCATGCCGTCGCCGGAATCACCGGCAAAACGAATGACGACCTTTTCGAGCTTGGTGCGCGTCGCCGGATTGGCGCCGTTTCCGTTCGCCCCCACTCGCCTGCCTTCCGTGCTGATTCGAACCGTCCGGGCGAATGTCCTCCGAGTCGCGGTAAGGCCGACGCGGCGTCGATGGACTACCACCTGATTTTTGATGTCACTGCCAGTACCGATTATTGCACTTCTCTTAGGCATGCCTTTACCCGACGCGCAGGTGAAGCCCGCATGACCGGGCGCCAAAGTCAATGCTCAGTGCATGTGTTCGCGGTTCACACCAGACGCCATTGTGTTTTCCGTCACGTTTGGGAGAACGTCATTCTCTTAGAAATGGTTACCGATCAGTAGCTCTAGCCCGGCACGTTGTAGGGCGTGATCACCTGGATCGGCGTTGGCCGCGGCGGCTCGACCGGCAAAGCTCCACGCTCCTGAAGGATCAGCCGGATGGCCAGCCGCGCATCGGCGCGCAAGTCGTTGTGCAGCACGACCGAGATGCGGCCCTCTCGCAGCAGTCGCCGATTGTCGGCGTCGAGGTCATGGGCGATGAACACTCGGCAGGGCCGCCCGAGTGCGTCGAAGGCCGCGACGGTGGCGGTGTTACCGCCGCCAACGGAGTAGACGGCCTCCACATTGGGGTGCTCTTGCAGCGCGTGGAGTACCAGCCGTTCGTTGGTGGCGTCGATCCCGTCGCTGTCGCTGACCTCGACGATGCCGCGCCCGGTGGCCCGCAATGCTGACCGGAATCCGACCTCGCGCTCGCCCTCGCCGCGGAACACCGTGCGCGACAGCGTGATGAGCACATCCGAGGGGGCAGACCCCAGCCACTGGTTCATCAGGTAGGCCGCCGTCACCCCGGCGCCGTGGTTGTCGATGCCGACGTAGGCGCAGCGCGAACTGGCCGGGACGTCGGTCGTGTAGGTCACCACCGGCACCCCGGCGTCGACGAGGCGGTCGATGGCGTCGGCGACCTCGGGATCGTCCTGCGCCTTGAGCACCACGCCGTGACTGCCGCGCAGCCGGCCCAGCGCGTCGACCATCTGCGCCGTCGAACCCGACTCCCAGAGGTGGAATCGGGCGCGCACCATCGCCGGAGCGAACGCGGGCAACTCGGCCTCGACCGCGGCGCGGAAGGCGTCGGAGAACCGTTGCGGTGTCTGCATCACGACGTCGATCAGGTAACGGCGTCCAACCAGCCGCAGCTGAGCCCGTTGTTTGTCGAGGTCCGTGATCGCCTGCATGACCTCGGCCCTGGTGTTCTCCCGCACGCCCGGCCGCTGGTTGAGCACGCGGTCGACAGTCGCCTCGCTCAGCCCGCACTGCTGGGCGATCTCGCGGACCTTGTAGCGGTGCGGCACGGCGTTCCCTCTCTTCGCCGAGGGCTTCCTCTTCGCCGAGGGCCCCCGCGGAGCCGAGCAGACGTAAAACTGCCCACTTTTCGGCCTTTTAGGGCAGTTTTGTGTCTGTTCGCCGCCGGTGGCTGAGGCGTTTTTGATGGGTTTCTGGCGTTGATTGCGGTTGGTGTCACAGCAAGACTAACCGGCATGACGGCCGCGGCACACACGACACCCAAGGCGTGGATCGACGAGGCGGACGTGCGCCTCGACGACTTCCGCGCGCAGGTGCTGCGCAGTGTCGAACCCGCCGACTATCCGCTCGCGACTGACATCCGAAGCAACGTGCTCTGCTACTCCTCGGCCGCACTCGCCGCCGCCGACCGCAGGGCGCTGCAGTGCGAGGTGATCCAGGCGCTGGCCGACGGTCCCGGCGTGGTGGTCTTCGAGGGCGCGTTCGACGGGGGTGTCGTCGACCGGGCCAGCGACGCGTTCTTCGCGATCATCGACGAGCAGCGCGCCGCGGGCACCGCCGCCGGTGACCACTTCGGCAAGCCGGGCGCCAACGACCGGATCTGGAACGCCGCGCAGAAACTCGCGCTGCATGACCCGGAGGTATTCGCCGAGTACTACGCCAACGACACACTCGCCATCGTCTCGCAGGCCTGGCTCGGCCCCCGGTACCAGCTCACGTCGCAGGTCAATGTGGTCAACCCCGGTGGAACGCAACAGGTTCCACACCGCGACTACCACCTAGGATTCGTCTCCGACGAGCACCTCGCCGCCTATCCCGCGCATCTGCACCGCACCTCCCCGGTGCTGACGCTGCAGGGCGCCGTCGCCCACTGCGACATGCCGGTCGAGAGCGGCCCCACCATGCTGCTGCCGTTCTCACAGCGCTTCGAGGGCGGCTACCTCGCGTTCAACCGCCAGGAGTTCATCGAGTTCTTCGCCGCGCACCACGTGCAGATCCCGCTCAGGAAGGGCGACGCGGTGTTCTTCAACCCGGCGCTGTATCACGGTGCGGGGTCCAATGTGTCGACGGATATCCGACGCATCGCCAATCTGCTGCAGATCTCGTCGCCGTTCGGACGTGCGATGGAGGCGCTGGACCGCACCGCGATGGTGCGCGCGATCTATCCGGCGCTGCGCGCGATGAAGGCGGCGGGCCGTACCGAGCGCGACCTGCTGAACGTCGTCGTCGCGACCGCCGAGGGCTACGCCTTCCCCACCAATCTCGACAGCGATCAGCCGATTGGCAGCCTGGCGCCGCCCAGTCAGGTCGACACCGTCTTGGCCGCGCTGGCCGACGACCTCACCCCAGAGCAACTCGACGTCGCACTGCGCGACCATGATGATCGGAGAAAGCCATGACCACACTCGGTGTAATCGGGTTGGGCCGCATCGGCGCGTTCCACACCGAGACGTTGTCCGGCCTTGCCGGCGTCGACGGCCTTGTGGTCGCCGACGAGCGCGCCGACGTGGTGGCCGCGGTCGCCGCGAAACACGGTGCGAAACCAGCTGATTCGGTGGAAGAGCTGTTGTCGTCGGGCGTCGACGGCGTCGTCGTGTCGGCTGCGACACCGGCCCACGCCGAGCTGACGCTCGCCGCCGTCCACCGCGGTCTGCCCACCTTCTGCGAGAAGCCGATCGCCGCGACCGCCGCGGAGAGCGCGCGAATCGCCGAGGTGATCGAAAAGTCGCGGGTGCCCGTGCAAGTGGGCTATCAGCGGCGGTTCGACGCCGCGTTCGCCGCGGCCAAGCGCGCGGTCGACGACGGCTCGCTCGGGCTGTTGCACACGGTGCGCAGCACCACCATGGATCCCGCTCCCCCACCCATGGAGTACATCGCCGGCTCGGGCGGCATCTTCCGCGACTGCGCCGTACACGATTTCGACGTGCTGCGGTGGATCACCGGACAGCAGGCCGTCGACGTATACGCCACCGGCAGTGTGCAGGGCGACCCGCGGTTCACCGAGTACGGCGACGTGGACACCGCCGCCGTGGTGGTCATGTTCGACCAGGGCACCATCGGGCTGGTCTCCGCGGCGCGGTACAACGGTCGCGGCTACGATTGCCGACTGGAAGTACACGGCTTTCATGACACCGTGGTCGCCGGATGGGACCAAGGCGCCCCGGTGCGAAACGTAGACCCGGGCAACGAGTTTCCTGCCGGCCCCGCGCACCACTTCTTCATGGACCGCTTCACCGACGCGTTCCGCGCGGAGCTGAGCGCGTTCGTCGACGTGGTCAACGGCACCGCCGCGCCTGCCTGCACGGTGGCCGACGCGGTCGAGGTCGCGTGGCTGGCCGAGGCGGCGACAGAGTCGTTGCGCCGCGGTGTCCCGGTACGAATCGACGAGGTGAGGTCGAAGTGAACAACGTGAAGATCGCGGGAGCGCCGATTTCTTGGGGTGTGTGCGAGGTGCCAGGCTGGGGCCATCAGCTTGCCGCTGCGCGTGTGCTCGCCGAGATGCGTGAGATTGGTTTGACGGCAACCGAACTGGGGCCAGAAGGCTTCCTGCCGTCAGATCCAGCGGAGCTCACAGCGCTGCTGAATTCCTACGGGTTGAGTTGTGTCGGCGTGTTCGTTCCTGTCCTGCTGCACGATGCGGGCCACGATCCGTTGCTGGACATCGCCGGGCCCCTCGATGCGTTGCTGGCCTGCAAGGCTGATGTGCTGGTGCTGGCGGCGGCGACGGGCACCGATGGATATGACTCACGTCCGAGCCTGGATGACAACCAATGGGCAACACTGCTCGGCAATCTCGACCGTCTCGCCGCGGCCGCCGGCGACCGGGGCGTGCTCGCGGTGCTGCACCCGCACGTGGGAACGATGGTGGAGACTCGCAGCGATGTCGACCGCGTGTTGGCCGGCTCCGCGATCAAGCTGTGCCTGGACACCGGCCACTTGCTGATCGGCGGCACCGACCCGCTGCAACTGGCCCGCGAGGTGCCAGGCCGCATCGCGCACGCGCACCTCAAGGACGTCGACGCCGGGCTGGCCGCCCGCGTGCAGGCCGGTGAGCTGACCTACACCGAGGCAGTGCGCGCCGGGATGTACACCCCGCTCGGCAGCGGTGACGTGGACATCGCGGGCATCGTGACCTCGCTGCGCAGCAATGGCTTTGATGGATGGTTCGTCATGGAACAGGACACCGTTTTGGACGCCGAACCTGTCGACGAAGGACCCGTGCGCGATGTGCAAACCAGCGTGGCGTACCTCACCGACGTGTGCCGCGCCGTGTCGGTATGACGTTACGCATTGGCGTGCTCGGCGCGTCGCGGATCGCCGAACTGGCCATCGTCGGGCCCGCGCACGAGCTGGGTCACCGACTGGTCGCCGTCGCGGCGCGTGACCCGCAGCGGGCACAGTTGTTCGCCGAAAAATACGGAGTGGAACGGGTTTTGGCGTCGTACGACGCGCTGGTCAACGATCCCGAGGTCGACGTCGTGTACAACCCGCTGGCCAATGCGCTACATGCGCCGTGGAATCTCGCGGCCGTCGCGGCGGGTAAACCGGTGCTGACCGAGAAGCCGTTCGCGCGCAACAGGGCGGAGGCTCGACAGGTCGCCGCGGCCGCCGACGCAGCGGGTGTCGCGGTGATGGAGGGCTTTCACTACCTGTTTCATCCGGTCACCCGGCGCGCGCTGGCACTGGCGGGCGACGGGACGCTGGGTGAGTTGGTTCATGTAGAGGTGCGCATGGCGATGCCGGCGCCCGACGAGGGCGACCCGCGCTGGTCGCTGGAGTTGGCCGGTGGCGCGTTGATGGACCTGGGCTGTTACGGCCTGCATGTGATGCGGCAACTGGGGCATCCTTCGGTGGTGCGGGCCCATGCCGAGCAGCGCAGCCCTGGCGTCGATGCGTGGTGCGATGTCGACCTCGCGTTTCCGAGCGGGGCGACGGGGCTGAGCGCAAACTCGATGGTCGCCCACGCCTACATGTTCACGCTGCGTATCGTCGGGACGCGCGGCGATGTGTTCGCGCACAATTTCATCAGGCCGCACGACGATGACCGGCTGACGATCAACACCCCCGACGGCACGACGGTCGAGCGGCTGGGCACCCGCCCCTCGTACACCTACCAACTCGAGGCGTTCGCCGACCACGTGCGGCATGGCGCCCCGCTTCCGATCGGCACTGCCGACGCGGTCGAGAACATGGCGTATGTCGATGCGGCGTATCGAGCGGCGGGCATGTCTCCGCGTTAGAGCCTCTCGAGAAGCTTCTCGCAACTGCGCTCGGCGACCGCGGCAATCGTCTTCGACGGATTGCGGCCGATGGCCCGTGGAATCACCGCGCCATCCATCACGAACAGGTTCGGGTGGTCGAACACTTCGCCCATGTGATTGGTCACGCCGGCCCCGGCCGCGGCCGCCATATTGCAGCCGCCCAACGGATGCGGTGTGACCAGTGTCCGCAACCGGCTCCACGTCGCCAACGGAATCGGCTTGCCACCCGTTGCGAGCGTCATCGCGACATGGACGTCTTTGAAGGCATCGAGCGCGCCGACCGAGCGTTGCGGATTCCAGTTCAGCCGTGTCCGTGCGCGCCAGAACCGCAGAGGATTCTGCAGTGAGAACTCGCCGTCGGCGGCGTCGATCGACTGCCCGAACCACGGCACCATGCTGCGGAAGTCGGTGAGATCACTGGCTTTTCGGTGCGCCCATCCCTTCGGTCCGCGTTTGCCCTGCCAAGCCTTGAACACGTGCGCGCCGATGTTCGGCAGCCCGCCGTCCTCGATGAAGAGCCGGCCGTCGAACCCGATCATGTTGTCGTCAGGCAGATCGACGCCCCCGAGGAAGTCGATCGCCCCGCCGATTGTCGGCCCCTTCGTCGGCTGTAGCCAGGGACGGTCCTTGTCCTTCTTGTAGCGGGCCAGCGTCAGGAAATCGCCGTTGGGACTCCAGCCCCGGCCCAGCGCCCTTGGCAGCTTCGTCAGCGTGCGGAACCCGTCGCGGGAGCGCAGCAGAATCTCGGTCGATCCGATCGACCCCGCCGCGAGAATCACGATTTGTCCATCGATTTGACGCTTCCGACGGTCGAACCGCTCGTCGAGGTCGAGGTAGTGCACGCGCCACCCGCCGTCTTCGGAATTCTCGATGTGGGTCACCATCGACAGCGGCCGGATCTCGGTGTCGTTGCCGTTCCCTTTCGCGAACTTGAGGTAGTTCTTGTCGAGCGTCTTCTTGGCACCGTTGACGCAGCCGATCACACATTCCCCGCAATGCACGCAGGTCTCGGGCGCATACCCCTCGGGATCGCGCCACGGCTCACCGTGCTTGTCACCCGCCTTGTCGTCGAATGCCACGGCCAGCGGCAGCGGCTTGTACATCTCCGGAATCCCGAGTTCAATCGCCGCGTCCCGCAACCGGCTCATCCGCGGGTTGAGCTGTCCGGGCGGTATCACCTGCGGGTCGAGCACTTCGTTGACCTTGCCGTAGTACCGCCGCATCTTGTCAGCTGAGATCTGTGACGGCCAGCCGCTGTCGAACACGGCGTCCGGCGCCTCGATGCAGACGTTGGCGTAGATCAGTGAGCCGCCGCCGACCCCGGCCCCGGTGGCAACGATCATCTGGTCGAGGAGGCGGATGTCCAGCCAGCCGTTGAACAGACTCGGCATCCGGCTGGAATAGAGGTAGTCGCGGGCGCGCTGGGGCGTCCTGCCCCCCTGTGACCAGTCGCGCCCCCGTTCGAGCACAACGAGTTTCCGGTCCGCGCTGGCGAGGCGGCACGCCGCAACCGCGCCGCCGAACCCGCTCCCGACGATGACGACGTCCGCCCGCTCGGCGGTGCTCACCACCGACGGCCCTTCACATAGGTGTTGACGAGCGAGGTGACGAAGAACCGGTAGAACGCCGACTTCTGAGCACACCTGTCGATCCACCAGAAGTCGCCGAGCACCTTCATCGACAACAGTTGCCTGACGAATCCCCACAGCGTGATCCGAAGCAGTCCGGCCGCGATGGGTTCGCCGGTCCCGCCACTCGTCGGGAACAGTTGCACGTGAAGCGTCGTCGTCGCGGGCCACACGCGCCACGGAGGCGACGGTTCGACATACTTGCGGCCGCGCATCCGGTACTTCTGGCCGTCGATCGAGAACGTGGTGTCGTAAACCATCTCCCGCACACCTTTTCCGTTACGGATGGCGCGGCGGAAAAGGCCGAAGTCACCGTCTTCGATGCCGATCAGGTCTCCGCCCAGCACCGGGATCGACCCGGCGGCGCGCCACTGCCCCCTGTGGTTGGGGTCTTTGATGAACGCAGGCAGGTTCGGCAGCGTGACGGTGGCATGCAACTGCATGGCGATGGCCGCATCGTTCTGATAGCCCTTCACCGGATCGGTGATGCCCATCGTGATCATGCCGGTCATCACCTCGCGAAACCTCAGACCGGGCCGGGCCACCCGCAGCTTGCTCCGCACTTCATCGACCGTCGGCCGAGGGATCCGGTCCTGCGCCTCAACGGGATTCGCTTCCAGCACCATCACTTGCTCAATTCGTCGAGGATGAACGGGAAGACGTCGCGGTGCGAGTACTGCCCGAGGAATACGTCCAGATGTCCGTAGTCGGCGAACTTCTGTAGCGTGTGCCTGCCTGGCTGGTGCCGTTCGTAGTATTCGAAGGTGCGGCCCATGCCGATCGGCAGGAACGTCTGATTCCTGTCGCCGGTCATGAACACGAAGCGGGCATCGGTTTGCGGGGCATCGGCGGTGAACAACGGGGGCAGTTCCCGATATTTGCCCGTCGATACCATTTCGCCCGCCGCAGACGAGTCCGCGATGTGGCCGTAGTACGACATCGGCACCTGGCCGAACTCACCCTTGATCCATTCGTGGGTGGCGTCGTTGAGATTTTCGTGCCGCCACAGGGTCGGGTGGCCGTACCCGTACATGAAGCTGGTGTGGTTGCACACCGCGTTGTCGCACTCGTCGTGACTGGCCCTGACGTACCAGTTGAGGATTTTGGGCAACAGCCGCGGCGCGTGCAGGCCCCACTGCGGGTTGATGCCGGTGATCTTCTCGGCATTCAAGAAGGCAACGGCCAGCGGTAGTTTCAGGCGCGCCTGCCATGGCATCACCGGGTGCAGCGCCGACGAGTTCGAGATCACCAGCGACACGTCGGGGAGCAGGCCCGCGGTGATCGCCATCATGAACGCGCATGACCCCTGGCAGTGGATCAGCGCCTTGATCTTGTCGGCGCCGGTCTGCCTGCGGACCTCCTCGACTGCCCTCGGCATGTCGAGCACCGCTGCATCGTCGAGCGTGTAACTGACCGCGGGCAGATCGATGCTGGAGCGCCAGTTGAGCATCCACACGTCGAATCGGCGCTCGGAAAGCTGCTTCAGCAGGTTCCTGGTTGGCGGGTTCCACAGATTGGCCCGCGTGCCGGTGCCCGCGACCATCAACAGCGGCTCGCCGTCACCGCGCAGCCGTTTGAAGTTCAAGGTGAAGCCGTCCCTGGCCGGGAATTCGATGGTCTCGAAGCGGTCCTGTGGAATCGGTTCGATCGGATCGGTGACCGTCAGGGCCTGCCCGTTGGTTGAAGGGTGCACTGCAACAGCCATCTGACCTCCTGCGCGTCGAGGGGCTCCTAGCTACAGCGTGCTCGGCGAGCGCGACGCAGTCTTGCGTAGTCCGGTACTCGTTTTTGCCGACGCGACCACTTCGGCCAGCAGCGTGCGGTCGGCGACGTCGAGTTTCGTACACGCTCGGTAGATGTGCCCCTCCACCGTGCGCACCGAGACGGACAGCCGCTCGGCGATCGCCTTGTTGGTCATGCCCTCGGACACCATGATCGCGACCTCGAGTTCGCGCCCGGTCAACGGCAGCGGGTTGAGCACCTGATCGAGCGCTGGCGTGGAGGCACCGCCTGCGAGCTCGGCGGCGCGGGCCATCGCCTCAACCTCGCCCTTGCGTTGGTGGCGGGCGGCGAAAACCTTGGCCGCCTGCGCGGAAGCGTCGGCGGCCGCACACTTCATCCCCAAGTCGGCGAGTTCGGTTGCCGCGGCTGTCAATCCGTCGGCGTCGGCGGCGGCCAGCGCACGCCCGTGTGCCAGCGCGGCCCGGCCCGCGACGCAATCGAGGCTCGTGGCCACCCGGGCGATGGCGTCGGCGGCGGTGGTGTCACCGAGACGAACAGCATCATGCAATGCCTGTATCGCGACGGCGAGCTGGCCGGAGCGTTCGGCTATCCGGGCCGCGTCGCGGGCCGCGCTGACCGCGCCCGCCATGTTGCGGGCCGCCGCAAGCGTCCACGCGCGTCCAAGAGCCAGTTCCGGGGCGTAGAGCTCTGACCGCATGCTGTGTCGAGATTCGGCGCGCGCCGACACTTCTGCGGATCCCGCGGCGTCACCCTGTTGTCCGAGGGCCTGCGCCAGATACATCAGCGCCAGCGGGCCCCAGGAGTAGCCGGTCTCCGAAAGCGCCGCCGCGGATTGACGCAGCAAGGACGACGCCACATCGAGCTCGCCGGCCGCGATCAGCGTACGGGCGAGCAGGATTTCACCGATCGCACGGCCCGGCTGCTGCAGCTCGGAGAACTCCATGAAGTGCCGTGCCAGCCGCTGCGCGTGCGGCACGCTCCTGGTCATCAACAGCGTCGTGATCTGTCCGAGCCCGATGGTGAACCGAAGCAGACCAAAATGCGACGCCGCCAGGCCGCGTTCGGCCAACGCGCCGACCTCGTCGAATCGGCCCAGCCGCGCACTCGACAACGCAGCTGTCGCCGCCGCCCAGGCGACCGCCAGGTCCTGTGCAGCAGGCGAATCCAGCACCTGACCGGCGATCTGCATTGCACGGTGCGGATCACCGGAATTCATCGCGAAGGTGGCCACCAACGCATCGATGACCGCGATCGCGGCGGGCTCGGAGATACGGTCGCGCATCGCGTACAGAAAGTCGACGGCCGCCTGCGGCTCGTCGAGCATCCAAAACTGGTTGGCCGCTTTGGGCAATGTCCAGGAGGTGAGGTCCCACTCAGGGAGGCTGTCAGGGTCGACCGGCGTCAGGACGGCGTCGGCGTCTGGACCGCGGCCCAGCCATGACAGCGCGTGGGCCAACGGCAGTCGCGCGCTCAATCCGCCATCGCGATCGAGGGCGCTTTGCGCCAGGCGCTCGCCCAGCAGCAGGTCACCGAGCCGCATCGCTTCCCACGACGACATGACGACGTCGTCGACCGGCGGCGGGGTGTCGCTTTCAATGGCCAACGCCGCGAGCCGCAGCCGGGCACTGACGTGTTCGATCGGCTTGGCTGACAACTGCGCGACGAGCTGCGTACGTAGCCGCCGAGTGGCGATCTGGCCGAGTGAGGCGCGGACCTGCTCGGCGTAGAGCGGATGCGCGGAATGCACGACGAGGTCATCGCCACGCTTGACGACCTCGATGATCCGTCGGTCCTCGGCCTCTTCGAGGGCCTCCCTGCCCGCCAGCTCAGTCAGATCTCCCAGGCTGAGCGGCTCCTCCACCGCGAGGTAATTCAGCACCGACATCACCGACGGCGGCAGCGCCTCGAGATGTCGGCCAATCAATGCGGACAGTTCTGCCGACAGCCCGATATGGCCGCGCAATTGCCAGACCCCGTCCACTTCGCGCAATGCGCCGGAGCTCATCGCACTTTCCGCCAAGTGCCGCAAATACAGCGGATTTCCCTGACTTGCGGCGAATACCTCGTGCGCACTCGACGTCTCCATCGGACCGCCGAGAACGGCTTCCAGCAAACTCTTTGTCTGTGCAGGATCAAAGGGTTCGATGTCGAGCCGGTCCAGCAGTCGGTCTTTCCACAGGGAGGTAATCGCGTCGGGCGCCTGCTCACCGGCCCTGACCGTGATGACGAACCGCGCCGCACCGGTCAGCGCCAGCTGATGCACCAGCGTCGCGGACAGATTATCCAGGTGATGGGCGTCGTCAATGGCCAGCAGCAGTCCCCGTCCGCCGTGCTGCAGCAGCGATGCTCGCGCCGACCGCAACAGCGTCGGCGAGTCGCCGACGCCGGCGACATCGACCAGATGGCTGAACGCGCCGAACGGGATCTGACTCGCGGAAGCCGTGCCGGCCAGCCATTGGACAGACACACCTCCGTGCCGCTGAGCAAATCGATCGACGGCATGTCGAGCAAGTACGGTTTTGCCAACTCCGGCCGAACCGGCAAGCACCGCACCCAGCCGGTTCTTGCTTTTCAGCGTGGACTCCAATAGGCCCAGCGATTGCCCGCGCGGAACCGTGCGCCATTCGATGGCCATTCGCGGATCCTATGCCGCAGAACGCGTTTTCTCCTGGCATACGAGCAAACTGTGGCGAACGTCAGTTGCTGCCCTGACATGCAGCGATGCGAAACAGGTAGCGCACTACTCGTGATCCTGGCACGCCGATCTCCCTACTCTGCAGGAGCGGAGCAAACTCTGCGTACTTCCGGGAAAGGACAGGAGATGAACGGTTGGGCGCATCGACAGTCATCGAGCGCGCGTTGGCACGGGCGCTCTCGGCGGGGATAACGATCGCGATGTCGGCACAGCCAGCTGTCGCGACAGCCAGACGCGGGCCCGAGGATGTGGGGGCACGCCCGTCAGCAGGCTGGGTCAGCGCTCTCGCCGCGAGGTTCGGGGCACTGGGCCGCAAACCGTCGGCGAGCGGTCGAGTGATCCCGGCCGCCGCAGTGGGATCGGTCGCGGGCATCGGTTCGGTGCGCGACATCGCCTTGTCGCCGGACGGGCGATACGCCTACGTCGCAGCGTCGCGCGACGGCTGCGAGCGGTGGGCTGTCTACGTCGTCGACACCGACCTGACGACAGTGATCACGACGATCGACGGGCTGTCCGAGGTGATACCGACCGGCCTTGCGGTGTCACCGGATTCGTCACGGCTATACGTCGCTGACCGCAACGCCGCGGCCATTCGCGTCGTCGACATCTCCGAGGGCAGTCCGACCCGCAACCGGGTGGTGGATTCGCTGCTCTTGGAAGGTTCGCTGCCGGTCGGCTATGGCACACCGACTTCAATCATCCTCAGCCCCACTGGGTCGCGTCTGTACGCGCTGATGACCGACCCCGCAGTGCTGATCCTCGACCCCGAGTCACGCGTGTTGGTCAGAGCCGTTTCCGGCGGAGATTCGATCGCGATGTTCACTGAAAACAAGCGGGTCTACGTCTGCGCGGGTGACCGACTCGGCCACACCAACGTCACCGCGGGTGTGGTGATCCTCGACGCCGACACCGGAACAGAGCTGGGGTCGTTCGGACTCAATGACGCCCCCGCGTTCATTCGCCAACCCATCCTTGCCGGTGGCGACGGCCGGTTGTACCTCGACATCGACGACCTCGACGGCCATTTGGAAGTGGTCGACACATCAGCGTTGAATGTGGTGGCGCGCATCAGGATCGATGCGTCGGCCGACCGGCAACTTCGCAGCATTCCCTCCGCCGCAGTGCTGAGTCCCGACGGCCGATGTCTGTATGTGGCCAATCAGGGCGTGCGACTGTCCTCCGACGAGGCCACGGAGGTCGGCTGGATCTCCGTGATCGACACCCGGCGCAACCAGGTCGTCCACGACATCACGCTGCCCGCAACGAGCGCCGACGAATACCGCGGCGCCAGCCCACAATTCATCACGATCAGCCCGGCGGGCGACCGCTTGGTGGTGGTCAACGAGTACGGCGTCGCGTCGGTCATCGACATCGCGTCAGGGTCGGTGCTCAGCACGGTGACGCTCGGAAAATCAACGGACCGACCGCGGGTGGTCATTGGCAACCCGACGCGCAACGCCGTTTACGTCGGCGGCGATTCAGGGTTGACCGTGATTCCTGTGTAGCGGTCGCCCGTCACTTCCCTCGGCGCGTCGTTCGTGCCACCTCAGCCGCAACAGCAAAAGGTGACGGTGCGCCCGGAACCCCGCCGACAGCGGGTCACGCCAGGCCGGCGTGTGCGCGTTCGATTCAGGTTCTGTGTGCACGGTCCCATTGTGCCGCGTTTGCAAGCGCGGGCCGTGCTGCCATGCTGCCGCTGAGGTGAACGATCGCGTAACGTTCGTCACCGCCAGGCGTCGATCTATGCGTCCTTGCCCCGCAATTCGTGCGACAGAGCCTCCAGTTCGTCGCCGCCCGCCATCTCCTGCGTCAGGTGTTCGAGGGTGATCTCCTGATAGCTGCAGTCGAGCTTCTGTCGACCGCGATTGAGCAGGACGAAGTGGTCGCCGACCATGTGGGCGTGGTGCGGGTTGTGCGTGATGAACACCACACCGAAACCCGCCTCCTTGGCGGCGGTAATGTACTTCAGCACCACACCGGACTGTTTGACACCCAGAGCGGCGGTCGGTTCGTCGAGGATCAGCACCCGCGCGCCGAAGAAAACCGCGCGAGCGATCGCGACGCACTGGCGTTGACCACCTGACAACGACCCGATCGGCACGTCGACGTCGGGCAGGTCGATGCCCATCTTCGACAGTTCGCTCAACGTGGTGGCCCGCATCGCGTTGGCGTCGAGTGACCACGGGAAGCGGGTCTTGCGGATTTCCTGGCCGAGGAAGAAGTTGCGCCACACCGGCATCAGCGGTACGACGGCGAGATTCTGATAGACCGTCGCAATGCCTTTGGCCAGTGAGTCTTTCGGCGAGTTGAAGGTCATCGGTTCACCGTCGACCAAGAGCTCGCCTTCGGTCTGCGGATGGTAACCGGCGATGATCTTGATCAGCGTCGACTTGCCTGCACCATTGTCGCCGAGGATGCCGGTCACTTCACCGGCATGGACCCGCAGCGAAATGTCCTTGAGTGCAGTGATGTTGCCGTACGCCTTGCCGATGTTTTTCAACTCGACCAGCGGCACCTTGCCGCCGGAGGGGGCATCGTGCACGGGCTTGTCCACTGTTGCGGTCATCGGTTACCTCTTCGCCGCGTAGTTGCGGAATGCGTTGTTGGCGATCACCGCGAACAGCAGCATGCCGCCGAGGAAGAACTTGAACCAGTCGGGGTTCCAGCCGGCGTACACGATGCCCTGATTCACCATGCCGAAGATGAACGCGCCGATCGCTGCTCCGATCGCGGTGCCGTAGCCGCCGGTCAGCAGGCAGCCGCCGATGACGGCGGCGATGATGTAGAGAAACTCGTTGCCGACGCCCTGGCCCGATTGCACTGTGTTGAAAGCGAACAACAGGTGCATGCCGACGAACCAGGCCGAGAAGCCAACGAACATGAACAGGCCGATCTTGACCTTGGTCACCGGCACACCGACCGCGCGGGCGCTTTCCTGATCGCCGCCGACCGCGAAGATCCAGTTTCCGATGCGAGTCTTGAACAACACATACGTCGCGACAGCGGTGAACAACAGCCACCACAGCACGGTGATGCGGATGCTCACGCTGCCGATCGAGAACGACGACGAGAACACCGCCTTGGCGGAGTCCCACCCCTGCATGTCCGAAACGCTCGCGGTGGCGACCTGGCCGGAAACCAGTTTGGTCACAGCGAGATTGATGCCGGTGATCATCAGGAACGTGCTCAGCGTGATGAGGAAGCTGGGGATCTTGGTCTTCATCACGAGATAGCCGTTCAAGAACCCGACGGCCAAAGCGAGGACCAACGCGAGCGCGGCGCCCAACCACAGGTTGAGGTGCAGGTTGTAGGCGAGCATCGAGGCGGCCAGCGAACTGAACGTCACCGCGACACCCGACGACAGGTCGAACTCACCGCCGATCATCAGCAGCGCGACCGCGCAGGCCATGATGCCGATGGTGGAGCTAGCGTACAGCACGGTCGCCAGCGCCTCGGGACTGCGGAACGGCGCCGCGACGATCATGAAGAAGATGAAGATGGCGATCGCGCCGATCAGCGCCCCCATCTCGGGTCGAATCAGCAACCGCTGGACGCGGTTTCGCTCTTTGACCCGCTCGTCGTGGACGACCTTCCGTTGCGAAAGGTCGACCTCTGACTGGGTAGTCATTATCGGGTTCCGTTCTTCGCATACTCCGCAACAGCGTCGATGTTCGACTTCTCGATGAACGCTGGACCGGTGAGGGTCGGCTGGCCGCCGCCGATGACGTTGCCGTTGGTCAGATACAGCCACAGCGAGTCGACGGCCAGGTAGCCCTGCAGGTACGGCTGCTGGTCGACGGCCCACAGCACGTCACCGTTCTTGATCGCATCGACCAGCGCGGCGTTGGTGTCGAAGGTGCCGATCTTTGCTTTGCTGTTCGCGTTCTTCGCCGACTGCACGGCCGTCAGCGCGAACGGCGCGCCCAGCGTCACGATGTAGTCGATACTCGGATCCTGTTGCAGCTTCGCCGTGATCGTCGACTCGACCGATGGCATGTCCTTGCCGTTGACGTTGAGGTTCTCGGTGGCGGGGAAGGTGCTCTTCAGGCCAGCACAGCGGGCCTCGAGGTCGACGTGGCCCTGTTCCTGGATCACGCAGATGGCTTTCTTGGCGCCTTCCTTGGTCAGCCGGTCGCCGGCGCTCTGCCCCGCGATGAAGCCGTCCTGACCGAAGTACTCCTTGACGCCCATCGCCTGCCAGTCCTTCAGGCCGGCGTTGAAGGCCACCACCGGGATGCCCTTACCCTCGGCGGCCTGTACCGCCGCGCGCATGGCGTCCGGCTTGGCCAACGTCACGGCGATGCCCTTGACGCCGCTGTCGACGGCCGTCTGCACCAAGTTCGCCTGGTTGGGCGCCTCCGGGTCGTTGGAGTAACGAAGTTCGATGTTGTCCTTCTTCGCGGCCGCCTCAGCGCCCTTGCGGATCAGGTCCCAGAACGAGTCGCCGGGCACTTCGTGGGTGATCATGGCGATCGTCATCCGGGGCGTGTCGGCGGTTCCGCCTCCCCCGCCGCTGTTCGACTCCTGGGGCTTGCCCCCGGTGCCCGAACATGCCGCGAGTCCCACTGCGAGCACGCTCGCCGCGGCGGTGACAGCGAGCCGACTGAACTTCATATTTCCTCCGCTCGTAGAGTGCGGCGTGACACGCCTCACGGCTCGATGTAATACGCCTCACAGCAGAATGTCAATACTTTGTCCTGACATTAGGACTGCACATCAAATGCTAGGGTCGTCGCTGCTGGTCAGACCGAGGGAGGTGACGACGCGGTGAGCGACTTCGAGCTCGCGGTGTGCGCGGAAATGGTGTTCACGGACCTCCCCGTCATCGACCGCGTTCGGCGCATCCACGACATGGGCTTCGCGGTCGAAATATGGAGTTGGCGCGACAAAGACCTGCAGGCGCTCGCCGATACCGGTGCGACGTTCTCGTCGATGACGGGCTATCTGCACGGCGACCTGATCGACCGCGCCACCGCCGACGACGTCGTGCGGACAGCCGAGCTGTCCATCAAAGCCGCTAAGACGCTCGGGGTTCCGCGACTGAACCTGCACACCGCCGAATTGGTCGACGGCAAGGCCGCTCGGCCCCGGTACCGAGTCGACGGCACGATGTGGACCAGCGCACTGCGCACGCTCGAGCGGGTCGGCGAGTTGGGCGCGACGGCGGGCGTGATCTTCTGTGTGGAGAACCTCAACACGATCGTCGACCATCCCGGTGTCCCGTTGGCGCGGGCAAAAGACACGCTCGCGTTGGTGGAGGGTGTCGGGCACCCCAACGTGAAGATGATGCTCGATCTGTACCACGCGCAGATCGGCGAGGGAAACTTGATCGAGTTGGTGCGGCGTTGCGGCGCTGCGATCGGCGAGGTTCAGGTCGCCGACGTGCCGGGCCGCTGCGAGCCGAGCACCGGTGAAATCAACTATCCTGCGATCGCGAAGGCGTTGCGCGGCATCGGATTTGCCGGAACGGTGGGCATGGAGGCGTGGGCCTCCGGCGACAGCGTGGCGGCGCTTCACGCCTTCCGTCGCGCGTTCAGTTGATTGCGCGGGAAAAGCTACCGGTCGACCAAGGTGGTGTCGAAGTAGTAGCGCGACGCGCGGTAGCAATGCGTGCCGAACTCGACCGCGCTGCCCGAATCGTCGAACGCGGTGCGCGCCATGGTCAGCAGCGGCGCGTTGGGCTTCTCGTCGAGCAGGCGGGCCTCCGACCGCGTGGCGCCGCGTGCCCCGATGCGCTGGCGGGCCAGCCGGATGTGCACGCCGCGCGCCCGCAACGACTGATACAACCCGTTGCTCTCCAACTCCTCGGGCGCAGGGGCGATCTCGACGGGCAGATGGTTCGTCATCACCGCGAGCGGCTCGCCGTTGGCGCAACGCAACCGGTGGATGGACACCACTTCTCGACCCTCGGCGAGGTTGAGTTCGCCTGCAACCTCTTCGTCGGGTGGTCCGACCCGGTACTCGAGCAGCTGAGTCGTCGGCTCCTGGCCGGCGCGGGCAAGGTCGTCGAACAGACTGGTCAGCTCGACCCGCCGATGCACGGGGTTCTGCACCACCTGGGTGCCCACGCCCCGCTTGCGCACCAGCAGGCCTTTGTCGACCAGTTCCTGGATTGCCCGCCGTGTTGTCGGTCTGGACAAGGTCAACCGCTTGGCCAACGCCAGTTCGTTCTCGAAGCGATCGCCCGGCGAGAGTTCGCCGTCGCGGATCGCGGCCTCGATGGCCTGCGCGAGCTGATAGTAGAGGGGGACAGGGCTCGACCTGTCGAGCTCCACCGTCAGGGGCACGTCGTCTCCGATCTCCGGTTCGACCAGAAAGAGCAGCTGCATCTTAACATTGCATGATCGAAAGATAGAATGTCAGGACAAATTGCCGCATAGGTGCCGGATCGCGGTCAGGACGCGCCGAGCACGGCAACGCCTGCGGCTTCGGTCAGGCCGTGGGCGAGTTCGAGCACCCGCGCGGCTTCCTCCGCCGTCGTTCCTTCTTGGGCCGCTCCACGCGCGTGCCGCGCGAACGCCTCGGCCTGCAGTTGCAGGGCACGCAGTTGCGGTCCTTCGCCGGTCTCCGGCGACACCACATCGAACCGGGTGTGGTCCCGTGATCCGAACAGCTCCACGGAGACGATGTCTCCGCCCTTGTAGAACCGACCCAGCGATACCACTGTCGACGTGCCGCCGGACAGCATCACCAACGCTTGGGCACTGTCCACGTCATTCTGTGCACCTGGGTCTTCGGTGGTCGGAAACGATTGCGTTTTGTAGTCGGTGAAATCCTGGCCGAGCAGCCACATGGTCTGGTCGATTTCGTGCACACCCATGTCGATGTAGATGCCGCCGCTGTCATTGCGGAACGACAGCGGTGGTGGTGCTTCGTCCCACTGGGAACACACCAAGAAGTGCACGGAGCCGTACTTGCCGTCGAGCAGATCTCTTCGCAGTGCGGAAAGCTGCGGGACGAATCGACGCCAATAAGCGATCTGCAGAGCCAGGCCCTTATCGCCAGCCAGCCTGCCCGCTGCCCTCGCATCCGCCGGCAGCAGCCCGAACGGCTTCTCGCACAAGACCGGAAGACCGGCCTCGAGAGCCTTGCGGGTAGTGTCGATGTGCTGAGGCGTCGGAACGGCTATCAAGACGCCGTCGAGGACCGATTCGGCGAACATCTCCTCCGCCGACCGGAACACCGGCAGTCCCTGTTCGCGCAGCGAAGCCGCGGCACTCTCGACGGGCTCGGTCACGGAGACGATCTCGACCTCCGTCGAACCTCCCAAGCCGCGCAGGTGGGTACGACCCATCCGGCCGCCGCCGATCAAGCCGAACCGGAAAGGTGCGCTCACAGGCCACGCTCCCGCAGGAATTCACGGTTCGCCCGCTGGTCGGCGGCCGCCTGCGCGAACCGCTCCGCGGTCGTCGGGAAGATGTCCTGCTCGACGACCATCCAACCTGCGTAATCGATCTCGCGCAGGGCGGCCAGGAATGCGTCCACGTCAAGGGCGCCTTCACCCAGCTTGGGGAACACCTCACGCTCCCAGATCGCATTGGTGGGCAGACCCTCGTCCACGACCTGCTGGAAGCGCGGCAGATCCGCCGTCTTGATGTGAACGTGGTCTATGCGGCCGGCCCACTTCTTCAGGTACTCAACGGGATCGCCGCCACCGAGCAGGAAATGGCCTGCATCCATGCATAGCCCGATCTCGGAGACCTCGAGCATCCTGCCGACCTCTTCAGGGGCTTCCACGAACGTGCCCGTCTCGTTGTGGAACACCGGTTGATAGCCACGCGAGCGGCACCGGTCGACCACCACGGCCATACCCCTCGCGAACTCCGCCCACTGTTCTTCGGTGTATCCGCTGGCCGGGTTACGCGCACCCGAGCCCGGATTGTTGCGACGAAAGTTGGCGCCGTCGCCGACGCCAAGGTCGGCCAGTGTTGGACGTGGGTCGGGGCCGAGGCCGAGGGGCTTGACCGAGTCGAAGATGTCGAGCATCGCGTCAAGCTCAGGAAGGGTTTTCTCGAGCATTTCCGGGTCGGCGTAGGGCAGTTCGAGATACGCACCGGCCAGACCCAGACTCCGCTTGGCGAGCTTGGAGCCGAGATTCTCGGTGGTACCCAGGTAGCCGACCGGTCCGAGGTCGATGCCGGCATATCCGGCAGCGCTGACCTGATCCAGGATCTCGTCTCCGTCCGGAACGTTCGGATCGAATCCGATCGTCACTTCGAAGGCGCCGTAGCTGACAGGTGCGTTCGCGACGATGATTCCGCTGTTGCTGCTCATATTCGTACTCCTTCTATTTGGTGGCTATTTGGTGGGCGCCAGCGCGGCAATCGCGCTCGGGTCCCTGATCGGCTGACGGTCCTGAACGAACCGGATGATCGCCTCGCACAGCGCGAGGTCGTGAATCGCGTCCTCTGCACTGGTGGCCGGTGCCGTCCCCGACACCACACACTGATGGAAGGCTTCCAGCTCAAGCTTGAATGCGCTTTCATACGAAATGATTTCGCTGATGCTGCGTGATCTCGTGGTGCCCGTCTCACCTTCGACGATCTCCACGGTCGCAGGCGCACTGCGCAGGAACGGTGAGGGAAAGGTCAAGGTCACTCGCTGCTCGGGACCGTAGAGTGCGAATTCCATTCCGTAACGGGTGATACCGGGAAGATCCATCCAGTGGATCGACACCGAAAGCTCGCCGAACTTCATAATCACGGTCAGCTGACCGGGCTGCATGTCGACGTATTCCAGGCTCGTCGGTTCACCAAGGACTCCGCGGACGGTGTTGAGTTCGTGGACAAGGGTGTCCAGCAGCACAAGGTGATACTCCTCGCGCAGGAAGGGAGTCGCTTCGCCGATCGCGCGGGTGATGCTGGCCTGCGTTTCCGCCGTAAACGTTTCGATCGCATCTTTGGGGATCGGCGCGACGGGCGCCAACGGGTAATGGCTGATGTACGGAAGAAACGGCGACTCGAACGTGGTGACCCGCATGAGCCTTGGCTCGGCGACATTCACCGCGACGTCACGGAAGCGCTCGAACGCTGGATCGTAACGCTTTGGGTACGCAACCATCAACGTCACTCTCGCCGCGTCGGCGGCCGCCTTCATCTCGAGTCCCTCGGCGACCGAGAAGCACATCGGCTTTTCGACTAACACGTGCTTACCGGCATTCGCCGCCGCGATAGCGATCGGCGCGTGGCTGCCCGAGGTCAGTATCAAAACGGCGTCGATATCGGCGTCGTCGAGCATGTCACGCCAGTCGGTGTATCTGTTGCCGATGTCGTAACGGTCGGCGTTATTGGCGACGTTCTCATCCGAGATATCGCACAGAGCAACGACTTCGAAGCGGTTGGACAGTTCACGCAAGTAGTTCAGATGCATGACCTGCGCGATCACTCCCGCGCCGACAACGCCAACCTTGAGCCGATCAGCCATTGGGTATTGCCTCCTGTGTTTGTGCGCGACGCGCTTATTGGGATTGAGTCAGCGCGGACTTGATCAGGGCAGCGGTCTCTTTTACCCCGGTCTTCGGGTCGACGAACGGGTCCTCGTGTTCGATGGAGAAAGCCCGGACCGCAGAACCGTCGAAGCGAGCGATGAACTGGTGCCACCACGCGGCGTCCCTGCCGTGGCCGGGAACCGAGAAGTTCCACGGCATCTTTTCCGGTGCCGATGGCCACCGATGGTCGAGCAGGCCGTTCAGACCCAGTGCCTCTTCGTTGAAGGTGACGTCCTTGGCGTGTACGTGCCCGATGCGCGCCATGATGCGCTCGACCACTCGGTCGGCGTCCATCTGCATCCAAAAAAAGTGGCTGGGATCCAGGTTGGCGTAGAGGTTTTCACCCAGAGTGACAAACTTCTCGAAGGTCTCGACGTTGTAGACGGTAGTTCCGGGGTGTAGCTCGATGCAGATCTTGACGTCGGGGTTCTCCCTCGCCGCGAACTCCGACAGTTCCGACCAGTACGGCACCACCGACTGCTCCCACTGGCGGTCATGCACGCCCTCCAGATACGGCAGCCAGCCGCCTGCACCGAACACGGCGGCGCTGTCGCCTGCGACGCCGGCGGCGGCACCCGACATCGCGACGATCGTTTCGGTGCCGAGGTCACCGCACAATCGCACCGCGCGGCGCAGCGCCACATCGTGGTCGTTGGCGATCGCCTTCTCGGGGTGCAATGGGTTCCCCCACACGTTCAACGCGTCCAACCGGATGCCGTACCGGTCGAGCTTGTTCAGCCACGCCTGCCGAGCCCCTGGGTCGGTGAGTAACTCATCGGGATCCAGATGCGGGTGCGGGGCATAGCCGCCCGCACCGACCTCGACTGCCGTGACCTCCGGCACCTCGGTGCTGAGCCAGGTCAGCGTCTCGTCGAGCGACAGGTCGAGAAAGGCCTCGAGCACGACGGAAATGTCACACTTCTGCACTAGCGGGTTCTTCCATTCGTTTGGTGTTCTTGGTGGCCTCGGAGTTCGGTGGCCGGTGACCTCGGACCGACGCCAGCACCTTCACCAGGCGCAGCGCACCTAAGGTTCCGCCGGCAACAGCCAGCGTGCCGAGCAGCATCAACGTGGCGAGCGCGTTGACCTCCGGCGTGATGCCGAACTTGAGTTGGTTGTAGATGTAGATGGGCAGCGTCTGGTCTGCGCCGATGATGAAGTTGGTGACGACGAACTCGTCGAGCGACAGCGTCAACGCGATCAGCGCCGCCGCGATGATGCCGGGATAGATGAGAGGAAGCACCACGAAGACGATGCGTTGGAATCCGTTGGCACCCAGGTCGGCGGCGGCGCGCTCGAGGTTTCTGTCGAGTGCCTCGAGCCGGGAAGACACCACCAGGATGACGAACGGTGTGGCCAGCACGGTCTGGCCGATGATCGCGGTCTCCAGCGACGGCTGGATGTGCAGCACGTTGGTCGCAAGTACCAAGATGGCCACGCCGATGAGCAGACCGGGCATCATGATCGGCAGGGTGATGAAAACCCTTACCCCGCCGCGGTTCTTAATGTTCGCGCGCACCAACGGGAAGGCCGCCATGGTGCCGATGACGGTGGATAGCAGCGTGACCCAGAACGCCACCATCAACGACTTTTCGAGCGCATTGAGAATCACGTTGTCGCTCGCCAACCGGGCATACCAGTCGGCGGTGAACCCCGCCATCGGGAAGCCGACGACCCTGGAGGTGTTGAAGGACAACAGGATCATCACTGCGATCGGCGCAAACAAGAAGATGTAGATGCCGACGCCGTAGAACGACAGGATGGTCCGGAACAGCCGGGCCCGCGGATTCACCGCCTGCAGGTCGTCAGACATAGATTTCCTTGGTATCCAGGCTGCGCCGGAACACGATGAGCACGATGGTGATCACGAGTGCGATCAACACACTGGCCGCCGCACCCAGCGGGAGCAGATAGCCGGAGAAGAAGTTCGCGACCAGGTTTCCCATCATCACACCGTGCGTACCGCCGATTGCCGAAGGTGCCAGGTACTCGCCGAGAATGGGGATGAACACGAAGATTCCGGCCGTCACCAACGCCAGCCGCATCTGCGGAAGCAGCGTGTTGGCGATGGCGCGCATCGGGGTGGCGCCGAGGTCGACTGCCGCGTGCAGCAGCCGCCAGTCGAACCTCTCCAGCGACGCGTACAACGTGAGCGCCGCGAACGGGAAGTACAGGTACACCAGGACGATGAACACGCCCGGGTTATCGTAGAGGAACAGCCGGATCGGGGCGTCTGTCAGGCCCAGCGCCTTGAGCATCGAGTTGATTGCACCCTTATCGCCGAGGATTGCCACCCACGCGTAGACCCGCAGCAGATAGCTCGTCCAGAACGGGAGAATCACTAGGAGCAGCCCGACCCGCTGCAGCTTCCTCGGGACATAGCGCACCAGCCAATAGCAGAACGGGAAGGCCAGTGCCAGCGCGGTGAGCGTGGCCAGGATGGCCATCAGCACGGTCTTGCCGAACGTCCTCACGTAGGTGCCCGTCGTCAAGATCGTCTTGTAGTTAGCGATGGTGGCGTCCGGGACCAACTCGTAGTTCTTGGTAATCCAGAACGAGTAGACGACGATCAGGCACAACGGAGCGATGAAGAACACACCGAAAAGGATTGCGGCCGGTACGAACCCGACGAACTGACGCCAATCTCGGCGGTCACTCTTGACGTCAGCGCGTCGTGGTTCCGTCTCATCCGGCCCCCCGCCCGCTTCGCGGGCATAGGAGGCAACGCTCATCTCACGCCCCGAAGACCTTGTTGAACGCCTCGGTGTAGGCCTGCTGATCCTGAGCAGGGCCCTTAAGGGTCATTTGCAACGCCTTGTCCGGATCGGTCATGAAGAGCCGCTTGGCGTTGTCCGCGGTCTTCGGATCCGCCGTCAGCGCCTCGGCGGCCTTCTGGTTGAACAGCGGACGCCAGTTGGTGGTGAAGTTCGCGACGATCCACTCGGACTGCTGCATCGCATCCAGGAACGGCTTGACCAGAGCCTTGTTCGCCCCCTTGGCGACGATCATCTCCGAGTCGATGAAGCCGATCGTGCCCTCCGGCGGGTACGCGGACTTCAGTTCCGGGCCGCCGGCATCCTTGACACGCACGTCGGTGCCGAGGTTCGAGATGCCGATCGCGGCTTCCCCGCTCGCCATCATCGTCACGATCTCGTTGTTCTGCGAGGCGAGCTTCACCATGTTCGGCTTCAGCGCGTTCAGAAAGTTCGACGATGACGAGATCTGTTCGGGCGTCTGCGCATAGGGCGATCCCTTGGCGCCCGTCGCGATCCCTGCGATCGCCATCAGGTCGGTCGGAATGTTCTCCGCGACGATCAGACCCTTGTACATCGGGTCGGTCAGCGAATCCCATGACGTCGGCGGAGTCCTGACCTTATCGGGGTTGAAATAGATCTGCACCGTCGACCACGAGAAGGGGTATCCCAGTGCGCCCTTCGGATCGTTGAGGAACTCGAACTTGGTGGCCATCGGGAAGAGTTGGGCACTCGACTTGATCTCAGCCAGATCGAACGGTTCGATCAGCCCGTCTTCCATGTACTTCTTCACCCACAGCGCGTCGCCCGACACCTGGTCGAACTGCGACCCGGTCTGCTTGACCTGAAGCAAGGCATCGGCGTTGTCGGAGAACAGCTTCGGCTGGCCGGTGATCTTGGTGGTGTCGGCGACCTTGGCGAGCTGGTCCTGAGAGTAGTGATCGGACCATGTCAGCCAGTTGACGTTCCCGCCACCGCCGGACCCACCGCCGCTTCCGGCGTTCTCCGCCTTCGAACACGCAGACAACAGCAACGGACTGGCCGCGCCCAGCATCAACGCTCCCCCGACGAAGGAGCGGCGGCTGAGTTTGGCTTCAGAGATTCGAGACATGCGACTAACCTGACTTTCAGTGGGCTACCAGAGGATGGGCTGCATCCGTCGACCATGACAGCTTGACGAAGTCACCTGTCTCTAGGCCGATTTCAGTGAGACCTTCTATGTCGCCATCGTTCAACGACGACACGACTTGCATTTCCGAATTCTCCAGCTGCAGCACCATGCGGGTGATTGACCCGAGATACCCACGCGAGAGCACCTGTGCGCCGATGAATCCGTCCTTGCCGATCCGCAGGGCCTCCGGCCGGATCACCAACGAGGTGACGCCGTCCGGCACTCGCCGTGAGATCGGAACCCCTGCACCGTTTTCCAGTACGAAGGTGCCCCCATCCTTCCTGCCGTGCAAGATGTTCGATTCCCCGATGAAGTCTGCGGCGAACAGACTCGCAGGCCGTCGATAGATCTCCTCCGGTGTGCCGATCTGTTCGATACGACCTTCGTTGAGGATGACGATGCGGTCCGCGAGAGCCATCGCCTCCTCCTGATCATGGGTGACGAAGACGAACGTCGTCCCGACATGGCGTTGGATCAGCGAGAGCTCGGTCTGCAGTCGCTTGCGCAGCTTCAAATCGAGAGCACCGAGCGGTTCATCGAGCAGCAGCACACTGGGCTTGTTCACGAGCGCCCTTGCGATTGCGACACGCTGTGCCTGGCCACCGGATAGTTGACTGACCGGACGCTCGGCGAACGTCCCGAGGCCGACGAGGTCAAGGGCTTCGCGCGCACGCGTTCGCTGTTCACTCTTGCCTACGCGGGCCATCCGCAGTCCGAAGGAGACGTTCTCGAGCACGTTGAGGTGCGGGAACAACGCATACGATTGAAAAACCGTGTTGACCGGACGCCGGTTGGGCGGGCGTTTGGTCATGTCGTCTCCGGCGATCCGCACCACACCCGAGGACGGGGTGGTGAATCCTCCGATGATGTTCAGCGTCGTCGTCTTCCCGCACCCAGACGGTCCGAGCAGGCAGAAGAATTCGCCATCGCGGATATCCAGATCGAGGGGGTGTAATGCCACGGAGTCTCCGAAACTCTTGCTAACACTGCGCAGCTCGATCGCATTGGCGCGCTCGCTCGTCTCGGCTGCGGGCGCGGCGAGGAGTTCGTCCACCGGGAAACTAGTCAATGCTTACCGCCCTTCGAGCGCGTGCGCTCGTTTGAATCGCCGCGACCAGCGCAACCATGCGATAGCCGTCGGCAAGTGTTGGATAGGAGACGTCGGCACCCCCGATAGCGGAGTAGACGTCACGGAACAGATTTCTGAAGGCGTCACCGAACCCCTCGGCGTGGCCCGCGGGCGCGAACGACAAGCGCGCGGCGGACGCGGCCATCGCGTCCGGGTCTCGGATGATGGTTGCCACCGATCCGTCGGCCCGACGATGAAGGATTTCGTTGGGCCGATCGACCTTCCAGCGAAAACCGCCGTCGGTGCCGTCGACGTCTATCGAGCAACCGTTCGGCTCGCCTGCTGTGACGCCGGAAAATGTGGCAGAACCGACCGCGCCGCCGGTGAAGTCCAGGAAGATCCGGACATAGTCCTCGGCTTCCACCTTGACCGGCGCGCCGTTCCGATAGCGGGTGGGACGCAGCGTGGAGAACCGCGCATCGACCTCGGTGATGCGCCGGCCGGTGACGTATTCTGCGAGGTCGAGCCAGTGCACGCCGAGATCAGCTGTGGCGTAGGAGGTTCCGGCGACCCCCGGGTCGAATCCCCAACCCCAGTTGTCGTGATTGGAATCCCACGACAGGAATCCGCCGCGAATGGCGGTGACGTGGCCGAGTTCACCGCCCAGGATACGGGCCCGCAGGTCGGTGACCATCGGGTAGGAACGCTTGGTAAAGCAGACGGCGGCGTGCACGCCAGCGTCCTCCGCGGCGGCGATCACGGCTCGTGCGTCGGCCTCGTCGGTCGCCAGGGGCTTTTCGACGATGACGTGGATTCCGCGTGTGACCGCTTCGATGGCGTGTGCCGCGTGCAATCCGTGCGGGCTGCAGACGTGAAGGACGTCCGGCTTGATTTGGTCGAGCATGGCGCCGAGATCATCGAAAACGTTCAACGGTGCACTTAGCCGTCCGGCGGGACGGAGGTCGTTCGCAACAGCGCGCGCATTCATCACATTGCGTCCGCAAACTCCGACGACAGTCGAGCCGAGGTCCTGTAGACGCCAGCCGTGAATTCGGGATATTCCGCCGGTGCCCACGATCGCTGCTCGCAGCTCGGGGGCGTAGTAGGTCTTGCGCACATCTGTCGCCACACCGGTTTGCTGAGGCGAATTGTTTGCTGGGCCTACTGCCACGTGCACTTCCCATCGCGCGAATCTCCGACCGCCGGGGGCGCCGCCGGTAAACGTGAACCGACCCCGGCGTGTTGTGTGAGTGAAGTCTGGACATGTGTTGATCGATTGTCAATACATCACGACATCAATCCTCAAGAGTCGCAGTCCCTACCAGCTCATCTTGGTCGCGGGGCCGTTGCACCCACCGCCGGACGGCGTGTAATCCGTGCGTATACCTCCCGGCTGACGGCGGTACGAGTTAGGCCTCGCGCCATCACCGCCAGAGAGAATCCAGCGATCTGACATGCCGCTTCGGTCGATGGGCGTGCACATACCAGAATTTTGCTAACGGTGATACAGGTCCACGTCACGCGGCTGTCGAGGGCATTCACAGTTCGCCGGTCGACAGCCGCATTTACCACACTTCGACGCCGTTGGATGTTTGCGCCGGTATCCGCCAGGGCGAATCGCCTCTTCCAGGCTTGCCATCAGTGGCCGGGCGGTGCGCTGAAGCCTCCGCCGGTTACTTAAATGACCGAATGTCAGGACAAAGTATTGACAGGGCTGCGTGACGCGGGCACAGTCGTATCCGAGCGATCATCTACCCTCTGGAAGGCCGACTTTGAGTACCGCACAGCCATTTGACGTCCTTGCCATCGGGCGAAGCGGCGTCGACATCTATCCGCTGCAGATCGGTGTCGGGCTGCAAGAGGTCAGGTCATTCGGCAAGTTTCTCGGCGGCAGCGCCGCCAACGTCGCGGTGGCCGCGGCGCGGTTGGGTGATCGCGCCGCGTTGATCTCCGGTGCCGGCGACGACCCATTCGGGACCTTCGTCCGCGACGAGTTGGCCCGCCTCGGCGTCGACAACCGCTACGTCACGACGCACGGCGAGTTCCCCACCCCGGTGACGTTCTGCGAGATCTTCCCGCCCAACAATTTCCCGCTGTACTTCTATCGCAAGCCCAGCGCGCCGGATCTGCAGGTGCGCGCCGAGGAGATCGACGTCGACGCGGTTCGCTCCGCTCGGCTGTACTGGTCGACGGTGACCGGCCTGTCCGAGGAGCCCAGCCGCAGCGCGCATTTCGCCGCTTGGGAAGCACGCGGGCGCCGACCGTTCACCGTGCTGGATCTCGACTACCGGCCGATGTTCTGGGATACGCCCACCGCCGCCACCGAACAGGTGCAGCGTGCGCTGCAGCACGTGACCGTCGCGGTCGGCAACCAAGAGGAGTGTGAGATCGCCGTCGGCGAGCACGACCCGCACAAGGCCGCCGACGCGCTCCTGGATCTCGGCGTCGAGTTGGCCGTCGTCAAACAAGGCCCCCGCGGCGTCTTGGGCAAGACGCGGGATACCGATGTGACGGTGGCGCCCAACGTCGTCGAGGTGGTCAACGGGTTGGGCGCTGGTGACGCATTCGGCGGCAGCCTGTGCCACGGCCTGCTGCATGGCTGGCCGCTGGAGAAGACACTGCGCTACGCCAACGCCGCCGGCGCCATCGTCGCCTCCCGATTGGAGTGCTCGACGGCGATGCCGACCGCCGTCGAGGTCGCCGAACTCGCCGAGCGGGCCGCCGCCGAGGCCGCCAATGTCTAGCGCGCTGTGCAACAGCTATGCCGAGATCACCGAATTGCGCGCGACTGATCCAGAAGCGATCAACCGCGCGTGGCAGGACCGCATCACCCGGCCTGCCGTGCGCGGCAACGGCAGGCTGATGATCGTCGCCGCCGACCACCCGGCGCGCGGCGCGCTGGCGGTGGGCGCGCGGCCGACGGCGATGAACAGCCGCACCGACCTTCTCGACCGGTTGCGCGCAGCGCTGGCCGACCCCGGCGTGGACGGTGTGCTGGCGACCGCCGACATCCTCGACGACCTGGTGCTGCTCGGCGCGCTCGACGACAAGGTGGTGTTCTCGTCGATGAACCGCGGCGGCCTTGCGGGCGCCGCGTTCGAACTCGACGACCGGATGACCGCGACCACCGCTGCAGCCACCGCCGCGATGCGGATGAACGGTGGAAAGATGTTGTGCCGCATCGATCTCAGCGATCCAGGCACCGTCGCCACCCTGGAGGCGTGCGCGCGGGCGGTCGACGAACTCGCATCGCGCGGGCTGATCGCGATGGTCGAACCGTTCATGTCGTCCCGGGCCGGCGGCAAGGTCCGCAACGACCTGTCCCCCGACGCGGTGATCAAGTCGATCCACGTCGGCCAGGGCCTCGGTTCGACGTCGGCCTACACCTGGATGAAACTGCCGGTGGTCGACGAGATGGAGCGCGTGATGGAGGCGACGACACTGCCGACGCTGCTACTCGGCGGTGACCCCGCCGATGCCGACGAAGCGTTCGCCAGTTGGGAGAAGGCACTGGCTCTTCCGTCGGTGCGCGGCCTGATCGTCGGTCGCACCCTGCTTTATCCGGCCGACGACGATGTCAGTTCCGCGGTCGCCACCGCGGTCTCGATGGTGAGGTGAACATGCAGAGCAAGTACTACATCCCCGCTCGGTCCGCGACTCCCCCGTACACCGTCGACGTCACTCCGGAGTCCGCGGGTTGGACCGAATCCAGCCTGCAGGTCGTCGAATTGGATGCGGACCTCAGGCTCGACACCGGCAGCACCGAGGTGATGATCCTGCCGCTGGCAGGCCAGGGCACGGTGACAGCCGACAGTGAAACCTTCGAATTGTCCTTGCGGGCATCGGTTTTCGACGGTCCCGCCGACATGGTCTACATCGGCACCGGCCAGTCGTACACGTTGTCCGGTGAGGGCCGCTTCGCGATCTGCGGTGCGCGGGCCAAACGCCAGTTGCCCAATCGTCGGGTGGCCGGCGCCGACGTGCCGGTCGAACTGCGCGGGACCGGCAACTGCAGTCGACAGGTGCACAACTTCGGCACCGCGGGCGCTTTCGAGGCCGACTCGCTGATCGCGTGCGAGGTGATCACGCCCGGCGGCAACTGGTCGAGCTACCCCGCGCACAAGCACGATGAGAACACCCCGGTCGAGTCGGCGCTGGAGGAGATCTATTACTTCGAAATCTCTTCGGGACCCCGGCTTGATGTCGCGCCCGATGGCGCTCCGGGTGATTCCCGCGGTTTCGGCTACCACCGCGTCTACGGCACCCCGGACCGTCCCATCGAAGTACTCGAAGAAGTTCGCAGTGGCGACGTCGTTCTTGTCCCCCACGGCTTTCACGGGCCGTCGGTCGCAGCCCCTGGCTATCACATGTACTACCTGAACGTGATGGCCGGTCCAGGCGAGGAACGCGCATGGAAGATCGTCGACGACCCCGAACATGCCTGGCTGCGCGGCACCTGGGAAAACCAGGATGTCGACCCCCGGCTGCCAATGCGAGGAGTGTGACGTGGTCTCCAAAGCATCCCCATTCAAATCGCCACACAACGAGTCGACGGTGCGACTGACCGTCGCGCAAGCCACTATTCGGTTCCTGGCCAACCAGTACGTCGAACGCGACGGGGAGCGCAGCCGGTTCTTCGCGGGCTGCCTCGGCATCTTCGGACACGGCAACGTGGCGGGCATCGGGCAGGCGCTGCTGCAATCCTCGCTCGATGAGAATGGGCCGTCGCTGCGGTATGTGTTGGGCCGCAATGAACAAGCCATGGTCCACACCGCCGCGGCCTACGCGCGGCAGAAAGACCGGATGCAGACTTGGGCGGTAACGGCCAGCATCGGGCCCGGATCGACGAACATGTTGACCGGCGCGGCCCTGGCCACCATCAACCGGCTTCCGGTGCTGTTGCTCCCGTCGGACACCTTCGCGACGCGCGTGAGCGCGCCGGTTCTTCAAGACCTCGAGCAACCACATGACAGCGAACTGACCGTCAACGACGCGTTCAAGCCGCTGTCGCGGTTCTTCGACCGGGTGTGGCGTCCCGAGCAATTACCGTCCGCACTGCTCGGCGCGATGCGGGTGCTGACCGATCCGGTCGAGACGGGTGCGGCGACTATCGCGCTGCCGCAGGACGTGCAGGCCGAGGCGTTCGACTGGCCGGAATCGCTGTTTGCCGAACGGACTTGGCACATCGCAAGGCCGGTTCCGGAACGATCGGTGCTCGCCATGGCGGCCGAGATGATCCGGTCAGCGCAGCGGCCCTTGATCGTCGCGGGCGGCGGGGTGATCTACTCGGGCGCCAGCGATGCGTTGGCGGCTTTCGCGGAGGAAACCGGCATCCCGGTGTCGGAGACGCAGGCCGGCAAGGGCTCGCTGCCATACGACCATCCGCAGCAGGTCGGCGCGATCGGCTCGACCGGTACCACTGCGGCCAACGCGTTGGCCGCCGAGGCCGACGTGGTGATCGGCATCGGGACCCGTTACAGCGATTTCACCAGCGCCTCGCGCACCGCGTTCAACAATCCTGGCGTGCGCTTCGTCAACATCAACGTCGCCTCGTTCGACGCCGTCAAACAGGGTGCACTGTCGGTGGTGGCCGACGCCCGCGAGGCAATCGAAGCATTGTCGCAAGCTCTCGACGGTTACGCCGTGAATTCCGAATACGGTTCGCAGACAGCACAGTTGGCTCAGGAATGGGACGCGACGGTGTCGGCGGCGTACCGCGTCGACGCTGACGGCAGCACGCTGAACCAGAGTCAGGTGATCGGGCTGGCCAACACGCTGTCCGATCCGCGCGACGTGGTTGTCTGCGCTGCGGGTTCGATGCCCGGCGACCTGCACAAGCTCTGGCGCACCCGCGACCGCAAGGGATATCACGTCGAGTACGGCTATTCCTGCATGGGATACGAGGTGGCCGGCGGCATCGGCGTGCGGATGGCCGCACCCGACCGCGACGTCTTCGTACTGGTCGGCGACGGCTCGTATCTGATGATGGCGACCGAATTGGTGACCGCTGTCCAGGAGGGCGTGAAGGTCATCGTGGTCCTGGTGCAGAACCACGGCTTCGCGTCGATCGGCTCGCTGTCGGAGTCCTTGGGTTCGCAGCGATTCGGCACCGCCTACCGCTACCGCGACGACTCCGGCCGACTGGCAGGCGACAAGCTTCCCGTCGACCTTGCGGCCAACGCGGCCAGCCTGGGCGCGGAGGTGATCAAGGTGACCACGGCGGCCGAGTTCACCGACGCGGTCAAGGTGGCCAAGGCCGGTGAACACACCACTGTCATCCACGTGGAAACGGATCCGCGAGTGTATGCGCCGGACAGTCGATCCTGGTGGGACGTTCCGGTCAGCCAGGTTTCGGCGCTGGAATCGACGCAGTCGGCCTACGAGACGTACGCCGAGTGGAAGAAAGTTCAGCGCCCGTACGTGGCGCCCTACGATTCGAAGGATTGATCTGTGAGCGCGATTCTCGTGGGTTCGGCGCCCGATTCGTGGGGCGTGTGGTTCCCCGACGACCCGAACCAGACGCCGTACAGCCGCTTCCTCGACGAGGTGGCGGACTCCGGTTATCGATGGATCGAGTTGGGGCCGTACGGTTATCTGCCGACCGACCCGCAGAAGCTCTCGGACGAACTCGCGTCGCGCAACCTGAACCTCTCCGCAGGAACGGTTTTCGAGCACCTGCACCGGGACGATTCGTGGGCGGCGGTATGGCAGCAGATCGAGGACGTCGCGAAGCTCACGGCCGCGGTCGGCGGCAAGCACGTCGTCGTGATTCCCGAGATGTGGCGGGATCCGGCCACCGGCGAGGTGCTCGAGGACCGCAGTCTGACCGCCGAGCAGTGGAAGAAGAAGACCGGCGGCATGAACGAGCTCGGCAAGGCGATGTTCGAGAAGTACGGCGTGCGAGCCCAGTATCACCCGCACGCCGACAGCCACGTCGACACTGAGCAGAACGTCTACCGCTTCCTCGACGGCACGGATTCCGAGTTCGTCAACCTTTGCCTGGACACCGGACACATCAGCTATTGCGGCGGCGACAACCTCGCGATCATCAACCGCGCACCCGAACGCATCGGCTACCTGCATCTGAAGCAGGTCGATCCGGAGGTGCGCGCCAAGGTGGAGGCGGAGGATCTGCCGTTCGGTGAGGCGGTCAGGCTCGGCGCCATGACCGAACCGCCGCGGGGCATCCCGGAGATGCCGCCACTGCTCGCGGCCATCGACAAGCTCGGCATCGACGTGTTCGCGATCGTCGAACAGGACATGTATCCGTGCGATCCGGATCAGCCGCTGCCTATCGCGCAGCGCACCCGCCGCTACCTTGGGTCCTGCGGCATCCCCTCGGTCACGTTCTAGGAGTTCCAAACACCGTGTCAGATCTGCGTATCGCCGCGCTCGGCGTCGGCGTGATGGGTGCCGACCATGTCGCCCGCATCACCGGCCGCATCAGCGGCGCGCGCCTCGCCGTCGTCAATGACTACGTTCCGGAGAAAGCGGCCGAAATTGCAGCGGCCGTCCGTGGGTCGCGCGTTGCGGCCGATCCTTTCGATGCGATCGCGGCCGACGATGTCGATGCGGTGCTGCTCGCGACGCCTGGGCCGACGCACGAAAAGCAACTGCTGGCCTGCCTGGAACAAGGCAAGCCGGTGCTGTGCGAGAAACCGTTGACCACGGAGTCGGCGTCCTCCCTCGAGGTGGTGCGCACAGAAGCCGAACTGGCAAGGCCGCTGATCCAAGTCGGCTTCATGCGCCGCTTCGATCCGGAGTACCAGCAACTGAAGGCACTGATCGACGGCGGAGAACTGGGCAGGCCGTTGGTCATGCACTGTGTGCACCGCAACCTCGCCGTGCCGCCGACTTTCACCTCGACGATGGTCGTCAGGGACTCGTTGGTGCACGAGGTCGACGTGACGCGGTTCCTGTTCGGCGAGGAGATCGCCTCGGTGCAGATCATTCGGCCGGCCGCGAGTCCCGCCGCGCCCGAAGGCCTGCAGGATCCGCAGATCGCGATCTTCCGGACCGCGAGCGGCCGTCACGTCGATGTCGAACTGTTCGTCACCACAGGCGTCGGCTACGAGGTGCGCACCGAGGTGGTCGGTGACCGGGGAAGCGCCACAATCGGTGTGGACGTCGGGCTGGTGCGCAAATCCAGGCCCGGCATGTGGGGCGGCCGCATCGCACCGGGTTTCCGCGAGAGGTTCGGGACCGCGTATGACATCGAGGTTCAGCGATGGGTGGACGCCGTCAGGTCCGGGGTCAACGTTGACGGTCCGACCGCATGGGACGGCTACGCCGCTGCGGCGGTGTGCGAAGCGGGGGTGCGGTCGCTGGAGACCGGCGAGCGCGTCGACGTGGAGATGGCGTAGGGCCGGTGCTGATTCAGTCGGGGCGCACAACGCTGAGACAAAACGGGTGACCAGCGGGATCGAGCAGCACACGCCAGCGGTCGGGTGCGGGCTGGCGCGCAGCCTCGACAGCGCCGAGTGCGATCGCTGCCGGCACCGCCGAGTCCAGGTCGTCGACGGCGACGTCGATGTGCATCTGTTGGTGTTGTGGGCCTTCCGGCCACGACGGCGCCGTATAGGAGTCGACGCGCATCAACGTCACCATCGGACCCGCGCCTGCCAGGCAGACGACTCCGCGGTCCGGCGTCGCGAACGCTTCCTGCAACCCCAGCAATGCACGGTAAAAGGGCGCCAGCGCGTCGGGATCGAGGCAATCGATCGAGATGGATGCGAGAGATCCGACGCGGTTGACCATGCGATCAGGGTAGTCAGCGCACCTTCGGCTTCCGCGAGCGTGCGCCGTCTGCACGCGAATCGCGGCGTGTCGGCGTGCAGACACGCACGCTCGCGGAAGATGGGGGGATGATGCGACTCGTTGCAGGGATGGTCGGCGGCGGACCCGGCGCGATGATTGGCGCTGCCCACCGCCACGCGATGTGGCTGGACAACCAATACGATGTTGCCGCAGGGATTTTCGGAAGGAACCCGGCCGCGTCGAATGAGTTTGCCGAAACCCTAGGCGTCGAACGTGTTTACGACGACTACCGAGAGATGGCCAGACACGAAGCCGACCGCCTCGACGTCGTCGCCGTCGTCACGCCGAACGACAGCCATTTCGACATCGCCACCGCATTCCTCGAGGCGGGTATCGCGGTGGTGTGCGAAAAGCCGCTGACCAACGACTCGGGCACTTCCGAAAGACTCGTCGCGACAGCCGCCGCCAATGACGTGATTCTTGCTGTCCCGCATATCTATTCGGCCTATCCGATGGTCCGGCAGGCGGCCAGGATGGTGCGCAACGGTGACCTTGGCAGGATTCGGTTCGTCGCCGCGGAGCACGCGTCGGGTTGGGCGGCGGCCGACGTCGACCAGTGGCGGATGGACCCGGCACGGGGCGGTGTCGCGACCGCTGTGGCAGACGTCGGCACCCATGCGTTCCATCTGCTGCGCTATATCACCGGCCTCGAAGCCGTCCGTATCTCAGCCGAACTCAGCACACTCGTCCCCGGTCGTGCCGTGTTCGACAACGCGACTGTGCGCCTGACCCTGTCCAACGGCGCGCCCGCGACCGTGTGGGCGACGATGGCCGCGACTGGCCATGAGCACGGGCTGCGCATCCGCGTGTTCGGCGACAAGGCCAGCCTCGAATGGCGCCATGAGGATCCCCAGCACCTGACGGTGCGCGACTCCGAAGGCGGGGCAACGATTCTCGCGCACGGTATGAGCACGCTTTCCGACGACGCGGCCCGCCTCACCCGAGTCGGACTGGGCCATCCGGAAGGCTTCCTCGAGGCGTTCGCGAACTTCTATCTGGACCTGGCGGATTTGTTGCGCGGGCGACCTGCCCGCGAATTGTCCATCCCTACCGGTATTGACGGCTTGATCGGCGTCCGCTTCGTCGAGGCCACCCTCGCGTCGAACGCCGCCGACGCCGCCTGGGTGGACTTCGGGGTAGGTCAATAGGAGCCCGGGCGATTCGAACGCCGCACTCGTCCTAGGCTGGAGGCATGGGCAGAGTCACCGCGCGCAGGCGCGTCCAGCACGTGACCGCCGACGACACGGTGGCGCGGCCGGAGACACTGGTCGTCGAGGAGCCACTGGAGATCAGGGTCAACGGCACCGCGGTCACCGTTACCATGCGCACGCCGGGCTCCGATGTCGAACTGGCGCAAGGGTTTCTGCTCACCGAGGGGGTGATCGCCCGCCGCGACGACGTGCTCACCGTGCGGTACTGCAAGGGCGCCACCGACTACGGTGTCAACACCTACAACGTGCTCGACGTCACGCTCGCGCCGGGTGTCCAGATGCCCGACGTGGATGTCACCCGCAACTTCTACACCACCTCCTCGTGCGGGGTGTGCGGAAAGGCGTCACTGGACGCGGTGCGGCTGATCAGCAGGCACTGCCCCGGTGACGACCCGTCGACGGTGACCGCCGAAACCCTGTCGGCCATGCCCAGCAAGCTGCGCGCGGCGCAGAAGGTGTTCGCCAGCACCGGTGGCCTGCACGGCGCCGCGTTGTTCGGCACCGACGGCACCACACTGGTCGTCCGCGAAGACATCGGCCGCCACAACGCCGTCGACAAGGTGATCGGCTGGGCGTTGGAAGCCGACCGCATTCCGCTGGCCGGCACGGTGCTGCTGGTCAGCGGGCGGGCGTCATTCGAGCTCACCCAGAAGGCGGTGATGGCCGGGATCCCGATGCTGGCCGCGGTGTCGGCACCGTCATCGTTGGCGGTCGACCTCGCCAGCCAGTCCGGGCTCACGCTGGTCGCGTTTCTGCGGGGCGAGTCGATGAACGTCTACACCCGCCCGGACCGCATCAGGCGTTAGTTCGGGCCCCTGACCGCGATCTCCACCTGATCTCCACACCACCTCCAAGCTGCGCCGCCCGAAGTCGGCGAGCATTGAGCAATGCCCCTCGCTCTCGCCCGTCGGTCACATCGCTCCGCCGACCCGTTCGGCAGAGCACAAGTTGAACTTGTCGTGCCCGACGACCGTCGTGAGAACAGAAAGTCGCGTAGTCGGCTACTCGTGCTTATCGCAAACGGACGGAGAAGGCTCGAATCATGGTTACCGAACTGCAATTCGTCGCGGTGGGGGTCTTCTTGATGTGGGGCCTGGCGGCGTCGTTGTGCGGGCTACTCAAGCCCGACGCCGACGACACGCAGTTGGTGCAGCGGGACAGCAGCGCCGAGAGTTAGGCGGGATTTGATCGTCGTCAGGCGGACTTGTCGCGACGCTCTGCACGCGACGGCTTGCGCGGCACGATCGTCGGAAGCACGTTGTCCTGCACGGTTTCCTTGGTGACGACCACCTTGGCGACGTCGTCACGGCTCGGGATGTCGTACATCACCGGCAGCAGGACCTCTTCCATGATCGCGCGCAGGCCGCGGGCGCCGGTGCCGCGGTGGATGGCCTGATCGGCGATCGCGTCCAGCGCGTCGTCAGTGAACTCCAGCTCGACGCCGTCCATCTCGAACAGCCGAACGTACTGCTTGACCAACGCGTTCTTCGGCTCGGACAGGATCTTGACCAACGACTCCTTGTCGAGGTTGGTCACCGACGCCACCACCGGCAACCGGCCGATGAACTCGGGGATCAGTCCGAACTTGATCAGGTCCTCCGGCATCACTTCGGCGAAGTGGTCCTGGGTGTCGATCTCGGCCTTGGAATGCACCTCGGCGCCGAAGCCCAGTCCGCGCTTGCCGACGCGGTCGGAGACGATCTTCTCCAAACCGGCGAACGCACCCGCGACGATGAACAACACGTTGGTGGTGTCGATCTGGATGAACTCCTGATGCGGATGCTTGCGACCGCCCTGCGGAGGCACCGAGGCCTGCGTGCCCTCGAGGATCTTCAGCAGCGCCTGCTGCACGCCCTCACCGGAAACATCACGGGTGATCGACGGGTTCTCGCTCTTGCGGGCGATCTTGTCGACCTCGTCGATGTAGATGATGCCCGTCTCGGCGCGCTTGACGTCGTAGTCGGCGGCCTGAATCAGCTTGAGCAGAATGTTTTCGACGTCCTCGCCGACATAGCCCGCCTCGGTCAGCGCGGTGGCGTCGGCGATGGCGAACGGGACGTTGAGCATCTTGGCCAGCGTCTGCGCCAGGTAGGTCTTGCCGCAGCCGGTGGGTCCGAGCATCAGGATGTTCGACTTGGCCAGCTCGACAGGCTCGGCGCGTGAGTCGCGCATCTTCTCCTGCGCCTGCACGCGCTTGTAGTGGTTGTAGACGGCCACGGCCAGCGTGCGCTTGGCGGTGTCCTGGCCGATCACGTAGCCCTCGAGGAATTCCCGGATTTCCGCCGGTTTCGGCAGCTCATCGAGCTTGACGTCGTCGGCGTCCGCCAGTTCCTCTTCGATGATCTCGTTGCACAGGTCTATGCATTCATCGCAGATATAGACGCCCGGGCCCGCAATGAGCTTCTTCACCTGCTTTTGGCTCTTGCCGCAGAACGAGCACTTCAGCAGGTCACCGCCGTCTCCAATGCGCGCCATGGTGGTGGGGTCCTACTTTCCTCGCGGTCGGTAATAACGCTTTTTACGAGCCACCGTCGGGTGTTGGTCCCGACGCTACCCGTATGTTCCGGCGCGGTGCGACCGATAAAGCCGAATCGCGTCGTTGGTATTTATCTGTGTTCGCAGAACATATCGCTTGTCACACCCCGCAACCCCCTGGAACCCGCCACCGTGTCCCTGGCGTGTCGCCGCCGTTATGAGACCGAGAGGCCCCAGGTAGGTGGCCGTAGAGTTGCGATGTGGTGTTCGCTGTGCCCCACGATACCGTGCTGGTTGCCGACGGCGGGCTCGCAACCGAACTGGAGGCCCGCGGCCACGACCTGTCCGATGACCTGTGGTCGGCTCGCTTGCTGATCGATGCGCCTGCTGAAATTGTGGCCGTGCACTGCGCGTTCTTCCGCGCCGGCGCCTCGATCGCGACGACGGCGAGCTATCAGGCGTCCTTCGACGGGTTCGCTGAACGCGGAATCCCGCGAGCCGAGGCCGCCGGGCTGATGCGGCGCAGTGTCGAGTTGGCCAAGGCGGCCAAGGAGGAGGTCGGCCATGGGTGGGTTGCCGCGTCGGTCGGGCCGTACGGCGCCGCGCTGGCAGGCGGCCAGGAGTACGTCGGCCGCTACGGGTTGTCCGTCGCGGAGTTGAGGAACTGGCACCGGCCGCGACTGGAGGTGCTTGCCGAGGCGGGCCCCGACGTGTTGGCGCTCGAGACGATGCCCGATGTCGACGAGGCCGAGGCGTTGGTCGGCGTGGTCGGTGACGTCGGCGTGCCCGCCTGGCTGTCGTACACGATCGCTGGCACCACGACGCGCGCGGGACAGCCACTCGCCGACGCGTTCGCGGTGGCCGCTGACGTGCCGGAAATCGTTGGGGTAGGCGTGAATTGCTGTGCGCCCGACCATGTGCTCGGCGCCGTCGAGATCGCCCGCGAGGTGACGGGCAAGCCCGTCATCGTCTACCCCAACAGCGGCGAATCGTGGGACGGCGAGCGGCGCACTTGGGTCGGCCAGAGTCGATGGAGCGTTGACCTGGCGCCGCGGTGGGCCGCCGCTGGGGCACGCGTCATCGGCGGGTGTTGCCGGGTGCGGCCCGACGACATCGCCGCACTAGCGCGCCGAGTGTGAACCCACTGCGGTAATTCGGCCGAAAAGTCGCAGTGAGTTCACACTCGACGAGAGCTAGGCGGTCTGGGCCGACAGCTTGCGGTACTCCAGAACCGTGTCGATGATCCCGTAGTCCTTGGCCTCTTCGGCCGTCAGGATCTTGTCGCGGTCGGTGTCCTTGCGGATGACCTCTGCGTCCTTGCCGGTGTGGCGGGCCAGCGTGGCCTCCATCAGCGTGCGCATCCGCTCGATCTCCTTGGCCTGGATCTCGAGGTCGGAGAACTGGCCCTGGATCACGCCGGACAGCGCGGGCTGGTGGATCAGCACGCGCGCGTTGGGCAGCGCGAGCCGCTTACCCGGCGTGCCGGCGGCCAGCAGCACCGCGGCTGCCGACGCGGCCTGCCCGAGGCACACGGTCTGGATGTCGGCGCGCACGTACTGCATGGTGTCGTAGATCGCCATGAGCGAGGTGAACGAGCCGCCGGGCGAGTTGATGTACATCGTGATGTCCCGGTCGGGATCCAGGGACTCCAGCACCAACAGCTGCGCCATGATGTCGTTGGCCGAAGCGTCGTCGACCTGCACGCCGAGGAAGATGATGCGTTCCTCGAAGAGCTTGTTGTACGGGTTCGACTCCTTGACGCCGAAGCTGGAGTGCTCGATGAACGACGGCAGGATGTAGCGGGCCTGCGGTTGCAGCCGAGGATCGGTGTGGTCGGTCATGGCTTGACTCCGTTGACGTTGGCGTTGGTGATGATGTGGTCGACGAAGCCGTATTCCAGGGCTTCCTGCGCGGTGAACCAGCGGTCGCGGTCGGAGTCGGCCTCGATGCGCTCGATCGGCTGCCCGGTGAACTCGGCGTTCAGCCGGAACATCTCCTTCTTGATGACCGCGAACTGCTCGGCCTGGATCGCGATGTCGGCGGCGCCGCCGGTGATACCGCCGAGCGGCTGGTGCATCAGGATCCGTGCGTGCGGCAGCGCGTAACGCTTGCCCTTGGTGCCTGCGGCGAGCAGGAACTCACCCATCGATGCGGCCATGCCCATGGCGTACGTCGCGACATCGCACGGCGCCAGCACCATGGTGTCGTAGATCGCCATACCAGCGCTGATCGAGCCGCCCGGCGAGTTGATGTAGAGGTGGATGTCCTTTGTCGGATCCTCGGCGGCGAGCAGGAGGATCTGCGCGCACAACCGGTTGGCGATGTCGTCGTCGACCTGTGAACCGAGGAAGATGATGCGCTCGGACAGCAACCGCTCGTATACCGAGTCGACAAGGTTGAGCCCTGCCCCGGCGCCACGCATGTCAGTCACGACTGGATACCTGCTTTCTGTTCACGTCCTAGTTCATTTGACACTAACCAACTGGCGCCGCCGAACACTCCCCAGACGACGCCCGTTCGCTCACAGCGTCACTAGGCGTCGGCGGGTTCCTCGTCGGAGGCGGTCTCCTCGGCCGCCTCATCAGCAGCCTGCTCGGCCTGCTCGCCCGACGGCCCGAAGAACTCCGTGGTGTCGATAACGTTGCCGTCGGTGTCGGTGACGGTGCCGTTGTGCACGACGGCCGCGACGGTCAGGCCGCGCCGCACGTCCGCGAACATCGCGGGCAGCTGGTTGTTCTGCTGCAGATACTGCAGCAGCTGCTGCGGTTCGAGCCCGTACTGACGCGACATCAGCACCAGCCGCTCGGTCAGGTCGTTTTGACCCACCTGGATGTCGAGCTTGTCCGCGACGGCGTCCATCAGCAGCTGCGTCTTGACGGCCTTCTCGGCGTTGGTGCGGTTGTCGGTGTCGAACTCCTCGCGGGTGCTGCCCTGCGCCTCGAGCGCCTCTTCGAACTTCTTCTCGTCGTGGTCGAGACCGTGGATCGCGTTGTGCAGTGTGTCGTCGATCTGGGCCTGCACGATCTTCTCGGGCAGTGGGATCTCGGTCTGCTCGAGTAGCGCCTCGATCGCCTTGTCGCGGATCTGCTCGGCCTGCTGGACGCGCTTGACCCGTTGCACCTGCTCGACGAGGCTGCTCTTCAGCTCCTCGATGGTGTCGAATTCGCTTGCCAATTGCGCGAATTCGTCGTCGGGCTCGGGCAGCTCGCGTTCCTTGACCGACTTGACGGTGACGGTGACCTGCGCCTCCTTGCCTGCGTGGTCACCGGCGGCGAGGGTGGTGGTGAAGACGCGGGTCTCGCCCTCCTTGAGCCCGATGATCGCGTCGTCGAGACCCTCGATCAGCTGGCCGGAGCCGACCTCGTGCGAAAGCCCTTCGGTCTTGGCCTCTGGCACGTCCTCGCCGTCGACAGTGGCGGACAGGTCGATCGAGACGAAGTCGCCGTTCTCGGCGGCGCGCTCGACGCCCTTGAGGGTGCCGAAGCGGGCGCGCAGATTCTGAAGCTCGGCGTCGACCTCCTCGTCGGTCACCTCGATGGGGTCGACGGTGATCTTCAGCCCCTCCAGGTCGGGCAGCTCGATCTCCGGGCGGACGTCGACCTCGGCGGTGAAGGTCAGGTCCTGGCCGTACTCCTTGTTGGTGATGTCGATCTCGGGCTGGCCGAGCGGTTGCACCTCAGAGGTCGTCACTGCCTCGGAGTAGCGGGCGGGCACGGCGTCGCCGATGACCTGGTCGAACATCGCCTGCTTGTCGACGCGGGCCTCGAGCAGTTTCACCGGGACCTTGCCGGGCCGGAAGCCCGGCATGCGGACCTGCTTGGCCATCTGCTGGAACGCGGTGTCGATGTCCGGCTGCAATTCAGTGAAGGGCACCTCCACGTTGATGCGAACCCGGGTCGGGCTCAACTTCTCGACGGTGCTCTTCACGCTCATGCTCCTTGTTGTCTGTAGTGGTATGCGTCTGGAGTCGGGGTGACAGGATTTGAACCTGCGGCCTTCCGCTCCCAAAGCGGATGCGCTACCAAGCTGCGCTACACCCCGGTCGTACTGCTCCTCGCGCTAGCGCTCGTCGCGGCACCTGTTGTGGTCAGCCTGAAACGCAGACCTGACCACGCGAGATACTACGGGCTGGACACGCGAACCATTTAATTGGATTTGATTCGGGCGGCGCTAGTACAGTCTGCTGGTGCTGCACATGCGGGCGTAGCTCAATGGTAGAGCCCTAGTCTTCCAAACTAGCTACGCGGGTTCGATTCCCGTCGCCCGCTCCACCAGGTCAGAGCGTGTTTTGCTGCGAGGACCGATTCCCGCAAGGCGCCCGCGACCTTTGCAACCTGCAGTTATGTTGCCCGGAATCAGCGACACATCGGCTAGCTTCGTGCCTCCAGAACACAGAAGCCCCCCTCTTCGGAGGGGACTCTCTGCGTTTCCGAGCGAATCGCCCGGGTGAAAGTGAACGTCGGGTGAAGTGATCTCACCCATCAGCTGGCCAAGCTGGTGTATGTCCGGTGGCTCGCCGACCCCTCCCCCGGAGGCGGGCTACTGGACTTCCAGAAGTCCCGAGCACCACCGGCCAGCTCAGACATCTGCTTCGTGATCTCCTCGTCACGGGCCTGAGATGCCATCTGGTACTTCATCGCCATGCGCGGTGTCGTCTCTCCGAAACGCACCATCAGCACCTTGGCAGTCGCACCCGGCTGGGCGGCATAGGTCGCGCCCACGGCGCGTAGGTCGCGTAGCCCACGAACCGAGCCGGCACACGGTTGATCGGCCCGCCCGAAACTCGAAAAACAGGCCGCGGCAACGCGATACGCAGACTTCGCCACTGACCAACCACCGAAGCTTTTGGCGCCGCGGCGAGGCGAGGGACATGCGACGTGTCGGCTTGACCTGCACCCCCCTTCGGCCTACTCTCCTAATGGTTAATAAAGAAGTAACCATTAGACAGGGTGTCAGAGGACGAAATGACGACGTTTTCGAACCGATCGATCAATGACCGCATGCTTCACCTGCCGACCATCGATGCCATCGCCGGTGTCCTCGGGCGCTACGGGCTCGTCATCGTCATCGGATGGATCGGAGCACTGAAGTTCGCGAACTTCGAGGCACACCAGATTCAGCCGCTGGTAGCGCACAGTCCGTTCATGGGCTGGCTGTACGACTTCCTGCCCGTGTACACCTTCTCGGCGCTGTTGGGTGTCTTTGAAGTCGCCGCTGCGGTTCTGCTTGCCGTCAAACCGCTGGCTCCGCGCCTTTCGATCGTCGGCAGTCTGATGTCCATCGTGTTGTTCGTGTTCACGGTCAGCTTCCTGTTCAGCACACCAGGCGTCGGCGAACCCGCCGGTGGTGGTTTCCCGGCGATTTCGCTGACCGGCGAGTTTCTGCTCAAAGACATTCCGCTGCTGGGCCTTCGTTCTGGACGCTGGCGGATTCGATCCGCGCTGCGCAGCGGCGGCTGGCGACGATTTGACGGGAACCCGTCAGCCGCGTTGACGTTGCGCGTGCCGGGCCACCCGGGCGCGGTTGCCGCACAGGGCCGAGCACCACTCCCGACGAAAGTGATCCTTGACGAAGTAGTACGCGCAACCCGGCGCCGTGCACGGCCGAAGCTGGCGCCACTGAGGGCTGGTGACAAAGTCGATCGTCTGCCGCGCGATCAGGGTGATCAGCGCGTCGGCATAGGACTTCCCAGCCCAGAGTTGACGACGTGTCACTCCGCGATCATCGGGCCGAAGTTCCGGCCATACCGACGTCGCCGTGGCCGCAGCGTTGACGATCGACATCGCCGTAGACACATCGGGTACGGGAGACTGCCCCACGGTTCGCGGATCGGTGGTGTGCTCGGCCGCCAGTCTGCGAACCGCGTCGCGCAGGCGGACCAGGCGCTCGACGGCGTCCCCGGCGACCTCCTCCGCGTCATGGCTCGCGGGAGTCAATTCGGACTGTTCACCGACGGCCCTCACCCACGCATTCGCATAGGTCTCGTCGGCAATCGCGTCGTGAACGCCGGTCCGATCGATCCAGACCGTGTTGGCGAGTGCGAGCGGAGCGGGCTCAGACAGCCGAGGCGGAGGTGGCGCCGGCGTCACAGGCTTTCCCCTCCTCCCTCTGAGGCTGACCAGTTGAACCCACTCTAATGGTTATGGAAAGTGCCTTCCATTAGCGAGCAGCACCGAGGGCCCGGTCCGCCCGACGTGATGCAGCCCACCGGTCTGGTATGGGAATTAATGGCAAGACAACCTTGTTGCCATTAGTGGTCGCATCGAGACCACAGGACCAAGGAGAGCCACATGAAGAAGTTCGGAATCGCCTCGCTGATCGCGGGCGCGCTGACCGCCGGCATTGTGGGCCTGGCGGGCCCCGCTCAGGCCGACATCGGCCACCACGTGTGGGTCAACGACATCACCCAACCCCATGTCTATGTCCCCCACGTGGACACCTCAGTTCATCACTGAGACTCAGCGACAACGCAAGATCGGGCAGCTGCGGCTGCCCGATCTTTTTATTGCCGGGGGTGAAGCGATTCGAAAACCGCAATTCTTACGCGGCAGTCAATTAATCGTGGGATAGTTGCCACCGCAAACATTGATTCGAATCGGTGTTCTCCGGGGGTCGTCGTGACAGGCACGCACGCGAAATGCATCGGTCGAGTAGGCGCACTCGCAGTGGCGCTCGGTATCGGCAGTTGGACCGTGACCACCCCCTCGGTGGCGCGGGCCGAAGATCCGCCGTCGACCTCGACCAGCGAACCGTCGTCGTCCGCGACGACTGGGTCGGACTCGCCTGAGTCCCCAGCTCCTTCGAAATCGGACGCGTCGGCGTCAGATACGAAATCCGACGATTCGGAGAAACAGCCCGTCGACCCGGCGCCGTCGGCCTCGCCCACCGAGACGGAAGCGACACTCGACAACGGCGTGATCGTGCGGTCCTCCGGCGGCGCGGTGACGTCCGCACCGGACGACGAAGCCAAGCCTTCGGACTCCGAAGGCGACACTGACGACCCCGATCCGGACGACAGGAAACGACCGGTCATCCCGGCCGACAAGAAGACCCGCAAAGAGACGCCACACCTGTTGCGGATCGCGGCCACGCCGGAAACCCGTTCCAACACAACTCAACTCGGCACGAGTAACGAATCGGACATCTCCGACAACCGTGAAGTCGACGCCCCGCAGCCGGCGGGCAACACGCCTGTGACGGAAAGCGTCGCCGCCGAGACAGCGCTCCCAATGGCGATCACCGCCGCTGTCGTCGCGCCCACCCCGACCCCGGCGCCGAAGCTGGTCCCCGATCTGCGGATGGCCCCGGCCACGGTGCTCCAGACCGCGGTCAAGTTGCTCAACGTGGCGCTGGCGCCGCTGCTCGGACCCGGCCCCACATCACCACCCGAGTCACCGCTGCTGTGGGGGTTGATGGCATGGGTGCGCAGGCAGTTCGGCCTTGACGCTTCCACCAAGACCGCCACCGTCACCACCGCCCAAGCGACGCTCGCCGCGGCGTCGGGCCTGCCCGCCGACTTGGAACGCACCGTCCTGGTGTCGGGACTCGACCAGCCACTGGATTTCCGGTTCCTGCCGAACGATGGCGGCATTCTGATCGCCGAGAAGAACGGCGCGATCAAGCTCTATCACGACGGCCACACCGAGACGGTGATCACGCTGCCGACCAGTTCGGGCGGCGAACGCGGAATAGGCGGCATCGAAGTCGACCCCAACTTCGCAACCAACCACTACATCTACGCGTCCTACACCACGGTCAACGCCGCAGGCACCAACGTCAACCGGTTGTCCCGGCTCACCTTCAGCGACGATTTGCATTCTCTGCAAGCCGAACGGGTCATCCTCGAGTTCAGCGAGCCCAACCTCATCCACCACGGAGGCACAATCCGGTTCGGGCCCGTCGACCACATGCTGTACTGGTCGACGGGCGAGAACGACTACGCCCCGAACGCCCAGGATCTTTCGAACCTGCACGGCAAGATCATTCGCATCGATCCGGAGACCCTCAAAGCCGCGGCGGGCAACCCGTTCATCAACACACCCGGCGCCCGACCGGAGATCTACGCATACGGGTTCCGCAACCCGTTCAGGTTCACGTTCACCCCCGAAGGCAAACTGCTTGTCGGCGATGTCGGCAGCGCCGACTGGGAAGAACTCGACCTCGTCTCGGCGGGCGCCAACTACGGGTGGCCCCTCGCCGAAGGCAATTGCAGCAGTTGCTCTTTCGTCAATCCCATCTACGCCTACCCGCACACCGGGTTGCCGGCCAGGGCCGGCGCCATCACCTCAGTCCTTTTCTACACCAGTGACGCGTTGGGCGAGCAGTACCGGAACCGGGTGTTCATCTCGGATTACACCCTCGGCTGGATCAAGATGCTGACCTTCGACAAGAACTTCACCAGCCTGATCGACACCGAAACGTTCGACGATCAGGCCGGCATCGTGTTGCAGTTGTTACAGGGATCCGACGGGAACATCTATCAACTCGACTATCGCGGCGAGCTTTCCGTCATCGCGCCATCCGGCGGCAATCGGGCACCCACGGCGGTGATCTCCGCGACTCCGGACAGCGGTTACGCCGACCTGGCCGTGCAGTTCTCCGGCACCGGTTCCAGCGACCCGGAAAGCTCTGCGCTGAGCTATCTTTGGGACTTCGGCGACGGCGGGGACGCGGACACCTCGACCGCGATCACCCCCACCTGGACCTACACTCAGAACGGTTCGTATCTCGTCACGCTGACCGTGACGGACGCCGGAGGAAAGACCAACCAGGCGACCCGCCAGATCGTCGTCGGCAGCATCGCGCCCACGATCGACACCCTTACGGTCAGCCAGCCGAAATACAACGCCGGCGACACCATCACCTTCACCGCGACGGCCTCGGACACCGACGACGGCGCGCTCGACCCCAGTGCCTACCACTGGAAAGTGTTGTTCCGCCACGCCGATCACATCCATCCGTTCGTCGACGACATCACGGGAACCTGCGGCAGCATCACCATCCCCCGCGACGCGCACAACGTCGACACGACGCGGTATGAGATCATCCTCACCGTCACCGACAGTTCTGGTCTGTCGACAAGCAAGTCGATCACGGTGAACCCCAATCTCGTCCAACTGCAATTCACTTCGAACGACCCCGACGCGGTCTACACAATCGACGGCGTGCCCCACAAGGGCACGTACACCGAAACGGCGGTCGTCGGCGTGGAGCGTGTAATCGGCGCCGTCTCATCGCAATTCGTCAACGGCAGGAAACTGGTGTTCGGATCCTGGTCAGACGGAGACCTGCCCACCCACACCATCGTGACACCGGCAACCGCCACGACATACGCGGTGGCGTACGACGAATACGTCGCGCCGGGCACTCCAGACCCGTGGTCGATCCCCCCGCAGATCTACCTGTCGCAGCGCGCGAACGCCGAACGCCTTGTAGGCGCGTTCACCGCATCGGCGGGAATTCTGGCCGCGGCAGCGGCCCAGCTACATTCGGATGTTCTCGACGCCGTTGCAAAGATGGCCGCGAACCCATTGCGAATCCCGGCGGTGGCCGCGCACCTGACAAGCGGATTCATCAGCATGACCGCGTTTGCCGCCGCACCAGTGCTCAACGCCGTCACCGACGTCGTCGCCGCCGAGACGATCCGGGCGGTCTCCGTGGCGGCCGCGCTGGCCTCCAATGTCATTCCCTTCACCGCCACCGTGCTCAAGGCACCGGCGGAGATCGCCAATGTCCTCGTCGACACGGCGCTCGCATTGCTGCAGGCGGCAATCAGTCCCGACGGTCCCGCCGCGTTGGACGCACTCGACCTGGTGCAGGTCCTTCTCAAGGACGAAGTGGCCGAACAGCGTGGCTTGATTCTCGGCGCGTTGGCCAACCTGATCGATGACGTAGCCACGGCGTACGCCGTTCCGCTTCCGCCTCAGGCGGAATCTGGTGCATCCGGCGCCTGGTCGCTGCAGCGGTCGCTGAGGATCGCGGAGCAGGTCGCCGACTCCACGCTGGCGATTCTGCGGGCCACCGCCGCCGCCCCGATCGGGGTAGTCGACAACGCGATGACGGGACTCCGGGTGTTCGCCGCTTCCGACCCGTCGATCGATCTCATTCCCGACTGGATCGTGTTCATCCTCGGCCAGGCTGTGCGAGAGGCGACCGACGGACGACAAGCGGTGCTGCACGCCATCATGAGGGCCGGTGAAGAGCTTTCAACCGCAGCGCAATTGCGCGTATGAGTAAGCAGTATGTGACTTCTCAACCTCTAGCGCCCTGCTCGCGTTAATGTCGCGCCGAGTGCGCGTACGCGTGACCGAGGGGAGAAGGTCCATGGTGTCGCATCAACTCGGTGCGTTGGCCGTCGCGCTGGGCATCGGGTCCGCCGTCGTAGCCGGCCATGGTGTGGCGTCGGCCGATACGCCGGACGGATCGACCACAACGTCGACCGACAAGACGAGTTCGGCGGAATCGACGCCGGGCGACCAGCGGACCGAGAGCCACACGGACACACCCAACGCGGAAACACCCAAAACCACACCGGATTTCGACACCGACGTCAAAAAACCCAGGCCCAAGAAGGGAACCAAGGGTCCGCGGCCTTCGACCACCGCGACTCCCAAGACCAGGCATCCCGCGGATGCCGCCGTCAGCACCAAAACGCCCAAGCCCGCCGCGATGGCCGACACCGCCGAGGAACTCAAGGCCGCCATCGTCAACACAGTCAACACCCCGGACACCCCGATCGCGTCACAGGCGGTGCAGACCGCAGCGGTGGCGCCCGCGGCGCCCAAAACGTCGACGGCCACCAAACGGGACGACCCCGCCCAGGTGGTGACGGTTGCCGTCGCGAAGGCATTCGACGCGCTGCTGCACCCCGACGCTGACAACGCGCCCGCGTCGCCGCTCGAGGCACCCGCGGTGTGGACCCTGGCGGCGGCGGCACGACGCGAGTCGCTGACCACCTCGGTGAGCATCGACAAACCCGCCGACCCGGCGACCACCAGCCTGACGACGGCGTCGACGCCCGCCGCGGCGGCGGTCACGCCCGTCGTCGCCATTCCGCAGATCGCACCGCTGGCTTTCCTTCAGCAGATACCGGTCATCGGACCGGTCGCCTTCACCCCGATCGTCGCGATCATCCACCAGATCCCGGTCCTCGGCGATGCCCTGCACCCGTTCGTCGGCTACCCCGTCGGGTCGGGCGCGCGTGACGTCAAGGTGGTGTCGGCGGACGGCACGCTGATCTACGTCCATTTCATACCCGCGAGCGGCCTTCGTCCCGGACAGCAGGCGCCCACGGTGCTGAACGGGCCCGGGCTGGGGATGCCCGGTTCGACGAGCATCAACGGAACCCCGCTGGACGCCGTGCTGACCGACGCAACGGGCATGATGAGTGTCGGCACCTTGCGGCACGCCGGCTACAACGTTGTTACGTGGGATCCCCGCGGCGAATGGAATTCCGGCGGCCGACTGGAACTCAACTCCCCCGAATTCGAGGGCCGCGACGTCTCAGCCATCATCACCTGGATCGCCGACCAACCGGAGGCGCGCCTCGACGCCCCCGGCGATCCGCGGATCGGCATGGTCGGCGTGTCGTACGGCGGGGGGATCCAACTGGTGGCCGCCGCGAATGATCATCGGATCGACGCGATCGTTCCCGCGATCACCTACAACAACCTGACCACCACGCTGTACAAGAACACGGCGTTCAGGAGCAGTTGGGCCACACCGCTGACAGTGGTGATGCTGCTGACCGCCGGCCAGATCCATCCGCGGATTCTGCCGGTCGCGATCTACGGCGCCCTCACGGGAACGATGCTTCCGAGCGACATCGCCATCTTGAACGCGCGCAACCCCGACATCAGCAAGATCACCGCGCCGACACTGCTCATCCAGGGCACCGCCGACACGATCTTCTCGACGCAGCAGTCCGATGCCACCGCGCAGACCTTGAGGGCCAACGGCGTGCCGACCAAGGTGGTGTGGTTCTGCGGCGGGCACGGTGTCTGCCTGAACAATCCACTCGATCTCCGCGACGGCGCGCTGATCCAGCGGCGCACGCTGGAGTGGTTGGACCGCTACGTGATGGGCCTGCCTGTGCCGACGGGGCTGCAATTCGAGTGGGTCGACCAACGCGGGCAGTGGTATTCGTCCAACACGTATCCGGTGGCCGCGGGCACGCCGCTCGTCACCTCGAGCAGCCAACAGCGCACGTTGCCGTTGATTCCCTACCTGGGTGGCTCGGGAATTCCATTCGTGCCGTTGGCCTTCACGGCTCCATACGCGCTGAACCTGAAGACAGCGGCCGCCACGACGATCACGTATGTCGTTGGTGCGCCGAAGATTTCACTGACCTACTCCGGCACGGGTATTAGCACACATGTCTATGCCCAACTCGTGGACAACAGAACAGGTTTGGTGCTCAGCAATCTCGCCACGCCGATACCCGTGACACTGGACGGCAAGACGCACACGGTTGACCTGCTGCCGCTGGAGCCGGTGTCGTACACGATGCGCCCTGGCGACTCCGTCACGCTGCAACTGGTCGGCTCGGCGGGACTGTACGCGACGGTGATTCCGCCGGGTGGCGTGCTGATGGTATCGATCATCGAACTCATGCTGCCGACTGCGGACCCGTCGGCTGTCACGCCGACATGAGCTGATGGTCAGTGTTTTTCGCGGTCCACCTTGTCCAACCACTCCTGGTCGAACCGCGGTGCGAGCCATGACACCACCACCGTCAACAGCAGCGTGCCCGCCAGAACCATGTGATTGAGCGGCACGCCCAGCGCGTACACGCCCATCACCACGAGCACCAGAATGCCAAGCGCGAGATACATTTTCAGCGACCGGTAGTCACGTTGGCGCAGCAGCGGCCCCCACAACGGACGGGGCAGATGGCGCGCCAGCCAGCCGAACATGACCACCAAGACGACGGCGCCAATGGCCGCGACGATGCGCGCCGCATCCGCGTGTTCGTCGAACCTGAGCAGGATCCACAGCGCCACCCACGCCGCGATGGTCGTCCAGCTCAGCCACTGCCGCACGGTGGCGGTGATGTTGCGGCGGACCTCGTCGCCGAGATGCGGGTCCAGCCGTCCGGCCTCAGTGAACCCGGCAAGCGCACCGGAGAGGTTCCTGCTGTTCGCCCGGTTCACCGCAAGGTTGGCCAGCGCCCGTGCGTGGCCAGGCTGCAATTGCAGCGCCTTTTCGTGTTCGGCCGTCGACTCGGCGCGTCGTCCCAGCATGCCGAGGACCACACCCATCAGGTCGTGCGCATCGGCGTCGTCGGGCGTACGACGCAACATCTCGGCGGCCACCGGCAGAGCGTCGGCGGCCAGTCCGGAGGCGGCCAGCAACCGGGCGTACTCGTAGTGCGAGAAGTGATCGAGCGGCGCGGCGTCGACGCACTTGCGCGCCCAGTGGAGCCCCTCGCGCTGTCGACCGAGTTCGACGAGGACCGACGCGTATACCCGCATCGCAAGGGCGTTGTCGGGTTCGAGTGCCAGCGCGTCGCAGGCGCTGCGTTCCGCGGCGGCATTGTCGCCGCGGAAGTGCTGGGCGCGTGCCAGCTCGGTCAACAGACTTGCGTTGTGCGGGTTGTGCGCCAGCGCGGAGCGCAGCAGTTCCTCGGCGCGCCGGTAATTCCTGGCTTCCATGTAGCGGCCGGCCATGACGATCGCGGTGACGACATCATCCTCTGACATCATCGAAACTTTCTGCGCTGCATGTACTTTGCCAGGTCATCGTAGGTACCGTCGCGATTGCCGAATTCGACCACGTTGCGCGCGACGTCGAACCACTCGCCCGCGCTCGGCCGTATCTGGGTCATGGCCGCGGAGATGTCGTCCATCGATATGGGACGCACCTGACCTGACCGCGCAGAGTCGGCCAACGCCAACTGGGTTGCGGTGTCGCAGATATGGGCGAGGTCCGCACCGGTGAAACCATCCGTACGGCCCGCTATCGCCCTCAGGTCGACGCCGGCAACGGGACGGTCGTGTAGGTGGAATCGGACGATCTCGGCGCGCGCTTCTTCATCGGGCAGTCCGACAAAGATCACCCGGTCGAAACGTCCTGGCCGGCGCAGTGCCGAGTCGGCGTCCCACGGCGCGTTTGTCGCGCCGAGCACGTAAACACCGGTGTTGTCCGAAGTCGCCGGATCCATCTCGGCGAGAAGCGCATTGACCACCGTTCGGTGCCCGGAATCGCCGCGCAAGTTGGCGCGACGCATCCCGAGCGCGTCGATTTCGTCGAAGAACAACACGCAGGGCGCATTGCGTCGAGCCACCTCGAAAATCTCGTGGACGGCCCTTTCGCTGCTGCCCAGCCAACGGTCGAGCACATCGGAGATGCCGATCGGATAGAAGTTCGCATCGAGCTCACCGGACACCGCCCTTGCCAGGAACGTCTTACCGCATCCCGGCGGCCCGTACAGCAGCAGCCCGCCGCGCGCAGAAATCTTGTAGGCCCGCATCAATTGCGGGTTGCGGATGGGCCCCAGCAGCGAGACCTCCAGCCGGTCCTTGACGTCCTTCATCCCAGCGACGTCGGCCAGCTTGACGTCACTCGGGGCAAGCACATCGACGTCATGTTCGCTTTCGACGTCGGGTTCGCCACCGCCATCGACGAACGCGGGCTCGATGATGTCGGCCACCTGTTCTTCGGCGGCCGACCAGTCGAACGTCGCCTTGTCGACCGACTGTGCCGACATTGCGGCGCTGCACCGCTGCAGTAGTGCCAGCGCGGCGGCGTTCGAGGAGTCGTGCGTGAGCGCAATGCTGCAGTGCGACAGCGCTTCTGCGTGTCGACCCGCCTCCAGCAGGAGTTCCGCGAGGTGTAGCCGTAGTTCCAACGAGTCAGGGTGTCGTTTTACCGCAGCCGACAACTCGCCTATCAGCGCATCGTCTGCCACGTGTCCACCCCCTGGGGAACTGATGGTACTGACACCGACGCGTTGCCAACACTGCTTTATCCACGAGGTGCGCCGCCGTAACCGTGGCCATAACGATGCTCAACTGCGACCGATCCTTGAAGGGTCCGTCCGTAGGCTTCACCCAATGCTCGACAGACCCGCAGCTCCCATCGATGGGATGTGCGCTGCTGGATTCGAGCGGGTACGCGAGAAATTCGCGTCGAATTTCACCGACCGCGACGACGTCGGCGCCGCAGTGGCGGTCTGGGTCGAGGGTGACCTCGTCGTCAACCTGTGGGGCGGCTACGCCGACGCCGCAGGTGACCGTCCATGGCGCGCGGACACCCTGGCCAGCATCTACTCCGGCTCGAAGGGCCTGACGAGCACGTGCGTTCACCTGCTGGCCGACCGCGGCGAGCTTGACCTGAACGCGCCCGTGGCCCGCTATTGGCCGCAGTTCGGCAGGGCCGGCAAGCAGCACATCACCATCGCGATGGTGCTCGGTCACCGGTCCGGGGTCATCGGGCCGCGTAATCGGATGCACTGGGCCGACGCCGCGGTTTGGGACGCGGTATGCGCACGCATCGCCGCCGCCGAGCCGTGGTGGGAGCCGGGCACTGCGCAGGGCTATCACATGGTGACGTTCGGCTTCATCCTCGGCGAGGTGATCCGCCGGGTGACCGGCCGCACCATCGGGCAATATCTGCGCACCGAAATCGCCGAGCCGCTCGGCATCGACGTCCACATCGGCCTGCCCGCCGCTGAGCACCGCCGCTGCGCCGAGATGATCAACAAGCCGCACATCCGCGATGTTCTGGCCGACGGCGAGGCGCCCGAGCATCCAGAGTCGCTGGCCGAGCATCCGATGGCCGGCCTTGCGGTGGCGATGGGATTCGTCCCCGACGACGAGTTGGGCTCGAACGCATTGGAGAGGTGGCGGACACTCGAATTTCCCGCGACCAACGCGCATGTGACGGCGCTCGGCATGGCGACGTTCTACAACGCGCTGGCGCAAGGCAAGCTGTTGTCGCGTGAGCACATGGAGCGGGTCCGGGTGTCGCAGGGTGGCTTCGACACGGACGTGGTGTTGGGGGCACGGGTCGCCGATCACGGGTGGGGCCTCGGCTACATGCTCAATCAGCGCGGCGTTGCGGGCCCGAACCGGCGGACGTTCGGCCATGGCGGATCGGGTGGCTCGTACGCGTTCGTCGACCTCGAACACGGCATCGGATATGCGTACGTGATGAATCGCTTCGACGCCACGAAGTGCAACGCCGACCCGCGCAGCGTGGTGCTCTCCGACGAGGTTTACTCCGCTCTGGGCGTAAAGCGCGACTGACTGCCGTCCGGTTTCCTGTCGGTACGCTGGACGCCATGAACGGCGTCTTGCTCGTCCTGATCATCGTTGTCATCGCCGCTATCGCGCTGGCAATGTACAGCTCGTCGAAGGCGTCGGGTAGGCGCAATGCGGCATCGTTGGCCGACGCGAAGGCCGACGCGCGTCGGCTCATCGAACGGCTCGGCGGCCAGGTGCTGAACGTGACCGGCACCAACGACGCCGCCAAGCAGGCGATGGCCGATGCGTCGGAGCGCTACACCGCGGCCTCGTCACAGATCGAGCAGGCCACCAGCGTGCGACAGGCGGCGCTGGCCAAGGAAAGTGCGGTCGAGGGCCTGTATTACGTGCGCGCCGCGCGCACCGCAATGGGCATGGACCCAGGACCGGAGTTGGAGTCGCTGGCCGGGCAACAATCGGCGGGCACCGTGACCGAAGATCGGCGCGTCGACTTCGAGGGTCGCGAGATCGAGGCGTCGCCGTCGCCGTCGCAGCGCACACCGAACTACTATCCCGGCGGTCGGGTTGCCGGCCGTCCGGTGCCTGCCGGCTGGTACTCGGAGCCGTGGTGGAAGCCCGCTCTGGTGGCAGGTGCGTGGGGCCTGGGGTCGGTGCTGTTGTTCGATGCGCTGTTCGACGGCATGCACGGAGTCGATTACGGCGCACAGGGTTTCGAGAACGGCTACGGCGACGGCTTCTCCGACGGGTTCGGAGCGGGGCAGGACGGCGGCGGCTATGACGGCGGGGGCTACGACGGCGGAGGCGCCGATGCGAGTGGCTTCGACGGGTACAGCGGTGACGGCGGCGGCTTCGACGGCGGGGGCTTCGGCGATTTCGGCGGCGGCGACTTCGGCGGCTTCGGCGATTTCTGAGCGCTAGATGCGGCTGTCCAGCCGCGCGGACACCCCGGCCTCTTGTAAGTCCAACCGCTCGAGCATGGCTCGCGCCGCCTCTTCCTCGATGCGTCCACCGTCGCGTTCCGCGATCAGCGCGCTGCGTTGCGCGGCAAGCACGTCCCGGTAGAGCTGGGAGAAGACTTCCGCGCGCCACGTGTGCGACTCGGGATCAGGCATCTCGTCGGCGTCCTGAGAGTGCCGCGCGATGGTCGACCTGATGCCGGCCACCGTCGCGGCGTCGAGGCCGGCGGGCGGGTCAGCGGCGAACTTCGCCAGCACGTCGTCCGCGGCGATGTGCACGATCTGCTCGGCTTTGCGGGTCTCGGCGTCGTCGAGGACTCGGTCTGCTTCGAAAGACGGCCCGAGCCAACGGATCAGCAACGGCAGTGTCCAGCCCTGCAGGAGCAGAGTGCCGACGCTGACCGCGAAGGCGATGGCCTGAATCGTCGCTCGTTCGGGGAACGGCTGGCCGGCGGTGGTCAGCACCGGGATACCCGACGCCGCGGCCAGCGTCACCACGCCACGCATGCCCGTCCACGAGACGACGACGTTCTCCTGCCACGTCAGCAGGCGGCGATCGATCATCGCAGACCACTTGCGGGTCAGGCGTTTTCGGGTGCCGAGCGCGCCGCGCGCACCGCCGACCGGAACGGGCACGCTGAGCCGTGACTCGACATGACGCGACAGCAGGCCTCGTCCGAACATCAAGAACACACATGCGGGCCGGATCAGCAGCACCACCGTCAGCACAACACCAGATGCCAACACGACCTCGGTCAGCGACTCGTGAGCCTCGCGGAGATCCTCCAGGACGAACCGCAATTGCAGTCCGATGTAGGCGAACACGAACGCCTCCAGCATCACATCGACGGAGTTCCACACATACCGCTCCTGCAACCGGGTCTGATAGCCCGCGTCAAGCGACCCATGACCGACGACGAAGCCCGCCACCACGACCGCCAGCACGCCCGACGCGTGAAGGTGTTCGGCCGAAATGAACGCGGCGAACGGCACCACCAGACCCTGGATCGTTTCCAGTCCCGGATGCGCGAGCCTGCGCCGGATCCACAGCGTGATGTAGCCCAGTGCCGCGCCGAGCGCTGAGCCCACGACGGCGCTGTAGGCGAACAGCAGCAGCGGGTTGGCGATGAACGCCTCGGTGCCGGCGACATGCGCCACCGAAATCGAGAACAACGACAGCGCCGCTGCGTCGTTGACCAGACTCTCGCCGGTCAGGATCGCCATCACCTTCTTGGGCAAGCCGAGTTTTCGGCCAACCGCGACAGCGGTGACGGCATCGGGCGGCGCCACCACCGCGCCGAGTATCAACGCGGTCGCGAATGTCAGCGACGGCACCAACCACGACGCGACACCAGCGACTACGACAGCGGTGACGACGACCAGGCCGACGCCGAGGCCGAGGATGGGCCGGATGTTGCGCAAGAACGTGGGGAACGAAAAATCAAGCGCGGCAGAGTAAAGCAGCGGCGGCAGCACCACGGACAACAGCACTTCTGATTCCAGCTCGACGCCTTCGAATTCGGGCGCGAATGACACCGCGAATCCGACCACGACGAGCACGAGTGCAGGTTCCAGCCCGCGCCGATGCGCGATGGCCGTCACCACGATGGCGCCGACGACTACCAGGATCAGTTCCACTCGGCGATTGTCGCCGAGTCATCGGGTTCGCGCTGCCTGCCGATCTACGTCTGGTCTGTCGGACACCAGAACAGATTGCGGCCCTCGAGTTCCGCGGTGCGAATCGTGGTGCCGCATATCCGGCACGGCTCTCCCGCCCTGCGGTAGACATACGTACGCGGACGACCGGGCGCGTACGACGGCAGACCGTGGTCGTCCTCGGGACGCACCACGATGATCTTTCCCCGCCGCAGCCCGATCTTCATCAGCTCGACGAGATCGGTCCACATCGCGTCGAACTCGGCCTCGTCGATGCGCGTGCCAAGGCGATACGGATCGATGCGGTGCCGGAACAGCAGTTCGTTGCGGTACACGTTGCCCACTCCGGCGATCACCGTCTGGTCCATCAACAGTGCACCGATCGGCCTGCGAGACTTGGTGATTCGCGCCCATGCCAGCGATCCGTCGGCGTCGCGCCGCAACGGATCGGGCCCGAGTCTGGCCACCACTTCGGATACCTCGGGCTCCTCGATCACCTCGCACACCGTAGGGCCCCGCAGATCGGTGCCATATTCGGTGCCGATCATCCGCATCCGCACTTGGCCGACCGGCAGCGGCAGCGGTATCGGCATCTCGGTGAAGGTGCCGTACAGGCCGAGGTGGACGTGCACCACGCGACCGCCCTCGTAGTGGTGGAACAGGTGCTTGCCCCAGGCGGTGGCCTTCTTCAGCACCCGCCCGTTTACCGATGCCGCTCCGTCGACGAACCTGCCCTGCGGGCTGGACACCATCACCGGCGCGCGACCGAACCGGCGCTGATGCAGCCGGGCCAGCCGGTGCAGCGTGTGGCCTTCGGGCATCCTCAGGCGGGTGCGCCCGGCACCGGCGGCGCGACGTGCGTCTTCTCGTATTCGGCCAGGATGTCGATCCGGCGTTGATGTCGTTCGGCTTTCGACCACTCGGCGGCCAGGAACGCGTCGATGATCTGCTTTGCCTGCTCGACGGTGTGCATGCGTCCGCCGATGCCCATCACCTGGGCGTTGTTGTGTTCGCGGGCCAGTGTCGCGGTCTCCACGCTCCACGCCAGCGCGCAGCGCACACCAGGCACCTTGTTCGCCGCGATCTGCTCGCCATTGCCCGAACCACCGATCACGATGCCGAGGCTGCCCGCATCCGCCACCGTCTTCTCCGCGGCAGCGATGCAGAACGCGGGATAGTCGTCCTCGGCGTCGTAGACGTACGCACCGCAGTCGATCGGCTCGTGGCCGGAGTCTCGGAGATGCTCGATCACGGCCTGCTTGAGTTCGAAGCCGGCGTGGTCAGAGCCCAAGTAGACGCGCATGGCGGCCATTGTGGCAGACGCGGCTCGCCGACGGTGATGGCGTCAAGCCGCTCCTTGATGAACACCGACGATGTCACCGGTCCTGGAACTGGGGGTTGGCCGCTGCCGAGCAGCTTGCGGTCCGGGCTGAACAATGCGGCATCCATCGATATGCCGCCCTGCACCAACGCTTTTCGGGCGTCCACGGCGATTTGGACAAACAGGGACAAACAAAGGCTTCGCCGGTTGACTCTGCGCTGACGGCGACAAAGTGCGAGAGGCCGTCGCCCTCAGCGCAGAGTCATAGACGTCAGTCGAACTCTGGCGCCTCAGTTCTGGTGCGCTTGAGTTCCCAGAAGTGCGGATACGAAGCGAACGTCACCGACGCGTCCCACAGCTTGCCGGCTTCTTCACCGCGCGGAATCCGCGACAGCACGGGGCCGAAGAACGCCACACCGTTGACGTGGATGGTGGGGGTGCCGACATCGTCGCCGACAGCGTCCATGCCCTCATGGTGGCTCTTGCGCAGCGCCTCGTCGTACTTGTCGGTGTCGGCGGCCTCTGCCAATTCAGCAGGCAGGCCGACCTCCTCGAGCGACTCCTTGATCACCTTCGAGTAGTCGGGGTCGTGCTCTCGATAGCCCTGGTTGTGGATCCGGGTGCCCATCGCGGTGTACAGGGGCGCCAGAATCTCGGGGCCCTTCGCCTGTTCGGCGGCGATGGCTACCCGGACCGGCCGCAACGCCGCAGCAAGTCCCTTTTTGTAGTCCTCGGGCAGATCGCGGCCCTCGTTGAGCACCGCCAGGCTCATCACGTGGAAGTTGACCTCGATATCGCGGACCTTCTCGACCTCGAGAATCCAGCGCGACGTGATCCAGCACCACGGGCACAGCGGGTCGAACCAGAAACCTGCAACCGACTTCTCAGCCATTAGTGTGTGGTCCTCTCGGGTAGTAGGTCAGGAATCCGTACAGCACAACCGCGCGCCTGAGCCAGGTGTTCCCACTGCCATGTAGGCCGAAAAGTCGCCCCACAGGACACGCATAGTGTGCAAAAGGTTATCCAAGCGTGTTGTCGATGTGACCGTTGTGAATCAGTGTTTCTCTTGTGATTAAAGCGAAACGAAGTCTGACCGCGACCTTGGTCGGCGCCGCGACGGCAATAACACTCGCAGCGCCGGCATCCGCCGACCCCGTCACCGACAATTCGTTCCTCAATGCACTGACCAACGCCGGCATCGGCTTCAACGATCCATCGGGCACCGAACAGCTCGGCCAGTCCATCTGCCCGATGCTGGTCGAACCTGGGAAGAACCTGGCGTCGGTGTATTCCACCGTGTCCCACAACGGCATCAATCCCGACATGGCGGCATTCTTCACCGGGATCGCGATCTCGATGTACTGCCCGTCGATGATGACCTCGATCGGCAACGGGACGTTCCTCAACCAACTGAGCGGGCTGAACATCCCCGGGCTGTAGTGGGCCGCGTGACCGCGCGGCCGATAAGTTGGACGCGTGGCACTTCCCAATCTGACTCGCGAGCAGGCCGTCGAACGCGCCGCGCTCGTCACCGTCGACAGTTATCGCATCGTCCTCGACCTCACCGACGGGGAAGGCAAACCGAGCGAGAACACGTTCCGTTCGGTGACGACCGTGGAGTTCGACGCCCTCGCCGGCGCCGATACCTACATCGACATCGCCGCCGAATCGATCCGCAGCGCGACGCTTAACGGTCGCGATATCGATGTGTCCGGCTACGACGAGTCGACCGGCATCCCGCTGGCGGGGCTCGAGGGCCGCAACACCGTCGTCGTCGACGCCGACTGCCGGTACTCCAACACCGGTGAGGGGCTACACCGCTTCGTCGACCCAGTCGACGGCGAGGTCTACCTGTACTCGCAGTTCGAAACCGCAGACGCCAAGCGGATGTTCGCATGCTTCGACCAACCCGATTTGAAGGGGACGTTCGACGTCACCGTCACCGCGCCGTCGCACTGGGAAGTCATCTCCAACGGCGCGGTGTCAGGCGTCGAGGATGACGGAGCGGCCAAACGGCACGCCTTCGCCGTCACACCGCGGATGAGCACCTACCTGGTGGCGTTGATCGCAGGCCCGTACGCCCGATGGGACGACACCTACAGCGACGACCACGGCGACATTCCGCTCGGCCTGTTCTGCCGTACGTCGCTGGCCGAGTTCATGGACGCCGACCGGCTGTTCACCCAGACCAAACAAGGATTCGGCTTCTACCACAACAACTTCGGCGTGCCATACGCGTTCGGCAAGTACGACCAGCTGTTCGTGCCCGAATTCAACGCGGGCGCGATGGAAAACGCCGGCGCGGTGACGTTCCTCGAGGACTACGTCTTCCGGAGCAAGGTCACCCGCGCATCGTACGAACGGCGCGCGGAGACGGTGCTGCACGAGATGGCGCACATGTGGTTCGGCGACCTCGTCACGATGCAGTGGTGGGACGACCTGTGGCTCAACGAGTCGTTCGCCACCTTCGCCTCGGTGCTGTGCCAGGCCGAGGCCACCGAGTTCACCGAGGCGTGGACGACGTTCGCGAACGTGGAGAAGTCGTGGGCCTACCGGCAGGACCAGTTACCGTCGACACATCCGGTGGCCGCCGACATCCCGGACCTGGCCGCGGTCGAGGTGAATTTCGACGGCATCACCTACGCCAAGGGCGCCAGCGTGCTCAAGCAACTCGTGGCCTACGTCGGCCTCGAGGAATTCCTCTCAGGGCTGCGGGACTACTTCCGCGACCACGCCTTCGCCAACGCCACCTTCGGTGATCTGCTCGGCGCGCTGGAGAAGGCGTCGGGCCGCGACCTGTCCGGCTGGGGGCAGCAGTGGCTCAAGACCACCGGCCTGAACACGCTGCGCCCGGACTTCGATCTCGATGGGGACGGACGGTTCACTCGGTTCGCGATCACGCAGAGCGGGGCGCAGCCCGGGGCCGGCGAAACGAGAGTGCACCGGCTCGCCGTCGGTATCTACGACGACGATGTTTCTGAAGGCAGCGGCAAGCTGGTCCGCATCCACCGCGAGGAACTCGACGTCGAGGGCGCGACCACGGATGTGCCCGCGTTGCAAGGCGTTTCACGCGGCAAGCTGATTCTGGTCAACGACGACGACCTGACGTACTGCTCGCTGCGGCTGGATCCGGAGTCGTTGCAGACGGCGCTCACCCGCATCGCGGACATCGCCGATCCGCTGCCCCGCACGCTGGCGTGGTCGGCGGCGTGGGAGATGACAAGGGAAGCCGAGCTTCGCGCACGTGACTTCGTGGCTCTGGTCGCAGGCGGCGTGCACGCCGAAACCGAGGTCGGTGTCGCGCAGCGGCTGCTGCTGCAGGCGCAGACCGCGCTCAGCGCATACGCCGAACCCGGGTGGGCGCGCGCCGAGGGCTGGCCCGCCTTCGCCGATCGACTGCTGGAGTTGGCCCGCGGCGCCGAGCCCGGCTCCGACCATCAACTCGCCTACATCAACGCGCTGTGCGGGTCGGTGCTGTCCGACCGGCACACCGATGTGCTGCGGGCGCTGCTGGACGCCGACCCGACCATGCAAGGCCTGGCAGGCCTCGAGGTCGACACCGACCTGCGCTGGCGCATTGTCACCGCACTCGCTGCGGCGGGCAAGGTCGACGCCGACGGGACCGACACACCGTTCATCGACGGCGAGGCGCAGCGGGACCCGACCGCGGCGGGCAAGCGGCACGCTGCCGCGGCCGCGGCAGCCCGACCGCAGCCCGCGGTGAAGGAGGCGGCGTGGCAGCAGGTCATCGAAGACGACACGCTGCCCAACATCACCGCGCGCTCGATCATCGGCGGTTTCGTGCGGCCGAGTCAGGAAGAGTTGCTGAACCCGTTCAGCGCCAAGTACTTCGGCGCGATCTCCGGGGTGTGGCAGCGGCGTTCGAGTGAGGTGGCGCAGACGGTGGTGATCGGGCTGTACCCGGCGTGGGACGTCAGCAAGGCCGGCCTCGATGCCGCCGACCGGTTCCTGGCCGAAGCCGACGTGCCACCGCCGCTGCGGCGGCTGGTGGTCGAGGGCCGCGCGGGCATCGAGCGCGCCTTACGAGCGCGCGCCTTCGACATCACCTGACTCACTTGACTTACCCGACTACGCCGAGCGTGCGTGTCTGCACGCCGACACGCCGTGTTAGGCGGGTATTTCACGCACGCTCGTCGGTGTCTACCGGGCCAATGCCGCACGGATTTGCATGTAGCGCATCAAGAAAGCGCGCTCGTCGAGGCGCTTTCGGCGCAGCCACGTGGTGACTTCTTCATTGCACTTGCTGGTGTTGCAGGACGCGCACGCGGGCACCACGTTGTCGAGCGTGTACCGCCCACCTCGCGAGATCGCCATGACGCAGTCACGCTGAAACGGTCCGTCAGAGGCGCCGCAGTAGGCGCAGCCGCTCCACGCGGCCTGAATCGCCGTCCATTGTTCAGCCGTGAGGTCATTGACGACGGCGTCCAACCGACGCTTGCGCTTCCGCGCCGCTCGGGCTCTGCGAGTTCTGCTAACCGCCATTCACGGAGCGTATGCACCGCGAGCGTGCGCAAACTGCCACGAAACCCCGGCGTGTCGTGTGCAAACACGCACTTTCGCGCTATTACGTCAGCGGGCTGAGACGCCCGCGCTGAGCACCCGGACGGCGCTGATCAGGCCGTCCATCAGGTTGCCCTCCTTGAACGACGCGGCGGCGGCCGACACACCCAGCGGCGCGGACTCCTCGATGCCGCGGCCCTGCACATCGGCGCCGTAGACCACCTCGATTGCGCGTTGGTTGGGCGAAACCGCCAGCAGCACAGCGTTGTTCGGGGTGGCCACCTTGGCCAGGATGGCCCTTGCCGTGGCCGCGGTGTCGGCACCGAGGTCGCCGACGTACACCGCGAAGCGGGCCTTGGCGTAGCGCGAGCCGTACTTCAGCGCGTCGTCGAGCACCACCAGATCCTTGACGGGGAACGGGTAGATGACTGACAGTTCACCGGGCTCGGTGACGCCGGAGATCCGACCGCTGTTGGTGACGACGAACCCGTGCGGCAGTTGAGCCGGAAGGGCCGATCCGACGGTCGAGACTTCACCACTTGCCACTTGCGCCGCCTCCAATCGTGACGCCATGCGAGCCATGGCTTCCGTGGCCGTGCTCGGCCGGTTCGTCGGACGCCCACAGAATCGGCTCGTGCGTCCACGGCTCGGTCAATTCGTAGGTCTGCGGGTGCGGGCCCTTGCGGCCCTTGCCGACGCCGTAGATCAGAGCGATCAATACCAGCAGTACAAGCAGCGGAACGCCCCCGAGGAGGGAATGAGTCAGTGCGGTGCTCACGTCGCAAACCCTATCGCAGGCCGCGATGAGCGCTCGCGCGAAGAGGGGGAACCGGCCGCCGGAAAGGGCAGGGTGACCGATATCACCGACTAGGCCGCGCCCTCACCCAGGTATCTCACCCATGCCGGGTCGAGTTCCTTGACCGAGGACAACAGCCGCCAATGCTGCCCCTTCGGAGGGACGGGGAGCGCGCGCAGGGTCCAGCCCAGCTCGGCCAGCAGCCGGTCGGCCTTGCGGTGATTGCACGTCGAGCACGCCGCCACGCAGTTCTCCCAGGAATGGTCGCCACCGCGGCTGCGCGGCACCACGTGGTCGACGGTGTCAGCCTTGCCGCCGCAGTAGGCGCAGCGGAACCGGTCGCGATGCATCAGCGCGGCACGTGTCATCGGGATGCGTGCCCGGTAGGGCACCCGCACGTAGGAATGCAACCGGATCACCGACGGCACCACGATCGACCTGGTGGCCGAGTGGATCACCGGACCGTTCGGGTCGTCGTGCACCACGGAGGCTTTGCCGCACATCAGCATGATGACCGCCCGCCGCATGGGCAGAGCGGTCAACGGTTCGTAGGTGGAGTTCAGCAGCAGCACGCGTCGGCGGCCCCAGATCGAGGCCTCGTTGGTACTGGGCGGGTGGGCGGTGTCGACACTGTGCAGAGCGCGCGATGGCGCGTGGCTAACTGCGGGCCCGGATATGCCCGTCGCGGCCTGGTGGTGCCGGTGGCCGCGACCTTTCTTGCGCTGCGCCATACGTCCTCCGACCGACAGTCCACCACGGATTGGGGACAATCGCACGACAATTCTGCCCGTGTTCGCTGGTCACTCTGGTGAACTCTGCGTGACGTCACCGATTGGCGGGCGGGCGTCGGCCATGGGGACAATGGAGCGTGTGACAGCTGCGCAGCGCTCGTTCTACGACGAAGTCGGTGGCCACGACACGTTTCACAAGATCGTGGCGCGGTTCTACCAACTGGTCCGTGAGGACGAAATTCTGCTACCGCTCTACCCCGAGGACGAACTGGACGCCGCCGAAGAGCGCTTGCGGATGTTCCTCGAGCAGTACTGGGGCGGCCCGCGGACTTACTCCGACCGGCGCGGGCATCCCCGGCTGCGCATGCGGCACGCCCCGTTCAAGATCGGCTACCTCGAGCGTGACGCGTGGCTGCGCTGCATGCACACGGCCGTCGCGGAGATCGACTCGCAGACGCTCGACGACGAACATCGCGCGAACCTGCTCAACTATCTGGAAATGGCGGCCCACTCGATGGTGAACTCTCCGTTCTGATGAGCACACCCTGGTGGTCGCATGCGCTGTTCTATCAGGTGTATCCGAGGTCGTTTCTTGACAGTGACGGCGACGGCGTCGGCGATCTCGACGGTGTCACCGCCAAGCTGGATTACCTCGACGCGCTCGGCGTGGACGCCATCTGGCTGAACCCGGTGATGGTTTCGCCGATGGCCGACAACGGCTACGACGTCGCCGATCCTCGCGACGTGGACCCGCTGTTCGGCGGCATCGACGCACTCGATCGGTTGACCGACGCCGCGCACCGGCGGGGCATCAAGGTGACCATGGACCTGGTGCCCAACCACACCAGCTCGCAGCATCCGTGGTTCCAGGCGGCGTTGGCCGCCAGCCCGGGCAGCGACCAGCGTGCGCGCTACATCTTCCGCGACGGCACCGGCCCCGGCGGCATTCACCCGCCGAACAATTGGGTCTCGATATTCGGCGGCCCCGCGTGGACTCGCGTCATCGAAGCCGACGGCAGTCCCGGCCAGTGGTACCTGCACCTGTTCGACGCAGAGCAGCCAGACCTCAATTGGGACAATCCCGAAGTATTCGATGACCTGGAGAAGACGCTGCGGTTCTGGCTGGAGCGCGGCATCGACGGCTTCCGCATCGACGTCGCGCACGGCATGGCCAAGCCGCCGGGGCTGCCAGACATGGAGGTCATCACGGCCGAGATGCTGCTGGCCGACATGGACGACGACCCACGGTTCAACAACGACGGTGTGCACGAGATCCACCGTCAGATCCGACGGGTGTTCGACGACTATCCGGACGCCGTGGCCATCGGCGAGGTGTGGGTCTACGACAACGAGCAGTTCTCCCGCTACGTTCGCGACGACGAATTGCACCTCGGCTTCAACTTCCGGCTACTGCGCGCGGAGTTCGATGCCGACGAGATCCGCGGGGCCGTGGAGAACTCGATGACCGCAGCCGCGTTGGTGGACGCCGTGCCGACGTGGACGCTGGCCAACCACGACGTCGACCGGGAGCCGACACGCTACGGTGACGGGCCCGTTGGGCTGGCCCGTGCGCGGGCGATGGCGTTGGTGATGCTCGCGTTGCCCGGCGCGGTGTTCATCTACAACGGCGAGGAACTCGGCCTGCCCAATGTCGACCTGCCCGACGAGGCATTGCGCGATCCGGTGTGGACCCGGTCCGGGCACACCCGCCGCGGTCGCGATGCGTCGCGTGTGCCGATGCCGTGGGACGGCGACACTCCCCCGTTCGGCTTTTCGTCGAATCCGGATACTTGGCTGCCGATTCCGCCGCAGTGGGCCGCGTTGACGGTGGAAAAACAGCTTACCGACCACCGGTCGACACTCTCGTTCTTCCGGCAGGCGTTCGAGTTACGCCGCAGCAGATCCGAATTCGGCGGCAGGACGGTGACGTGGTTGGACTCGCCCACCGACGGCGTTGTGTTCCGGATCAGCGGCGGACTGGTGTGCGCGCTCAACGCCGGCGAGCACCCGATGGCTTTGCCCGACGGCGAGGTGCTGTTGACCAGCGGGCCGTTGGTCGACGGCAGGCTGCCACCGAACACCGCAGTGTGGGTGGTCTAGTTCCCTGCGCGTGGGCCCACCCCCAAGCAGCGAACAGACGTAAAACTGCCCATTTCGCGGGGCGGTTTCTAGCGCTCTATGCAACAGCGGTCGGTGTGGACGGGTTGGAGAGTAGTTCGTCGAGGGCTTCGGCGGGTGTTTTCCAGTCCAGTGTT
>NZ_JBICUE010000011.1:0-198330 GCF_043197955.1 Mycobacterium sp. NPDC048908 | reverse complement strand
GGGCTGGCTCCACTTCTACAATCACCACCGAGCCCACTCCGCCATCGGAGGCCAGCCGCCGATCACACGACTGACCAACCTCCCTGGACATCACATCTAGTCCGTTGTCACGAAGCGGTGCCGAATCAGCCAGTCGATGCCCACTGGGTTACCGACCGGAACGAAGACGTCGCGTCCGCACACCGGATCGCTGCCCCGCAATTCAAGCTCACCGTCTTCGCAGAAGGATTGACCGAGCTCGTCGAGTCGCAGCGCGTCGGCCGACCAGTTGCACCGGGCGCGCGTGGCCCTGATGCGTTCGCGGGCCACCATAGTCCCCCCGCCCGAAGGGCAGGGGGACTATGGTCGCGCCATGGCTACCAGCGATTCGCGTGAAGTTGTGATCGAGGCCAGTCCGGAGGAGATTCTCCACGTCATCGCGGACGTCGAATCGACACCGTCCTGGTCGCCTCAGTATCAGAGCGCTGAGATTTTGGAGGCCTACGACGACGGCAGGCCCAAGCGAGTGAAGATGAAGGTCAAGTCCGCAGGCATCTCGGACGAACAGGTCGTGGAATACACCTGGACGGACAATAAGGCCAGCTGGACCCTGATCTCGGCGGGGCAGCTGAAAGCCCAGGACGCCAGCTACACACTGACCCCGGACGGCGACAAGACCAAGGTGAAATTCGACATCACGATTGACCTGTCGGTGCCGCTGCCGGGCTTCGTGCTCAAGCGGGCGATGAAGGGCGCGATGGAGACCGCGACTGACGGGCTGCGCAAGCAAGTTCTGAAGACCAAGAAGGGCGACAAGTAGTTCCCTCAGGAAAGAGGACCGCCCGCACACAGGACCGGGATGCGGGCGGCACGAATCGCTGCAGATCGATGTCCTCCGCGCGTCCTTCGAGAGTCAAGTGACGCCCGTGAGAGCATCCGGGGGTAAATGTCTTGGTGCCCGCTCCAGGAGGTGTGGGTTAAAAGGGTGACCCCAAACCAAAGCCAGCGCCCTTGGCGGGGTCTCCCGCGGCTAGGTCGACGATGGTCTGCGACCAGCGCAAGATTTCGCCGAACCGCATGCGTCGCAGAATCGGGCGCCCTCATGAGGCGCGGCTCCACATAACCGGCATACGTCCGCTGCCGGCGTCACCGCATTCCCCGCCGATTCGGCGGCCCCCACTGGCTCCTGAGCCCGCCAAAATTATGGCGTCCCGCAGTCAGGGATAGGCAAAGTGGCGATATTGACGTGCACGACACCAGGCCGATGGCCTGCGGAAGCAGGTGCTGAAGGTCAAGATCGGCGCCAAGTAGTTTCATAGGAAAACAGCTCGTTGTGAAGTGCTTCACAACGCAGGTGCGATTGCTCCAACCTCACTAGAACGAAGTCGTCAATAATGACCGCGCTTGATCCCCGCGCTCTTAACCTCCTAGACATGCGATTGTCGTGGCCGTTAATTGGTCGAGCGGCGGAGCTGCGAGCCATCGAGGGCGCCATCTCGTCTTCGGCTGTGTCCGGCATCCTCATTTGCGGAGCGGCGGGTGTGGGGAAGAGCCGAATCGCGCGTGAGGCGTTGTCGGCTGCCGCTTCGCAGGGCTGCGAAACGCGCTGGACAGTGGGCACAACTTCGGCACGGGAAGTTCCGCTCGGCGCATTCACCGCATGGGCGCCGTCGGGCATCACCAACACGTTTCAACTGCTCCGGGGAGTGATCGAGTCACTGACCGCCGCCCCCCCGGGCGCCAGGGTCGTCCTGGGTGTAGATGACGCGCACCTGCTCGACGATCTGTCGGCTTTTGTCCTGCAGCAGATCGTGCAGCGATGCGCCGCCAAGGTGATCCTCACCATCCGTGATAGCGAGCCGATCCCGCGCGCGATACAGGAGATATGGAAGGTCGGCGAGTTCGATCGGCTCGCCCTGCAGGAACTGTCCCTTGACGAGACCGAAACCCTATTGGCGGCGACGTTAGAGGGTTCGGTGGAATCGGATGCCGCACAGCGGCTATGGAAACTCACTCGCGGCAATGGTCTTTATCTGCAGAACATCGTCGAGCAGGAGCTTGCCGACGGCCGAATCGTGCACGAGCGCGATTACTGGCGGTGGATTGGTGACCCGATCTTGCCGCCAGGTCTTACCGAGCTTATCGAGTCCCGTATCGGGGACTTGCCCACGCCGGTCAGCGATGTGATCGATGTGCTGGCGGTTGGGGAGCCGATCGATCTCGCGACACTGGCGCGGATCACCGATGCGGCCGCGGTAGAGGAAGCCGAAACCCGTGGCCTCATCGCGCTCGAGCCCGCTGGCGGCAGCGTCGAGGTGCGGGTGGCGCATCCGCTGTACGGAGAGGTGCGCCGTAGGCGCGCGGCACACTGTCGGTTACGACGGCTGTGCGGCCTGGTGGCCACCGAACTCGCGGCGTCTAGCGACCGCGACGACATTCGAGTCATCGTGCGCCGCGCGGCGTTGAGTCTCGACTCCGACCTCGCACCGGACGCCGACCTGCTCGTGACGGCTGCCCGTGGCGCGGTCTGGCTTGGGGATCTGCGTCTCGCGGATCGAATCGCAGAAGCGGCAGTCCAGGAGGGAGCGGTAGCGGAACCCAATTTTGTTCGGGCGCATGCATTGTCGTGTTTGGGGCGCGGCGAGGAGGCCGAGGCTGTACTCGCAGATATGCGCACCAGTGATCTGACCGACCACGAGCGCGCCAGACTCGCGTACTTGCGGTCCAGCAACGCGTTGTGGACGTTGGCGGACCCGGCGCGGGCCAAGGATCTCATCGACGCCGCGTTGTGCAATACCCCTTCAAGCGCTCGCACGTATATCGACGCCTTCCTCACTGTGTATTGGTTTGCAGTGGACGAGCCGGACGCGGCGATGCGGGCATCAAAAAACATTGCGTTGGAGGACATTCCCGTCGTCGGTGCCGAGATAGCCTGGGCACTCGCGCAGATATCCGCGGATGCGGGATGCCCCGCTGAGGCCGTGGCCGCCGCGGACGCGGGATACACCGCCGCGACTCGCTCCCTTGAGGCGCCGCACATGCGCTTCAACATCGCCGACGCAGAAGTCAGCGCACTCTTGCTGGCCGGCCAAGTGGCCGATGCGACTGCCGTGGCCGAGCGCACGCGTCAGCAGGCGGCCAATCTGCCCGGGGCAGCTCAATTACTCGGTGCTGCCGTGGCCGGCCGGGCTGCGCTTGGTGCCGGTGATCTGCGCAGTGCCTGCCTGCTACTGGAACAGGCGGCCGATGGGTTGTGCGCATCGCATCCCTTCGGCTGGGGATATCGATATCGCATACCGCAGGCGACTGCATTGGCGATGCGGGGGTCAACGGATCAAGCAGTGTCAGCGCTTGCCAAACTCGATCAGGTTTCACGCCGATTCCGGTCCCTGGACCACGAGCTGAGCCTGGCTCGGGCGTGGGTGGCCGCGGGTCAGGGCGCAGTGACGGAGGCGATCTCCATCGTGCTGTCGGCAGCTGAAAGGGTGAGAGCGACAGGGCGATTCGCGGCAGAACTGCTATGCCTGCAGACTGCGACTCAGTTCGGCGACCGCACCAGTGGAACAAGATTGCGCGAGCTTGAATCGATTGTCGAAGGACCACGCGCAGGCCTGGCGACCCGGTTCGCCGCAGCCATGTGCAACAACGATGCCGCTGAATTATCCATCAGATCATCGGAATTCGAGCGGTTCGGCGATCTCGTTGCTGCCGTTGATGCCGCCGCTCACGCCGCCGCCGCGTATCGTCGTCAAGACAAGCGAGGATCGGCGTTGGGATGCTCCGCGCGTGCAGATGCCCTGGCTGAGCAATGCGGCGGCGTCTGTACGCCGGCGCTTCGTCAGGCCACTGAACCCCTGCCGCTGACAGATCGGGAACGAGAGACCGTGATGCTGATCGGCGAGGGATTGTCCAGCCGCGAAATTGCCGATCGGCTGACTCTTTCCGTCCGTACCGTCGAAAGCTACGTCTACCGGGCCATGTTGAAGACCGGTACCACCAGCCGCGACGAACTCGCTGCCCTGCTTTCCCGCCGCAAGACGCGAACAGAGTGAAGATCGCGGTTGCAGACGTGCACTCGGCACCGGAGCGGCGTTGACCGCAGTCAAGATCGCGATTAAGAAGTCCCCGGCCGAAACCAGACGAATTGCATTGGTGCACTACTGCGTTCGTCACACCGCATGCAGGTGACGATTTCTACCGCATCAACCGTATCCGGAGGGGAACTGAAGAGGAGAAAAGGAACCGACGATGGGACACGCCAGATATATCGGGTCGGGTCGGCGTGTTAGCGGTGGCAGTGGCATGGCGACTTCACACCGCCGCCGGCACCGGCGGCAACCATAACCGGGCCCAGATCAGTGGCCACAGGTAGCGCCGAGACCGGGGACAACACTGCCACCACGACAGCAGCGGCGACGACGACCTCGAGGGGTTTGAGGCCACCGCGGCCGATGAGCAGGTGGACATCCGGCCGTAACACCTCGCAGTAACAGGAGCCGCGAAACCTCGAGTTCATGACTAGGTAGTACGCGCCGACCGGGGCGAGATTGCAGTGGCGGGCTACTGCACTCGCCGAACCGTCCGCGGCAGAGGATTTAGTTCAGATCACCGAGGAGGCCGCCATGGAACGAGGGGGGCACCGCCTATGACCGCGTTCCTTATTCTCGTCGCGGCCGTAATGGCGGTGTCTATTGCGATCGGGATCCACGACCTTCAAGCCTGGCTGGAGCGCTGGGATCACAATCGGCATCTCTGCGACTGAAGCCTGTCCTGGATGTCTGCGACGCCGCGCCGAAGCGGAACCGTCTGGCGCGCTGGACAATCCAGCTGGATGGCGGGCTGAACTAATTCACGATCGCCACTGACGACGGCGGCTCAGTAGTACCGCGACAATATCGACGAGATTGCAGTGTCGTGCTACTGCACTCCTCGCACCGCACGCGACCGACGATTAGCTCAGACACATTTCCAGAGGGAGGAAGGCACGAAATGTCCGAGCTATCAACAACACCTACCGAGAAGCAGGATGTCGTCAAACAGCCTGAACCTGTCATCGAACAGCCTGAAACTGTCATCGGAGAGGTGAGTCAGCCGCCGGTTGTCATCACCGCGCAGGAAGTCGCGTTCAGCACGGCGGCTGCTGTGTCGTTGCCGCGCGCCAAGCCCACCCACGGAGTGATCGCTAATTTGCGCGCTCTGTTCCTGAGTCCACCTGAGGACGCACGGCCGGTACCGCGTCACTATCCACCACGGCGTGACGAGTTCCTCGAGCAGGCCGCCATGCGACGAGAGATGTACAGACTGTGACCGCGTTTGCAGATCGCGGCGATCCTATGACCCCGGTACTGCAGCTCGCGGGCGTCGTCAAGCGACTTCCTTTGGACGCAGGCGAATTCGTCGTCGTGACCGGACCATCGGGAGCCGGGAAGTAGACCCTAATGCATATCGCGGGTGGGCTGGACTCGCCGGACAACGGCACTGTGGCCGTCGCCGGTCAGGATGTGTGGGCGATGAGCGCCAACGCGCGCGCAGCGTTTCGGCGTCGCACGGCCCTAAGTAGTGCCGGGACGAAACCGGGCGAAATTGCAGTAGCGCGCTACTGGGCTCGTCCTACTCAATGCGAGCGACGATTCCCATCGCGGACCTGGACCACCCACCGTGGCGATCCTTGCCAACACAGACAGGAGACACGTCGATGAGTACGCAAGATTCGCCTGTCATGGCGGCGTTGTGACCATGATCGCTCCACACGCGACCGGCCACGAACGGGCCAAGGACGGCGCAGGTATGCAATGGCCCCGGCAGGCCGAATGGACAGTGAGGCAAACATTGTTACAAACGTCGGATTCCACTTCCACTATGCCGATCGACTGGATCGATGCGCCATTAGCTGACGCCGGAGTGTTTGTTGCAGATGATGTCGACGGATGGCACTACCGTTCGTACACCGAACTCGCAAGAATATCGCGCCGGATCGGCGGGGCGCTGCGCGCGAACGGTTTGCCCGCGAGGGGCAACGCGTGCATCGTGATGCCCTCGGGGCACCGATCCGTCGCAGCAATGTACGCGGTCTGGTTGTGCGGAGCCACGGTAACGCAGATCGCACCTCCGACGTTCGGTAAAGATTCCACATGTATAGAGACGATCAGCGCGATATTGCGGAGCGCCGATCCGCATAGCGTGCTGACCTCACCCGAACTGTTGCCAACAGTCGAAAGAGCGGTCCAAGTCGCAGGTCTGTCTCGGGAGCCGCTGTCGCTGACGGAGGATCTGATCAACGCAGCGGATCCGATCGGCCGGGCACATGAACGTGCCGAATGCGCACTGCTGCAGTTCACTTCGGGATCGACCGGCACGCCACGCGGGGTGATGGTCAGCTGGGCTAACCTTGCCGCGAACCTGCAATCGATCAGCAGGTTGCTCGGCTGGCGATCAGGTGACGCCATGGTGTCGTGGCTGCCCCTCTACCACGACATGGGACTGATCACTCTCCTCATGGGAATCGCGAACCAGGGGTCGCTCTACCTGATGCGCCCCGACCAGTTCATCAGGGACCCGATGCGGTGGATTCGTGCGATGTCCGGACGGCAGCATTCGGTATGTCCGTCGTTCGGGATCGACTATGCCGCTCGCCGGCTGAGCCCGGAAGATATTGAAGGAGTCAACCTTACCTCCTGGAAGTCACTGGCCACCGGAGCCGAGTGCATCGACCTGACCGCCTTGCACTCATTCTCCCGACTGGTCGAACCGGCGGGGTTCAACCCCACGGCCCTGATCGCCGCCTACGGTCTGGCCGAGGCCACACTGCTAGTCACCGGAACCCCCGTTGACGAACCGATCGGCGCCGTTCGCATCGACGAGTCATCACTGCGGCCCGGGCAGCCGGTTGCGGTCCTCGACTGTGCACGATTCACCGGACAGCAGCTACCAGGTCCCGGGTGGATCGCTGGTTTGGGTCCGGCCGGCTCCGAGGTCAGTGTCATCGACGAGCACGGCGCGCGCCTGCCCGACGGAGCCCTCGGGGAGATCGCTGTGTCTTCGCCGTCCGTAGCCATGGGGTATCACGGAGACAAATCGGACCCGGGCACCGGTACTCGGTTCGCCGAGCCCGGTGTATTGCTCACCGGTGACGCGGGATTCTGTTACGCCGGAGAGGTATTCGTCCTCGGCCGGATGGGTTCGGCTCTCAAGGTCCGGGGCAAATCCGTGTTCATGGAGGATCTCGAAACGCGACTCGCTGCGGCGACCGGGATTCCCAAATGCAAGTTCTGCGCGGTCGCGCACAGCGGGGTGGGGCGGCCGGGTGTCGCCCTGTTCGCCGAGACCTCGGCGGGCAGCTGGGTGGGTACCGCCCGCCGTCTACTGCGATCCGAACTTGGTCCCGCACCAACGGTTCGAATCGTCATCGGGCCGCGGAGATTTATCCGAAGAACCTCCAGCGGCAAACCGCGCCGCAAGGAGATGTGGGCGCTGCTCGTGGCCGGTGATTTGGTCGAGGGAACGGTGATCGACAGCTCAACACTCACCGCCGACCTGGAACAAACCAACGCACAGGCAGCGACTTGTGGTGGGCATCCGCTGGCGAACATCCGAGAATTGCGCGCCAACACCCTCGACGCGGTGGATGTGGACGACGCGGGCGGCAATCAACCCAATGTGCGGGGTACCGCATGAACGCGCCGCAGGAATTTCGAGAGCCCGAGCGCCAGAAAGTGATCCGACTGATCACTTCACTGGCGACACCAGGGTGGATACCCGAGGACGTGGCGCCCGACGTCCGGCTGGTCGATGATCTCGGATTCGATTCCGTGCGGCTGATCGAACTGACGATGGCGTTGGAACGCGCTTTTGGACTTCCGCCCCAGCGTCCCGAGAATCTCGCGACGATCACCACTGTCGACGACGTGGTGAGCTTTGCGCTGACCACTGAGGATCCGCTGTGAACCCGGGACGCGCCGTGCTGGTCACCGGGGCGACGGGGCTGATCGGAGCCGAGGTGGTGGCCCGGCTGTCGCCGCGCCATCCTGTCATCGCGGTGACCCACCGGCAGCCGCTAATCAAGCGCACGGACGGCTCCACTTTGCCCTCGGACGAGTACGGGCAGTGGTGGTCAGGTGCGGGCATCGCTCGCCTTGCGGCCGACGTCCGCGAACCGGGGTTCGGTGTGGCCGAACAGGTGCTCGACGAGCTAGCGGATGCGGTGGGGTGCATCGTGCACTCCGCCGCCACGATCGCTTTCAACGCGCCTGAAGCGGAATACCGACGACTCAACGTTGCCGGAACAGAGCGCGCCGTCGACCTGGCACAGCGATGGAACGTTCCGCTGGTCCATGTCAGCACCGCGTACGTCTGCGGTCGTCGCGACGGAACGATCTCCGAGCACGAGCTGGATGCCGGACAGGAATTCAGCAACGGATATGAGCGGAGTAAGTGCCTTGCCGAACGACTGGTGATGCATGCACCGGTGGATTCGGTCATTCTGCGTCCCGCGATCGTCGCCGGGGACGCCGCCACCGGCGCCATCCGCGACTTCAGGAATCTCTATACCCTCCTCAAGTTGACCGTCGAGGGGAGACTGCGGCGCCTCCCCGGCTGCTACGACGCCACCCTCTCTCTGGTTCCCGTGGACTACGTCGCCGACGCCGTTGTGGCAGCAGCCGAACTGGTCCTCACCGGTGATACATCCATCCTCGGCCGAACATTCCATCTTCCGGGCGCCCAAACGTTGTCGCTACGTGAGGTGACCGACGTGCTCGCCGAATATCCGTCCTTCGAGATCGGCACCTTCGTACCGCCGACAGAGTTCTCCGTCGAGGATCTCGACCCGATCCAACGCGACTACTACGAGCGCTTGGGCGCGCAATACACCTGCTATCTCGATCGGATACGCACATTCGACGACACCAACACCAGGACACTGCTCGGCCTCGTCCCGCCGGCAACCGGTGTGGACTACCTCCGCCGTCTGCTGGATTACTGCTTGGCGGTCGGCTATTTGGGGCGGCCGGTGCCGTCGATATCGGAGATTCTGGCCAAAGTGCCGTCCCCGGTCGCCGGGGTCGTAAAGGGACGACACATGAACCGAACGAGTTCGGTGATGATGCCATTCGCGGAATCAGATCTCACCGCCGAATTCCTCACCCGACTCCTGCGGGAGCGGACCGGAGATGCACAGGTCGAGGTCACCGCGGCGATCCCAACGGGCAGAGCGGTCAGGGGCACGTTGTCGGCGATCGTGCAGGCAGCGAATCCAGCAAGGTTCATCGGGGTCGCGCCGTTGCGGCTCGAGTTCGGCGACCGGCCGGCGGTCGATGTGATGGTGAAGTCGAAGCCGCTCGACTCCGAGATGACCACCTCACTCGCGGCGGTCATGTCGACGGCCGGCGGCGACCTCACGGACGCATGGCAGAGCTGTGCGGATGCAAGCCATTTCATCGGCCTGCACCGGCGCGAAATCGGCTTGTACCGCGACGCTCCCGACGCCGTAAAGGCCATCACACCAAAATGTTTCGGTACGTATGAGGACGCAGAACAGGGTGTGTTCCTGGTGATGATCGAGCGTCTCGACGGCAGCGTCGACTTCCTCGATGCCGTCGACACACCGGAAGTCTGGACTACCGAACGGCTCGAAGCCGCGATCATCGGCATCACCGGCGTGCACGCGCACTGGCTGGGCCGCGAAGCCGAACTTCTCGGCGCCGATTCGTGGGTAGGCCGCGACGACGAGACACCCGGGATGGTCCCCCTGTGGCGCGCCATGTACGACCAGTACCGGACCGACTTCCCGCAGTGGGTCGACGACGCGACCTACGATTGGGCGACGGCGGTCATCGACGCCATCCCGACGTGGTGGGCGGAACTGGTTGCCATGCCGAGAACGTTGGTGCACAACGACTTCAACCCGCGCAATATCGCGCTGCGGAGGGACGGTAGCCTAGTCGCCTACGACTGGGAACTCGCGACGGTGCAGGTCCCGCAGCGCGACCTCGTCGACCTGCTCGCGCACGTGCTCGGCCCCGACGCTAGCCCAGAAGCGGTCGATCATTTCGTCGAATTCCATCGCCGTGCACTCGAATCCGCTTCCAGCAACATCCTCGATGCCGAGGTGTGGCGACGCGGATACCAGCTCAGCCTCGCCGAACTCAGCATCAACCGCCTTCCGACCATTGCGCTCGGCCAGCGCTGGCTGCCACTGCCCTGGTTCGACCACCTCGTGCAGACCACCAAACGGCTCGCGGACATCGAACGTGACCGTAGTCGCCAAAGGCTAGACCGATGCGCCTGAAATCGATTGCAATCTTCGCCATATCGCGCCGCCGACTGGTGCTCGTTACCGCGCTGCTCTTCCTCATCGTCAGTGGAGCCGTCGGCGCCGATGCGATCGAGAAACTGTCCAGCGGCGGGTTCAACGACCCCGGATCGGAATCTGTGCACGCCGACCGCCAACTGCGCGACACCTTCGGCATGGCGGTGCCGACATTGGTGCTGCTCGTGTCCGCCGACGCACCGATCGGTTCACCCGAGGTCACCGCGGCGGGACGTGAACTGGTGGACAAGCTGGCGCATGCACAGGGTGTCGAGCGAGTCGAATCATTCTGGACGTCAGATCAACTCGGCACGGCGCTACAGAGCAAGGACGGTCGAAAGGCACTCATCCGCGCCCAGCTCGCCGGCGACGACAACGAACTCGCCGATCGAGGACGTGCGCTGGCCGCACAGTTCGGTGGCACTCACGGCCCGCTCTACGTCGAGGCGACCGGCTACGCCGTGTTGCTCGCCGAAACAGAGGACATCGCAAAGCATGACCTGGTCAAGTCCGAGGTCATCGCGATACCGCTGACATTCATCGCACTGTTCCTGATCTTCCGCGGGTTGGTCGCCGCCCTGATACCGGTCGGGATCGGTGTCTTGGCCATCTTCGGAACGACATTCGTGATGCGCGTACTCGGGGAGATCACCGACGTGTCGATCTTCGCGATCAACCTGGCGTCGGCGCTCGGGCTGGCCCTCGCCATCGACTACAGCCTGCTGATCGTCGAGCGCTACCGCGAGGAACTCCAAGGGTGTGATAGACCCGAGGCGATTCTCGCCGCGTTGAGCACGGCTGGACGTACCGTTGTCTTCTCCGGAGCGACAGTCGCTTTGGCGCTGTCCGCCCTCGCCGTGTTCCCGATGTACTTCTTACGATCGTTCGCCTACGCGGGGATCTGCGTCGTCGCGATCGCTGTCGTCGGCGCCGTCGTCGTGCTGCCCGCCATACTCGCGGCCGTCGGCCCCCGCATCGACGCGCTCTCCTTCGCCCGGCAGCGCAAGCGGGTGCCACCGGGCACCGGCCGCTGGCACACGATCGCGACGGTGGTGATGCGCCGGCCCGTCCCGATCGCGATCGTGTCGGTAGGCGTTCTCGCGGTGCTGGCGGTGCCGTTCGCGAGCGCCAAGCTGATGTTTCCCGACGACCGCAACCTGCCTCCATCGTCGGCCGCCGCCTCGGCGAGCCACGAGATCCGTACGGATTTCGCCCAGACCGAGAATGGCACGCTGGTCATCTTCGCCGACAGATTCGATGGCTCTTTCACTGGCGCCGCAGATGATTACGAGATCAGACTGTCGTTGGTGCCCGGCGTCACCGCGGTCCACGGTCGGGACGGGACGTTCCAGGACGGCCTGCGCATGGCGGAGCCCTCGTCGCACGAACAAGCCTATTTCGTCAGGAACGGGCACGCGCGATTCACCGTCGAGACAGCCGTCGAACCGTTGTCCTCGCAGGGTGAGCAACTGCTTCGTGACGTGCGGGCGGTGCCATCGCCGTTCACGACGGCAGTCACCGGGCTCGGTCCGCAGACCTATGACGGCAAGGAAGCTATCGTGCACCGGCTACCGGTGGCGTTGGCGATCATCGTGATCACGACGTTTGTGATGCTGATGTGGTTCACCCGCAGCGTGTTCTTGCCGGTCAAGGCGATCGCGTTGACCATTCTGAGCCTCACCGCCACCTTCGGCGCGCTCGTGTTCATCTTCCAGGACGGCCATTTGCGTTGGCTTGTCGGCGATTTCACCATCACCAATTCTCTGAACACGCTCGGGCCGCCGCTGCTGTTCTGTGTCGCCTTCGGCCTGTCGATGGATTACGAGGTCTTCATGCTCTCGCGCATCAAGGAGGAGTACGACCGGCTCGGCGGTGACAGCGCAGCCGACAACACGGCCGCAGTCGCGCGGCGGCTCGAGTCGACCGGTCCGATCGTCACCGCAGCGGCCGTCGTCATGGCGATCGTGTTCGTCTCGCTCGCCACCTCCGGACTCACCACCGTGAAGTCGCTCGGCGTCGGGCTCGCGATCGCGGTACTCATGGACGCGACGATCGTGCGTGCCCTCCTTGTACCGGCGTTCATGCGCCTGGCAGGCAGGTTGAACTGGTGGTTGCCTCGCCGGCTGCAACAGCGAGAGAAGGTCGCGGCCGCATGACCAAACAGCCGATCGCCATGAGGCCGCCGGCACACCGGCTGCTGGCCTGGGGAAACGAACGGTTCGGTCCCGCTCCCATCCTGCTGTACTTCCTGCTTTACCTGGCCGGGACCCTGTACGCCCGCGCTATCACCGGTGACCCGAACCCCTCGGTCTCGCCGCTCGATGTTGTCGCCTTCAGCGCCGTCTTCGGCTACTTCCTGCTGGTTCGGGTGCTCGACGAGCACAAGGACTACGCCAAGGACAGCATCAACTTCCCCGACCGCATCCTGCAACGCGGCCTGGTCACGCTCGACCAGCTGAAAGTGATCGGCATCCTCACCCTGGTGCCGCAGATAGTGGTGTCGGTGCTGGTGGACGGCGGGATCGGACCGGTCACGTTCGCCTGGCTCGTGCTGTTCGGGTGGACGATGTTGATGCTGAAGGAGTTCTTCGCGGGTCAGTGGCTCGAGCCCAGGCTGGTGCTGTATGCGCTCACCCACCTCGTCGCCGGTCCCCTGGCGCTGATCTGGATCGCACTCATCGGCGCGGATGGCAAGCACCTGCCGGCGAGCGTCGGGTGGCTTGCGCTGATGGGCTTCCTCGGCGGCGCGACACTCGAGGTCGGCCGCAAGCTGCACGCTCCCGAAGATGAGCGGGACACCGTCGCGTCCTATACGAAGTCGTTCGGCGGACCGGCCGGGGCGGCTGCCGTGCTGGCGACCCTGATCGTCGGCACTGTCGCGAACTGCGCGGTGCTGCTGGCGGTGGCGCGCGCGGACACGGTCGTGACGACGACGGTCTTCGTCGCCGTCACCATCGCCGCCGTCGCCGTGACGATGCAATTCGGGTCGCGACCAACCGCGAGATCCACCAAGCTCGCGGAATTGGCCAGTGCGCTCACAGTTCTCGTGTCACTCCTTGTCGTGATCACCGCACTGTTGACCGGAGTACGCCCATGACCACTCTCGACATGGCCGAAGCAACCGACGCCGGACGCATCGGCGGTAAGGCCGTCGGGCTGACCCGACTGGCTGCCGCCGGTGCGTGTGTACCGTGGTGGATCGTCGTGCCCACCGAGGCATTCGAGCGCCACATCACCGGGATCGACCCCGGCCGAACGGCGGCACACGTTCGTGCGCAGATCCTCTCCACACCGGTCGACGGCGAACTCGCTGCGACACTCACCGACCGGCTCACCGGCCACGGCCCGTTCGCCGTGCGCAGTTCGGTCGTCGGCGAGGATGGCGACACCCATTCTTTCGCAGGTGCTTTCGACACATACCTCTATGTCGACGCTGATGCCGTAGTCGACGCCGTGCGCCGATGCTGGGCGTCGGCGTTCAACGACCGGGCCGTGGCCTACCGCCGCAACACCGCCGCGGGCACCGTGCCGCCGGCAGTGGCCGTGATCGTCCAGGAGATGGCCGAGGGCGACGTCTCCGGCGTCCTGTTCACACGAAATCCATTGTCCGGCCGGGATGACGAGATTCTGGTCAGTGCCGGCTGGGGTCTCGGCGAAGGCATTGTCTCCGGGCAGGTAGACACCGATCAGTACATCTGGTCGCATGCCGGCCGCGAGCTGTCAGCGACGATCGCCGACAAGGCGACGAGGGTGGTGCGGTGTCCCGGCGCGCGCAGCACGCACGTGTCGCCGGTGCCGCCGGGCCAGCGTTCCGTTCGGTGCTTGAGCCACGACCAGTTGCACGCATTGACCTCTGCCGCGACGCGGGTGGCCCGCTACCTGGACGCGCCGCAGGATATCGAGTGGATCGTATGCGGCACCGACGTCGTGCTGCTGCAGACGCGTCCGATCACGGCTTCGGCCACAACCGATCCGATCGGCGAATGGCGAATCGTCTGGGACAACAGCAACATCCAGGAGAGTTTCAACGGCGTCACAAGTCCCCTGTCGTTCTCCTACGCGGCGGCGGTGTACGACACCGTTCATCGGCACACACTGCGGATGCTCGGCGTTCCCGAAGCGACGCTCGAGGAATACCGGCCGGTGCTGCGTAACATGATCGGGCTCGTCTCGGGCCGGGTCTACTACAACATCAACAACTGGTACCGCGTCCTGAAGTTGTTGCCGTCGTTCGACCGCAACAAGGAGGATCTCGAACACATCATGGGCGTCGAGCATCCGGTCGACTTCGTGACCGACATCTTATTGTCCCGCGGTGAGAAGATGCGCCGCCTCCCATGCATGTTGCGAGTCGGTGCGCGGCTCGGCTGGAAGATCTATCGTCGCCCTGCGCTGGTCGAGAAATTCCAGACCGAGATCCCGCAACTTATTTCCCAACTGCACGCCGAACTCGCCGGGGCGCAGAGCCTGCAGGACGTGCTCGCGCTCGCCGAGCGCGGCCTACGCGTGTTCGACCTCTGGACGGTTCCGACGCTAAACGACTTCTACATGGGCACTCAGTCCGGCCGTGCGCGGCGCATCGTCGCCAAGGTCGCCAGTGACGACGCCGAACACATCGTGGCGGGCCTCCTGGGCGCCGACGAAGCCGTCGAGTCCTTGGAGCCGACAAAGCATCTCATGGTGCTCGCCAAGCACATCCAGAGTGATCCCGACCTCACCGATGCGCCGAACGGCGGCGCCCCGGCGGCGGCGGTGGCGGCCCTGCGCGAACGCTCGGTGTATGTTGCCGCGTCCCTCGACGATTACCTGACCCGCTTCGGCGACCGGCTTGCCGGTGAGCAGAAGCTGGAAACCGTAGCGCTGCGCGATGATCCCTCTTTTCTGGCGATCGCGTTGCGCAACTTCATTGCCGACGAGCACCTGTCACCGATCGATCTACTGGATCGCCACCGCGATCGGCGCGCCGAGTTCGAACGCGAGGTCATGGACAAGTTGACCGGGCGTGATCGCCGCAAACTGCGGGTCGTGCTGCGGCGGGCCCGGTCGGCGGTCGAGGCTCGCGAGAACATGCGGTTCACCCGCACGCGGTTGGTCGGTGCGATGCGGGCGACCGTCACCGACGCCGGCAGACGGATGGCTGCCGCGGGCGTGCTGGACGACCCACGGCAGATCTTCTACCTCACCATGGACGAATTACACGCGTACGCCGAAGGCCGGTCCGTCACCGTCGATCTCGCGACGCTGGTCCGGCAGCGGTACAAGGAGTTCGCCGCCTACGCAGCCGAGGAGCCGCCGAACCAGTTCGAGACCTACGGTCCGCCCGGCACCGGGCGTCGGGTGAGCCCCGAATATGCGCCTGCGACAGCCAAGACGGCTATGCTGCGCGGAATCGGCTGCAGCCCGGGTATCGCCGAAGGCGAGCTGTGCGTGATCCGAGATCCGAACGACGATGTCGACGTGAAGGGCAAGATCATCACGGCGATCCGTACCGATCCTGGATGGGGTCCCTTGTTCCCCAGCGCCGCAGCCATTCTCGTTGAGCGCGGGAGCACGGTATCGCATTCGGCGATCTTGGCGCGCGAACTGGGAGTGCCCGCGGTGGTGGGGATTCCGGGGCTCATCGACGCCGTACGCAACGGTGAACGGGTTCGCCTCGACGGTCGCACCGGCACTGTCGAACGCCTCGAGGTCCGGCAATGATCGACGCGCCGCTGCCGGGTCCGCCACCGGACGGATTTCTGGAGTTACCCAAGTTGGTCTACGCAAGCGATCCCGGATGGTTGCCGGAGGAGCCCGAACGTATCGCAATGCTGTTCAGTTCGCTGAACCCATGGATGGCGCAGGTCGACGCGCACGCGTTCTGCGTTCCGGGCGCGGTGCGTGCCGCGGTGTTCACCCGGCCGGCATATGTGCTCGACGGGCGCAGGGCTGCGTGGTTCGGCTATTGGGAGAGCACGGGCGACCGCGCGGCCGAGGAACTCGTTATGGTCGAGGTGCGCCGCTGGGCGCATGCAGCGGGCGCACAACTGCTGGTAGGCCCGATCGACTTCTCGACGGTATTGCACTGCCGTGCATTGCTGTCGGCGGAGCCTGGGGCGATGCCGTTCGTCGGCGAACCGTGGAACCCGCTGTGCTACGGGCCGTCTTGGCAGGCAATGGGATTCGAACCCTTCGTGTCGTGGGTCTCGATCGTGCTGGATCGCGACGACATCGCCGTCCTGGTCGCCGACAAGGCGTGCCTTCGAGAGCAGCTCACTGCGCGAGGCTACGCGTTCGAAGCGTTCGACCCTACGGTGTGGACGAAGCGCACCGACGAACTGTTCGAGCTTGCCAACGTGGTCTTCGCCGACAACGTCGCGTTCATGCCGATCAGCCGGCCGGAATTCGAGCACTACATGGCCCCGGGGCTCGCTGCGACGGTTGATCCCAACCGGAGCGTCCTCGCGCTCGGGCCCGACGGCGACGTGGCAGGGATCCTTCTGATGTACCCGCATTACGCTCCGCTCTGCCGCGGCGCCGACGCGATCCCGGTGAGCAGTTTGCGCTTCGAGGACCATGCGGTCGCGGCGCCGCCTGCGATGGTGCTCAAGACGGGCGGTGCGATGCCGGTCCACCGGCGTATCGGACTTGCACACGCGGCGGTGTCCGTGGCGGCGGAGCGCGCCCTGAACGCTGGCGTCGAGCAGCTTTTTGTCTCGACGATGCGCGCCGACAACCAAAGCCGACTGTTGTTCCCGCGCTACCGCTGCGAGCGCTGGTACGCCATCTTCGCGAGCCCGTTGTAGTTGATGCCGACGCTACGGGAGCCATCATGTCCGATGATTTCACTCGATCCGCCGCACACAACCTGGTGCGATATTCGCAGGTCTGGGAGGACCACTGCCTTCTCGAGCGCGCATTCGAACTCAGCCCTGGGACGGATGCGCTGATCGTCGGCAGTGCGGGGGACAATGTGGCGGCACTGTTGCTCGCCGAGCCCGACCGCGTCGTCGCGGTCGACGTCAACCCCACCCAGTGTGCGCTGGTCGAGCTGAAACTGGCTGCTTTGCGGGAGCTTTCGACGTCGGACACCGCAGTATTGCTCGGCGCCGTACCCGGTGACGCGGTAGCCGTCTACCGACAAATCGCGCCCGCACTGTCGACGAGAGCACGCGAGTTCTGGAACCGCCACGACGATCTGCTCACGGCGGGACTGATGGGGTGCGGCCTCCTCGAACGCTACATCGGCGAGTTTCGCGACCACTGGTTCGTCCCGCTGGCCGATCCGATACGGCGGTTGTTCGACTGCCCCGACCTCGATTCGCAACGCGAAGTGTTCCTCCGCGAAATCTATTCGCCGACTCTGGAATCGGCGTTCCGCGCGTATTTCGGTGCACAGATGGCGGGTCGCGGTCGCGACCGCTCGCAGTACAAGTATGTCGACCAGGATCCCGGAGCACATCTCTGGGAAGGGTTTCGGCACGCATTCACCGAGATTCCGGCACACGGCAATTTCTATCTCGAATGGTTGCTGACCGGGCGGTTCGCCGATCTCTCATGTGGACCGCTGCTGCTGCGGCCCGGCGCAGCAGAACGGTTGAGCGGCCTGGTGGACCGGGTCAGTGTCGTGTGCGCAAACCTCTCGGACTACCTCAGCGCCTGCGCCCCAGGCCTATTCACCGCGGCGGGCATGTCCGACATCTTCGAGTATCTCGATCCGAGGTCGTCCGACGACTTGTTCGTCCAGCTTGCGCGCGCGATGCGGCCAGGCGGGCGGATCGCACACTGGAACCTGATGGTGGACCGGCGTGCCCCGGCCATGCTCACCAGGCCGCTGCCGGAGCTGTCCGCCGCCCTCCACGCAGCCGACCGGGTGTTTTTCTACAGCGACTTCATCGTCGATGAGGTGATTTGAGTGCTCACCGAAGCCGGGATGGTGTCACTCTTTTCGGCGCGGGCCGCTGAGCATCCCGACCGGCCCGCACTGGTGGTCGTCGAACCCGAAACCGGCACAGTCGAATCCGCGACCTACGGTGAACTTGCAGCGCGTGCGGCAGCGATCGCCGGCGGCTTGCGCCGAGCCGGCTTGTGCGAAGAGGCACGCGTGCTCCTTGCCGGACCCTTGTCGGTCGATTTTTATGCGCTGGCGCTCGCCCTCGTGGGCTCGGGAGGTGTCGTCGTGTTGCTCGACGGCGCGATGTCGCGCACGCGATTGCTGCGGGCGTTGCGGGCCGCTCGGGTGGCCGCGGTCGTTGGACCGGCACAGTTGTTGAGGCGATGGTGGATGATCCCGCCCCTATGGCGGGTTCGCCGTTACGCGGTTGCCGGCAGACCGCGCGGTACGCATCCGTTCACGGAATTGGTTGGCCCTTGACGGAATTGCGCGACGGTGCGCCCGATGCGGTAGCGAACATCAGCTTCACGTCCGGCAGCAGCGGCCACGCCAAGGGGGCGGTACGCACCAACGCCATCCTGGCGGCGCAACAGGGCGCGCTGGCCGCGGAATTGCCTGCCTGCGACGGCGACGTGGACATGACGGCCTTTCCCGCCGCAGTCTTCCCGAATCTGTGCACGGGTGCGACCACCGTGATCCCGCCCGTGGACCTGCGCGAACCAGCCTCGATCGATCCGCGGGCCGTGCTGGCATCGATTCAGGCCAACGCGGTCACGACCGTGTCGGCGGCACCCGCGTTCGCCCGGCGGCTGGCCGCGCACATCCACGCGACCGGGGCGCGGCCGCAATCGGTGCGGCGGGTGATCGTCGGCGGCGCCCCGGTGAACCGATCCCTGTGCGGCCTGGTCGCCTCGGCGTTCCCGGATGCCGAGACGCTGGTGGTCTACGGCTCGACCGAAGCCGAACCGGTCGCGCACGTGCGGATGGCAGAGGTGCTCGACTCCGCCGGCGACGGGCTGCTCGTCGGCAGACCGGTCGACGCCGCGGACGTGGCTCTCGTGGAGCTGCCCGGGCGCATCGACGGACCTCTCGCCCAGCGGGCGCTCGAGGCCGCGCACCGCAGCGTCGGTGAAGTGATCGTGCGCGGCGCGCACGTCTGCCGTGAGTACGTCGGCGATCCGGATGCCATGGCATCCAACAAGATTTGCATCGAGGACGGAACGGTCTGGCATCGGCTCGGTGATGTCGTCCGCCGCGACGAGCGCGGGCGCCTGTGGTTGCTCGGGCCTCGCGGCGGCACCGTCGTGCACGGCGGCACCGAAGTTCACCCGTTCGTGGTCGAGGAGCAGATTCGGAGGGTACCGGGTGTGCAGGACGCCGCCTTCGTCGCACACCGCATGGCCCAGGAGGGCGAACTTGCCGTCGTGCTCGACGACGAACGTGCGGTCGCCGGTATCGGCGCCGTCCTGCGGGAACTTAGGCTCGACGTGCCGATTCGCCGACTCGGCGCACTTCCCGTCGACGCCAGGCACAACAGCAAGATCGATCGCCCGGCCCTCGCGCGGCAGCTCGAGCGATGGCGTTGGTACGAACCTTGGGGGACGTAAATCGGGATCCGATCGTCTTGGTAAAAATGGGATGCCGGTTTCCAGGCGGTATCACCTCGGCAGACGAACTGTGGCAGGCCGTGATCGATATCAGGACCTGGTGTCGGAGGTACTGGTCGACCGCGGTTAGTCGCAAAACGGTTGGCGCGGAGGCTTTCTCGAGGACGCAGCCGAATTCGACGCGTGGTTCTTCGGCATCAGCCCGCGCGAGGCGCTTGTTGTGGATCCACAGCCGCGTGTGGATCCTCGAAGTCACCTGGAAAGGCAATGGAACACGCGCATCGACCCGACCTCGCTGCTCCGCGAACCGGTTGGTATGTACTCCAACGCGATCGGCGCGCCGAACAACGCCATGATCCCGTCCCCGGTGAACTTGTCGACGGTGCCGCCATACCGCAGCACCACCGCAGCGCACCGGTTCACCAATTCGGTCATGATCGCGCGCCACCGCTCGATATCCAGAGCAGGCGCGATCCATAGAGCGCACCACATCGGTAAACAGGACGGTCACCTGCTTGTACCAAACCGAAACCGCGAACGGGGTACCACACTCGTCACAGAACTTGGCGCTCTCTCGTCGCTCAGTGCCGCACGACCCGCACGCCACGCCCGCCGTCATACGAGCACCATCCTTCAGACGGTCCAACCGATTACTCAGCAATAGGGCGTTCAAAGCGAAGACAGGCGTTATTGACGTCAACTTCAGCAACCATCTGACGCCGCCGAGGGCACTCAGTAGTGATGGGCCGTCATCGCTCGAATTTGCAGTAATCCGCTACTGGGCTCACCGAAACGAACCCGGGTGACGATTCTCTCGCGGAACTCGACCGTCGCAGTACCCGCCGTTCCGCTTTGGAAATAGATGGAGGGGCGACGATGAGTACCGCAAAGCACATTGGTCGTGTTGGGGCATTGGCTATCGCAGTGGGAATCGGGACCGCGGTCACCAACACGCCCGGAGTGGCGCTCGCCGAACCGGCTGATTCCAGCGCGAGTTCGCCGTCTGATTCGCAGTCGTCGTCGAGTTCGTCGCCTGCATCGGGCGCTACGCAATCTGGTACGTCGTCATCGGGTTCGTCAACGCCAGCGCACGAGGCGCGCGGTCGTCGTCGGAGTCCCCTGAATCCGCCCGACGAAATGGCCGTGAGCAGTCCGGGCGGGCTCATCTCGCCGACAGCCGAGTCCAGCCCGACCGGCCCCGCGGCTTCGGTGTCGCCTGCGGGGGAGGTCAGGCGGACGCGTGGGGGTGCGCGCGGTGTGGTGGTCGCCACCGGGGGCCCGCACAGCAGTTCACCGCCGGGCTCATCTGCGTCGGCAGCACCGATACCTGTCGCCGCGGAATCGACCTCGACTTTTTCGGCAGGGGCGGCGAGCACGACCGCGACAGCGGCAACCCCCACCACCAAGACGCCGCAAAGCTTTCGCGCCGATTCAAGAACAGGGTCGGTTGTTGCGGCCGCACCCGACACGGGCTCCACAGCTGCGACGTCCACGCGAACCTCGGCCGGGGTGACCACCCCCGCTAAATCCACGGCAGCGGCCAGCAATCTGGACGCCCGTGTTGTCACCGACGTGATGATGCAGCCGTCGGCGGTGCAGGAGTCGCCGCCGGAGCCGGCGGCCGCTATCAGCACCCCGACCTCCGTCGGCACTGTGTCGACCATGATCAGCGCGGTGCTGTCGCCATTCGCCAGCGACGCGCCGACGCCGCCTGCGGAGCCGCCGATGCTATGGACATTGCTGGCCTTTGCGCGCCGCGAGTTCGAGCGGGCGTTCTCCCTCCCGTCGACGACCGTCAGCCCGCCGGCCGGTCAAATCACCACCGGGCTCTTCACCGACAGCGCGACTTTCGATGGCCAGCCGATAGAGCCGGAAATCGACGGGATGACGGCTACATCAGCTGCGAACGCGTCGGTCCTGGGCGCACTCGCGCAGCTCAACGCCGCCACCGAGGCGCTGGCCACATTTACCGGTGAACCATCGATCGTGTCCCAGCTCTTCACCGTGTTTTATCGGGTCGTGAGTGCGGTCGGGGACTTCTTGGGCGTGGATCTCGCGTCCCCGCTGTTACGGCTGCTATCGAGCGACAGTCCGCCGTGGTTTACCACGCTGGGACTGAACGTGCGGCGCAGCGAGTTCGAGGGGATGCCGGTGTGGACCTTGCAGTCCCCCGGGTCTACATCGGAAAAGATTGTCGTGGCCATTCCCGGCAGCGCGTTCATTGTCCCGCCGACTCTCTTTCATTGGCTCAATTACGCTGCGATGGCGAGCAACACCGGCGCCACCGTTATGGTGCCGATCTACCCAGTGGTGCCACAGGGCGGCACCGCCGGCACGGTCGTGACCGCCATGGCGCACCTGATCTCCTCGCAGATCGATCAGCACGGAGCCGGGAACGTCAGTGTGTACGGCGACTCGTTAGGCGGCACCATCGGGCTTGCCGCGGTGCAGGAGTTGGTGCGTCGCGGTGACCCGGTGCCGTCGCACATGGTGTTGATTTCACCGGCCCTCGATCTCACATTCAGTAATCCAGCCATTCAATTTGTCGACGACCCGGTGTTTCGGGGTCTCTTCTTCTCGAATGTGCGTAAGCATGCCCAGCTTTGGGCCGGAGACCTCGATCTCACCGATCCCCTGGTCAGTCCCCTCTTCGGGCCGCTTGCTGGGCTTCCGCCCACCGCGCTGTACTTCGGCGACATGGAGATCCTTGCGCCCGATGGGCTCGTCCTCCGAGACAAGGCGTTGGCGACGCCCGACGCCGACTTCACCTTCATCCTGCGCAAAGGTGAACTACATATCTGGGCGGTCAACACGATTTTGCCTGAGACGATAGCCGTTCTCCCGGACATCTATCAGCAGCTAGGCATAGCTGCCTGAGTGCGGCGCGACGCGACCGAAATCCGTTCTGCTCGGGCAGTATTCAGAAGCCAACCGCCGAAGCGTAGATGCCAGCCCTTACGTCATGGCCTGGGCCATCGCGATGTGCCTTTCGAAGCCAAGCGATTCCGCCATTCCCCGGTAGCGATCCCAGTAGTCGCGATAGCCAGCCTCGTCACCACGTGCCTGCGCCAGCAGCGCGCGCAGCCGAAGCAGCGTGATCTCAGGTATCGCCGAACCGTCTGCCGGAAGGTTCGCCAACCAGTCGATCGCCTCTTGGGCTTCGGCCAGATCGCCCTCGGCGCCTCGCTCCAACAGCGTCTGCACCAGAATGGCGGCGCCCCAAACGCCATAGAAGAGCTGTCCTGCCTGGTGCAGCTCGTCGACGGCTTGGCGCATCACCGGTATGGCAGCATCGCGCTCGCCGCGCCTGGCCCTTTCCTGGGCGGCCCACAAGTCGGTGACCGGGATGAGGAAGAGGACACGTTTGCGCAGCCATATGTCGCGGACTTGCGTCATCAATTCAAGCCCGCGGTGACGGTCGGCGGCGGCATCCCGACTCAGCAGCGCGACACCCAGCCCGTACGCGGACATGCTCACTGTGACATCGTTGCTGGATCCCTCGGCGCTCTGCATCGCCTCCTCACTCGCGCGCACCGAGGAGTCATCGGCTCGAAGCACCCCGTACTGCATCGCGAAAACGTATGTCCAGGCGACGACACCGGCGAGGGTTGCCGGGTGGTTGCTGTTTCGCGCCATCGCGACGGCGTCGTCGAGGTCCTGCCGCCAGCCGGGACGGCCCAGCCACCACCGAGCAGTGCCGCGCCATGCCAATGCGACGGCCAGCGGTGATTCAATACCGAAGCCGGCGCCCTTGGCGGGATCGCCGGCGGCCAGGTCGATGACGGTCTGTGACCACCTCAAGACCTCACCGGACTCGCCGACACAGAGCCAGTTGCACAACGCAATCCACGTCAGCCCCATGGTCAAGGTGGGCTCGCCGATCGACTCGAGCAGCACCATTTGTTCGGACGCCACACGCGACGCCTCACGCGTGCGCCCGGCGTAGAGCAGCTCGGTGGCCTGCCCGCTCATGCCGATGGCCAGCGAGACTTTGTCCCCGGCCGCGTTGCACAACTGCCGCAGCTCCGCGAATCGGCCCTGGGTTTGCTGCATTGCTCGGCCTTGCCAATCGGTGGCACACAGCATGGTGCGGGGGGCGATGCGCATCGACAATTGGTCGGGGTCGTCGGCAGGCAGCGTGTCGGCGATCTGGCGGGCCCGCTCCCAACTGAGCCGGGCGGCGTCGAGATCGCGGTTGGTGGACCACGCGCCGGCGCGCATGTGCCAGCCGTAGGCGGCGGTCAGCTCGCCGGCGGCCTCGAGGTGTTCGGCGATCAGCGACGCGTTCTGCTCCACCGAGCCGGGTGCATGCTCTTGGATCGCGGCGGCCAGGCGCCGGTGCCACTGGGCGCGATCGGATTTCAGCTGGGACTCGTAGGCCACCGCGCGGATCAGCGGGTGGCGAAAGGCGTACTCGGGACTCGGGGTGAACCTGACCTGATCGATCAGCTCCGCCCTGAGCAGCTCGTCGAGTGCCGGATCGATACCCAATGCGGCAAGCAGCTGCGGCCCGAAGCGGGCGCCGATCACCGAGGCCGCGTTCAACGTCCGTTTGGCCGGGGTGGTCAATCGGTCGACGCGCGCCTCGATGGCCGCCTGCACGGTGGCCGGCACGCTCACCTCGGCAACATCCGCGCGACACACGTAGCCACCGCGCGTCCCCTGCAGCACGCCGCGCTGCGCCAACTCCCGCACCATTTCCTCGGCGAAAAACGGGTTCCCCGCGGCCCGCTCGGCGATGATCGCCGCCAGCTCGCCGACCGAGGGATCCGACCCCAGGAGCTCACCGATCAGCGTCGCGGCGTCCGCATCACCCAGGGGGCGAAGCGCCACCTTCAGGGCGCCGGGCACCCGCATCAGCGCTCCCTCATATTCGGGGCGCGAGGTGATCAACACCATCGACGAGGCGCGCGGAATCACAGCGAGGAAGTCGGCCAACAGCGACTCGCTGACCGCATCGATCCAGTGGGCGTCCTCGATGATGAACAGAGCCGGTTGAGCACGGGCCAGCGCCGCGGTGTTGATCAGTGCGGTCAACCGGCGTCGCCGCGCATCCGGGTCGATGGCGGGAGCCGGCAGCTCGGGGTCGGCGATGCCGAGCAGGTCATCAAGCAGCAGCAGATCCTGCGGGTCGGCATCGGCGACTAGTTCCCGGACCCGGTCGCGTGCGGCTTCGCCGTTGAGGTCGGCCACGCCGGTGCCCGCGCGCAGCAGTCGCCTGACTGCATGGAAGGGGATGTCGCTGGCGTGGGATTCGCAGAAGGCCCACACCACCTCGACCCCGCGAGCGGTCGCGGCCGCCGCGGCTTCCCGGGCCGTCCGGGACTTGCCGATGCCGGGCTCTCCCACCATATTCACGACGCCGCCTCGGCCACCGATCGTGCGCTCCACCGCGGTCTCGAGGGTCGCCATCTCCCAGCGCCGACCGACCAGGCTCGCTTCTTGGCGCTGCGTCACATGGCCTGAAGTCACACCAAGCAATCGGCGCGCGGGGACAGGCTCGTCGGCGCCTTTGATGTGCACCAGTTCCGGTTCACTCAAGACGGCAGAATGTTCGACCAGCCGCGCGGTCGACTCCGACAGCATCACGCCACCGGGCGCCGCAACCGATTCCATCCGCTGCGCCAACCCGACTTGCTCACCGACAGCGGTGTAACCCAATGAGCCCGAACCGATTTCACCTGCTATGACCTGACCGGAGTTCAGCCCGACCCGGACCTGCAATGGACGGCCATCACGGCGCTCGACGTCGGCGGCCAGCCGAACAGCCTCTTGCTGGATGTCCAACGCCGCCAGACACGCCCGTACGGCGTGGTCCTCCAACGCGATCGGCGCGCCGAACAACGCCATGATCCCGTCGCCGGTGAACTTGTCGACCGTGCCGCCATAATGCAGCACCACCGCGGCGCATCGGTTCACCAATTCGGTCATGATTTCGCGCAATCGCTCCGCATCCAGGGTGGCCGCGAGGTCCATCGAGCGGACCACATCGGCGAACAACACCGTCACCTGCTTGTACTCCGCAGCATCGACGGCTGGCAGCAGCGGTGACCCGCACGCAGCACAGAATCGGTCACCCTCGTGTGGCACAGCTCCACACGACCGGCAAACCTCCCTCGCCGGCGTCGCTTCCTGTGCCGCTCTCGCGGCCCCCACTACCCGCACGATCAGCAAAGCGTATGGCTTCATGCGCGCGCTAATGGGGAAAGTGACGATATTGACGCCTGCGGCACAAACGGGAGCCGCAACGACCTGCGGAAGGCTGAGTTACGTTGCTTCGGTGACCAATTCGGGACCCCTTGCCGGGGTGAAAGTTCTCGAACTCGGCGGCATCGGACCAGGCCCGCATGCCGCGATGGTGCTGGCCGACCTCGGCGCCGACGTGGTTCGGGTGCGCAGACCGGGCGGCCTGCAGATGCCCGCCGAAAACCTCGACCTGCTCCACCGCGGCAAGCGCATCGTCGATCTCGACGTCAAGCGGGAGCCGGCCAGGCTGCTGGACCTGGCGGCCAGGGCCGACGTCCTGCTCGACGGGTTCCGGCCCGGTACGTGCGAGCGGCTCGGCATCGGGCCCGACGAGTGCGCGGCGGTCAACCCGCGGCTGATCTACGCCCGCATCACCGGCTGGGGTCAGCACGGGCCGATGGCCAGGGCCGCCGGCCACGACATCAACTACCTGTCCCAGACCGGGGCGCTGTCGGCGATCGGCTACCGCGACCGTCCGCCGGTGGCGCCGTTGAATCTGGTCGCCGACTTCGGTGGCGGGTCGATGTTCGTCCTACTCGGCATCGTCGCGGCGCTCTACGAACGGGAACGGTCGGGTAAGGGACAGGTGATCGACGCCGCGATGGTCGACGGGGTGTCGATCCTCGCGCAGATGGCGTGGACGATGAAGTCGACCGGCTCGCTCAAAGACGAGCGCGAATCGTTCATGCTCGACGGTGGCGCGCCGTTCTACCGCACCTACGAAACCGCCGACGGCAAATACATGGCGGTCGGCGCGATCGAGCCGCAGTTCTTCGAGCAACTGCTGGCCGGGCTCGGGTTGTCGGCCGATGACGTCGACCAACTCGACGTGGCGGCTTTCCCCGAGGTCCACCAGCTGTTCGCGGAGAAGTTTGCAGGCAAGACCCGCGACGAGTGGATCGACATCTTCGCAGGCACCGACGCGTGCGTGACTCCAGTGCTCACATGGCGTGAAGCCGCGCAGAACGAACACCTCAGGGCACGCTCAACACTGGTGACAGCCAACGGCGTTGATCAGGCGGCACCTGCTCCGCGGTTCTCCCGAACCCCCGCGGGTCCGGTCGGCTCACCGCCCGAGACGACCACGCCCATCGACGAAATCGACTGGTGAGAAACATTAGCTGGAAAATAAGCTGCGGTATTTCTGTGAGTTAGCTAGACTTTGCCAGCATGGCTGTCCGGGCATCGAGAGAGGTCGTCTTCGAGGCGTCCCCTGAAGCCATTCTGGAAGCGCTCGCCGACGTGGAATCCGTGCCGACGTGGTCGTCGGTCCACAAGAAGGCCGAGGTTCTCGACCGCCATCCCGACGGCAAGCCCCGCCACGTCAAGGCGACGTTCAAGATCATGGGCATCACCGAGAAGGAAGTGCTGGAATACAACTGGGGCCCGCGCTGGATGGTGTGGGATGCCCAGGCGACGTTCAACCAGCGCGGGCAACACGTCGAGTACAACCTCACGCCCGAGGGCGAGGACAAGACAAGGGTGCGCTTCGACATCATCCTCGACCTGGGCGCGCCGGTGCCTGAGTTCTTGATCAAGCGCGCGAAGAATATCGTGCTCGACGTCGCGACCGAGAGTCTGCGCAGGCAGGTCATGGAGAAGTACGCGTCGTAGGATCTCGCCGCCGCCCTCTGAGCCCTAGTGGCAGGGGAACCCCAGCAAGTGGCGGGCGTCGTGCATGAACTCGTGAATTGCGGTGTTGGAGGAGCCGAACATCGACGATGCGCCTTGGTCGAGGCCCACGAAGTAGAGCGTGAGCAACGCCAGCAGCACGGTCACGCTCAGCCACCCGGCCCCGGCCAGGGTCGTCGATATCGACCGGCTCTTCGCGGATGTCTTACTCATGCCCATCTCCGTTCAATTTCGGCGGCGCCGTCAACAACCGCTTGTCATCGACCACTTTCTGAAGCGCGGCCACCCAGTGGTCGTAGTACTGCCAGTCGCCGCGGCCGTCCGCCGGCGAGTCCTCCCACTCGCCGATCGCCGCGATGAGGCTCTGCTGGAATTCGCTCCACGGGTAATGGCCGAATTCGGACAGCGCCAACGCCAGGCCGAACGCCCGCCGCTGCCATTCGTGCTCGAACTGGGGTGCGGCCTGATCGGTGGTGCAGGTGTCGTGCAGCCTCATGCCGCTTGTCCCGCCAACGCGACACCCATCATGGATTCCGTGGTCACCAGATCCATCAGCATCTCCTCCGTGAAATCCTCGGTGCCATCCGGCCTTTCGGGGATGACGAACCACCGCGAGTGCCCGCTGCTGTCCCAGACCTTGATCTCGGTGTCGTCGGGCAGCGCAAGGCCGACTTCGGCGAGCACCTTGCGCGGTTCGCGGGCGGCCCTGGCGCGGAACACCGGATCCTTGTACCAGTACGGCGGGAGCCCGAGCACCGGCCACGGGAAGCATGAGCACAACGTGCAGATGATCAGGTTGTGCACACCGGGTGCGTTCGCGACGGCCTGCAGATGCTCGCCCTCCGCGCCCGCCATTCCGTCGGGGAGGTCGAGTTCGGCGATCGCGGCGGGGGTGTCCTCGACCAGCCTGGCCGCGAACTCGGGATCCGTCCACGCCTTGACGACGATCCGCTTACCGTTCAGCGGCGTCATCTCGGATTCGAAGTAGGCAAGCACCTTGTCGACCGTTTGGGCGTTGATCACACCCTTGGAGATCAGAAGTGATTCCAGCGCTTCGACTTTCGCCGCGCTGGAGGCTTCGCGATCTTCGGGATACTGAAATTGGCCGCTCATCACATACCTTCCAGGTAGGCCTCGAACAATTCGGCGTAGAACATCTGGGGGCCGGTTTCGGCCTGCGGACCGAACAGTTCGGACGGTTCGAACGCGACGATGTAGACCGGCATCGGGCTGCCGATGCCATCGCCGGTCTCGACGAAATAGGCGTAATCGCCCTCGAAAATGCGCTCGACGGTGCCGGTCTTACCGCGGAGGTGGCCAGGCAGTCGGGTGTGCTCGGCCACGGGCACGTTGGTGATCCGGACACGATCACCGATGGCGAACCGCGGATGCGCCACGTCCCGGCGAGGCGAGTCGCCCTGGCGGAGGTAGCGCGTCACCTGGTCGTCGATCGCGGGCCGCGGATCGGGAGTGGTGGGTGCCGCTCCCGACCCCAATTCGCGCTGCCGCGAGGCGAGTTCGTCGCCGGTCAGGTATCCCCTGTCGATCAGGAACTGGGTGATGCCGCCCAGCCACTTCTCGTAATACCGATATTTGAAGTAGTCGAACGGGTCCATCGCCTCGGCGCCGGTGCGGAGATGGGCCCACGTCCAGTGTTCAGCGAATGTTGTGGGCACCTGATCGATCGGGTACTTCGGCAGCGCCGCGCTCAGGTGCTTGGACAGGCCCATCATCGCGACGTGGATGCCGAAGATCCGCTTCTCCCACTCCTCGACGAACACCCGCCTCTCCAGGTCGGTCAGTTCGGGCAGCCCTTCCAGGCCACCGAGATAGTGCTGCAACTTCATGCGGCCGGGTTCCTTCCACGCGGTGACCGAGAGATGAAATCAGCCTCTGGCGACGTTGTTACGACCGTGTTACACCGTGTTTTCAACCTGCGACGAACCAGGACACCGGATGCGCATTTCCGGACATCGCCGCCCTTGGTGCGCTGAATGAGTGCCGCGGCCAAACACGTTGCGATGCTGGTCTATGACGGCGTGCGCACCCTCGATGTGACCGGTCCGTTGGAGGTTTTCGACGTTGCCCGATCGTTGCGGTGTCGCTACACCGTGCAGCTCTACACCGTCGCCGATGGCGCGACGGTGCGTTGCTCGTCGGGCATGACGCTTGGCGCTCTACCGATCTCCGCACTCCCGTCGAAACCCGACACGCTGGTGATTCCCGGCGGCGAATGCCTGGTGAACCCGGGCCCCGACCCCCGTCTAGTGGCGGCCATCCGGCGGTTCTTTCCGGTCGCCCGGCGCACGGCGTCGATATGCGCAGGCTCGTTCGCGCTTGCAGCAGCCGGGCTGCTCGACGGCGTGCGGACCACAACGCACTGGCGCCTCCTCGACACCTTCGCCCGTCGGCATCCCGAGGCGGTGCTGGAATCGGAGTCGGTGTACGTCCGCGACGGCGCGGTGTGGAGCTCGGCCGGGGTGGCGGCAGGCATCGACCTGGCGTTGGCACTGGTGGCCGACGACCACGGGTCCGCGATCGCCCACGAGATCGGCAAGGACATGGTGGTTTTCAGCAGGCGATTGGAGGGCCATCCGCAGCTGTCGGTGTCCGCACGCACCCCGCGGCCCCGGCATGCCGGGCTGGAGCACCTGCTCCAGACCATCAACGCCGAGCCCGCGCGAAAGTACACACTGGACAAGGTCGCCGCCGATATCGGTGTCAGCGCGCGGCATCTGGCCCGGCTGTTCAGGTCGCAGGTGGGCTGCACGTTGCGGGAGTACGTGGTGGCGGTGCGAATGGAGAGTGCGGTCGGGCTGGTGCTTGGCGGCGAATCGTTTCACACCGCGGCGCGCAGGTGCGGCTTGCGGGACGGCTCGCAGTTGCGCGAACTGCTGGCGTCGCCGCCATCACCGTTCCGGCGTTGAGGCTAGCCGCCTAACACCGACAGGCGTCGGATCGCTTCGTCCAGCGTGTCGTCCCGCTTGCAGAACGCGAAGCGCACCAAATGATTCCACGCCTCGGCGTGTGCGGCGCCCGGATCGCAGAACGCGGACATCGGGATTGCCGCGACGCCGGCGCGTTCCGGCAGTTGTGCGCAGAACTCGGTGCTGTCGTGGTATCCGAGCGGCCGCGGATCCGCGCACAAGAAGTACGTGCCGAAGCTGTCGTGAACCTCGAACCCCAAATCCGCCAATGCCGAACCGAGCTTGTCGCGCTTGGCTTGCAACGAATCCCGCAGCGCGGCCACCCAGACGTCCTCGGTGTTGAGCGCATGCGCGATGGCGGGCTGAAACGGCGCACCGCCGACGTAGGACAGATATTGCTTGGCCGCGCGCACACCGGCGATGAGATCGGCTGCGCCGCAAGCCCAACCGATCTTCCAGCCCGTGCAGTTGAACATCTTCGCCGCGCTGGAGATCGTGATCGTGCGTCCCGCCATCCCCGGATAGTTCGCCAGCGGCATGTGACGCTGCCCGTCGAAGACCAGATGCTCGTAGACCTCGTCGGTGATCACCAGCAGGTCGGCGTCCACCGCGAGCCTGGCCAGCGCCCGCAACTCGTCATCGGAGGCCACCATGCCCGTCGGGTTGTGCGGCGAGTTGACGATCAACGCCTTCGTCTTCGGCGTGACCGCTGCGCGCAGCCCGTCGACGTCGATCCGGAAGCCCTTGCCGTCTTGGATCATCGGGATCGCCCGGCGGTCGCAACCCGCCATGGCGATGACAGGGGAGTAGGAGTCGTAGAACGGTTCGATCAACAACACCTCGGAGCCGGGCTCGACGAGGCCCAGCACGGCCGCCGCGATGGCCTCGGTGGCGCCGACGGTGACCAGTACCTCGGTGTCGGGGTCGTATTCGGTGCCGAAGTGCCGGCTGCGTTGTGTGGCGATCGCCTCGCGCAGCGGCGCGATGCCGAGGCCGGGCGGGTACTGGTTGACGCCCTCGGCGATCGCGTTCTCGGCGATCTTGAGCATCGCGGGTGGCCCGTCCTCGTCGGGGAAGCCCTGGCCGAGGTTGACCGCGCCGATGCGGGCGGCCAGCGCCGACATCTCCGCGAAGATTGTGACCGCATAGGGCTCGAGCCGCCGCACCGTCATGCTCGCCGAGCCTAGTTCCCCGGGTTCGGCGGAGATGTGGAGTGCTGAGCATCCTCCCAACCAACAGGTTGGCCGAGGCTGTTAGGCTCGCGCACATGTCTGAAGAAGCCTTCATTTACGAGGCCATCCGCACGCCTCGCGGCAAGCAGCGCAATGGCTCACTGAACGAGGTCAAGCCGCTGAACCTGGTCGTCGGCCTGGTCGACGAACTGCGCAGGCGCTACCCCGACCTGGACGAGACCCTGATCAGCGACATGATCCTGGGCGTCGTGTCGCCGGTGGGCGACCAGGGCGGCGACATCGCCCGCACCGCGGTATTGGCTGCGGGCCTGCCCGAGACCACCGGCGGCGTCCAACTCAACCGGTTCTGCGCCTCGGGCCTGGAGGCCGTCAACACCGCCGCGCAGAAGGTGCGTTCCGGCTGGGACGACCTGGTGCTGGCAGGCGGTGTCGAGTCGATGAGCCGCGTTCCGATGGGCTCCGACGGCGGCGCATGGGCGACCGACCCAGAGACCAACTACCAGATCGGCTTCGTGCCGCAGGGCATCGGCGCCGACCTGATCGCCACCATCGAGGGCTTTTCCCGTGAGGACGTCGACCGGTACGCGCTGCGCAGCCAGCAGAAGGCCGCCGCGGCATGGTCGGGCGGTTACTTCGCCAAGTCGGTCGTGCCGGTGCGCGACCAGAACGGCTTGGTCATCCTCGACCACGACGAGCACATGCGCCCCGACACCACGCTCGAGGGCCTTGGCAAGCTGAAGACCGCGTTCGACGGCATCGGCGAGATGGGCGGCTTCGACGATGTGGCGCTGCAGAAGTACCACTGGGTCGAGAAGATCAACCACGTCCACACCGGCGGCAACAGCTCGGGCATCGTGGACGGCGCCGCTCTCGTGCTCGTCGGCAGTGAAAAAGCAGGCACCTCACAGGGATTGACCCCACGGGCGCGCATCGTGGCCACCGCCACCAGCGGTGCCGATCCGGTCATCATGCTGACCGGCCCGACGCCCGCCACCCGTAAGGTGCTCGACCGCGCAGGTCTGACGGTCGACGACATCGACCTGTTCGAGCTGAACGAGGCCTTCGCCTCGGTGGTGCTGAAGTTCCAGAAGGACCTGAACATCCCCGACGAGAAGCTCAACGTCAACGGTGGCGCCATCGCGATGGGGCACCCGCTGGGCGCCACCGGCGCCATGATCACCGGCACCATGGTCGACGAGCTCGAGCGTCGCAACGCCCGTCGCGCGTTGGTCACGCTGTGCATCGGCGGGGGCATGGGTGTCGCGACCATCATCGAGAGGGTGTAGGACGACCAAATGGGCACTGTGAACACGATCAAGTGGGACAAGGATGCCGACGGCATCGTCACCCTGACACTCGACGACCCCACCGGCTCGGCGAACGTGATGAACGAGCATTACAGCGAGTCCATGCACAACGCCGTGGAAAAGCTGGTCGCCGAGAAGGATTCGATCACCGGTGTGGTGATCACCAGCGCGAAGAAGACCTTCTTCGCCGGCGGTGACCTGAAGGGCATGATCAAGCTCGGCCCGGAGAATGCCGGCGAGGCGTTCGACACCGTCGAGTCGGTCAAGGCCGACCTGCGCAAGCTGGAGACGCTGGGCAAGCCGGTCGTGGCTGCCATCAACGGCGCCGCGCTTGGCGGCGGCCTCGAGATCGCGTTGGCCTGCCATCACCGCATCGCCGCCGATGTCAAGGGCAGCGTGCTGGGCCTGCCCGAGGTGACGCTGGGTCTGCTGCCCGGCGGCGGTGGCGTCACGCGGACGGTGCGGATGTTCGGCATCCAGAAAGCGTTCATGGAGTTGCTGAGCCAGGGCACCCGGTTCAAGCCTGCCAAGGCCAAGGAGGTCGGCCTGGTCGACGAGGTCCTGCCGACCGTCGAGGAATTGGTGCCGAGGGCTAAGGCTTGGATAACGGAGGTCAAGGCCAACCCTGAGGCGCACACCCAGCCGTGGGATGCCAAGGGCTACAAGATGCCAGGCGGCACCCCGAGCAGCCCCGGTTTGGCGGGCATTCTGCCGTCGTTCCCAGCTCTGCTGAAGAAGCAGCTCAAGGGCGCGCCGATGCCCGCCCCGCGGGCGATCCTCGACGCGGCCGTCGAGGGTGCGCAGGTGGACTTCGACACGGCCAGCCGCATCGAGAGCCGCTATTTCACACAGCTGGTCACCGGCCAGGTCGCCAAGAACATGATCCAGGCGTTCTTCTTCGACCTGCAGCACATCAACGGCGGCGGTTCGCGGCCCGACGGCATCGAGCCGGTCAAGATCAACAAGATCGGTGTGCTTGGCGCCGGGATGATGGGCGCGGGCATCGCGTATGTGTCGGCCAAGGCCGGTTTCGACGTGGTGCTCAAGGATGTCAGCATCGAGGCCGCGCAGAAGGGCAAGGGCTACTCGGAGAAGCTGGAGGCCAAGGCGCTGCAGCGGGGCAAGACCACCGAGGACAAGAGCAAGGCGCTGCTCGACCGCATCACGCCGACCGCCGATGCCGCTGATTTCGCCGGGGTCGACTTCGTCATCGAGGCCGTGTTCGAAAGCCAGGACCTCAAGCACAAGGTGTTCGGTGAGATCGAGGACATCGTCGAGCCCAACGCGCTGCTCGGCTCGAACACCTCGACGCTGCCGATCACCGGTCTTGCCACCGGTGTGAAGCGCCAAGAGGACTTCATCGGGATCCACTTCTTCTCACCCGTCGACAAGATGCCGTTGGTCGAGATCATCAAGGGCGAGAAGACCTCTGACGAGGCGCTGGCCCGGGTGTTCGACTACACGCTGGCCATCGGCAAGACGCCGATCGTCGTCAACGACAGCCGTGGCTTCTTCACCAGCCGCGTCATCGGCACCTTCGTCAACGAGGCGTTGGCGATGCTCGGCGAGGGCGTCGAGCCGGCGTCGATCGAGCACGCGGGTTCGCAGGCCGGTTATCCTGCGCCGCCGCTTCAGCTTTCGGACGAGCTGAACCTCGAACTGATGCACAAGATCGCCGTCGCCACCCGCAAGGGTGTCGAAGACGCGGGCGGTACGTACGAGCCGCACCCGGCCGAGGCGGTCGTCGAGAAGATGATCGAGATCGGACGTCCGTCACGGTTGAAGGGCGCCGGCTTCTACGAGTACGTCGACGGCAAGCGCACCGGGCTGTGGCCGGGTCTTCGCGAGACGTTCAACTCCGGTTCTGCACAGATCCCTTTGCAGGACATGATCGATCGGATGCTGTTCGCCGAGGCGCTCGAGACGCAGAAGTGCCTCGACGAGGGTGTGCTGACCTCGACCGCCGACGCCAACATCGGCTCGATCATGGGCATCGGCTTCCCGCCCTACACCGGTGGTTCGGCGCAGTTCATCGTCGGCTACTCCGGTGCCCTCGGCACGGGCAAGGACGCCTTCGTGGCCCGCGCCAAGGAGTTGGCCGCCCGCTACGGCGACCGCTTCCTGCCGCCGGATTCACTGACCAGCTAGAGGTAAACGCGCAGAGCCCCCGGAACAGATTTGTTTCGGGGGTTTTGCTCATGCAGCCAGCAATTCGTTCTGCGACAACGGATTTGCCGCGTGATTGCTCGCCAGCGCGTCGAGTACCACCGACCACACCTGAGGGCTCAGGACGATGCCGAGGTGCCCGGCGGGCAGGCCCGGGTAGAGATCCTGCAGAACGATGTTCGTCACGTTGTCCCCTTGGAGCAACTGCTGCGTGTACGGCGTGACGATCTCGTCGTTCTTGGAGATGATCGTGGTGTACAGCACTCCTGGGCGGGTGTCGCCGTTGCCGTACACCTCCTGCTGAAATGCGTTGCCCATCGCCTGCTGTTCCAGGGCCGGGCCCAACGCGTTCGCGAGACCGACCAGAAGCGGCCCGAGGATCGGCAGCCCTTGCAGGCCGACCAGACCCGAGGCGTCGGTGCCGTGGTTACTCGGCGCGATGCCGATGACTTGTGACACCTTGTTGGCCCCGCCGAGATTGTTGATGTAGTACGCGGGCAGGATCCCGCCGCCCTGTGAATGGCCGATGAGGATCACCTTCGGTGCGCCGGTCTCGTCGAGAACCTTCTGGACCTCGGCAGCGAGTTGTTTTCCGGACTCCCGGATGTCGTCGGTGGCCTGGATCGGGTAGTTCGGATCCTGCCCGACGTTGCCGTAGTTGAACGTATAGACCTTGTAGCCGGCGTTGGCGAGGACGGGTGCGCCGACGCTCCAGTTGACGCCCTGGGTGGTGGTCGTCCCATTGAGCAAAATGATCGGCAGCGGATGTTCGGGCGTGACCGTGATCCGCGGGTTGTTCGCGCCCGGCGGCGGCCTTTGCGGAGTGAAGAACGCCAGCCCGTTGAGGATCCCGTAGGTCACCGGAAACGGCCCGGTGCCGACGGAACCGGGCGGTGCACCGATCAACGTCCTGCCGACGGCGGCGGCCGAGTTCGCCACCGCGGACGCCAGCGCATATGGCGCTCCGAAGAAGATGTGCGGTCCGAAGATGTTGGCGACGGTATCGGCCGCGGTGTAAACCACCGACACCGCGACGACTCCCACATCGGATACCAGCCCGACGACCTCTCGGGGGCGCGGAGCTCTGATGGTCGGCGTGCTGGACACCGCGGGGGCGACCGAAGCGATCTTCATCGCCACCGGTTGCGGGTTGGGCGGCGTGGATCCCACGGCGCCTCGAGGTGTGGGGGTGTCGGTCGTGGAGGGCTGCGCGTCGTCGGCGACCGGCTTCGCGGGCTTGGCGACCTTCGTCGACGTGGCGGTCAGGCCGGGTCGGCGAGGCTTGTGACGGGTCTGCGGCGAATCGTCCGACTTTGAAGTCGCCCGTGGGTTTTCGTCACCGCTGGCGGTGTCGTCGGCTTTGGTCGGTGCATCCGTGGCGGCTTCCGATGCCGCTTTGTCCTTCTGGATGGACCGCTTCGGCCGGTCGGGCTTCGACGCTTTCACCGGTGCCGGCTTCGGGCCGGGCGAACTCTCCGACGTGGACGTGTCGGCGGAGGGAGAGGTGTCGTCGGCGTGTGCGATGCCACTGCTCAGTCCGACGGCGACCCAGGCCGACAACACGAAGGTGACGACGGTTAACCGCAGCCACCAGAGAAAGGTTGACTTCGCCGACACTGGCTGACCTCCCGACCGGTAGGCATGCAATGTATCCAGCGCACGACCCCGGTTGTCCTGATATCGGCAAACATTCAGAAGGTGTCGGGAACGGGGCGCTCAGCGACAGCGTGACGAGACTTCAAGCATCGCGACACCGTGCGGTGCCACCGTGCGCGCGATCGCGCCGGTGCTCGTCGTCTCGGTGTGGCTCCACAGATCACGCACCGTGTAGCAGGGCGCGCTGCGCAGGCCGGCGCCGGCGGCGCTGGTGGCGATGTCGGCGGACTTGTCGTCGGGATTGAACAGTGCGACCGCCACACCGCCGCCTGACAGCGGTTTCACCAGCACCCGGTTTTCCTGTGGCAACGCAGTGGCCTGCACAACCAACGGATCTTGATCGACGGCGATGACCTCCCGATTGGTCAGGATGTCGCGCGTCTGATCGCTCATCGTTCGAATGTCGTTGCCCGCCAGCAGCGGTGCGGCGAGCATGGCCCACAGCGAAAAGTGGGTGCGCTGTTCGGAATCGGTGAGACCCGGTTGGCCGTTGGCGCGCCACGAAACGTCGGCGTCGGACAGCGCAAGCTTCATGCGCAGCTTTTCGAGACGTTCCGGCGTCAGTTGATCCTGCGCCACGATGACGCGGCTGAAGTCGAGATGGTTGACGAAGAAGTCGCGCCATGACAGGCCGACGACGAGCATGTCCGGGTCGTTGAAATACCCGGGGTGCCCCCGCGAAGCCGCCGGTGACGACGCGCGAAACTCGTCGGGCACCCCCAGGTAAGAGCCGGTGAGAAAGGAATCCGAGCTGTCCAGGGGTGGCAACGTGCTGCGCCAGACCGGAACCAGGTCGGCGGTGTTACGGGTCATGTCCGCGATGGCCGACCAGTCGTATTGCGTTCCGGCATGGTGGTTGTTCGAGCTGTTCGGATTGATGCTGTAGAAGATGCGACGTCCGGTGGAGCGCAACGCGTTTCGCATTGCGGTGAAGAGCCTGACCTGGTCGGCGTGGTTGGCGTCGTTGCGGCACCAGTCGTATTTCAGATAGTCGACGCCCCACCCCGCGAACGTCTGAGCGTCGGTGTCTTCGTGCCCCGCGCTGGCGATCCGGGGATCCTGCCCACACGTCTCGTCGTATGGACTGGCGTACAGGCCGAGCAGCATGCCGCGGTCGTGTACGTAGCGGGCCAACGCCGCGATGCCATGAGGAAACGTGATCGGATCGGCGCGCAATCTGTGGTCCGACCCGCGGGTCGGGGCCGCCCAGCCGGCGTCCAGGTTCACGTAGCGATAGCCGGCGTCGCGCATGCCGGAGGACACCATCGCGTCGACGGTGGCCCTGACGGTGTCCTCGGTCAGCGGAATGCCGGAGTTCCACGAGTTCCAACCCATCGGCGGCGTGAGCCGTTGCGGCGCTCCGGTGTCGGTCGCCGTCGCACAGCCACTGACGTAGGCGAAGGCAAGGATCAGTGCCGCGACGGTCGAGCACAGCCGTAGGCCCACCTGCCGAGGATCGCCGACCAGGGTGTGGGTGCGCTGGCAGCCCGCTGCCCGGCCGCTGTACAGTCGGCTTTCGTTATCGTCTAGGCGTGTCCGAAAGCTTTACCGAAACATTCGCGGCAGGGCTGGCGGGCTACGGCAAGCAGCGATGCATCGAATTCGACGGCCGTTGGTACTCCGGTCACGACATCACCGAATACGCCGACGCCATCGCAGACACGCTGCGCGGGGCCGGGGTGCCCGACGGTGCCCCCGTCGGCCTGGTGGTCCGCAACCGGCTCCCGCACGCCGCCGCGATCATCGGCATGCTCGCTGCAGGCAGACCGGTTTCGATGATCTATTCGTTCCAGTCGCCGGAAGCGATCGGCCGCGACATCGAGGAATTGAACCTCTCTGCGATCATCGCCGATCGGGATGACTGGACCGACGAGGTCATCACCGCGGCCAAGCGCGCGGGCAGTGCGGGCGTGCTGATCTCGTCGAGGGCGCCCCGTGTCTCGACACTCAACGGGCTCGAGAAAAAAGACGTTGCCCGTCAGCACGCTGAGGCCAGACCCGGTGTGGCGCTACAGATTTTGACCAGCGGCACTACCGGGCCGCCGAAGCGCCACGACATCAAGACCTCGGTGCTGCAGCGCACGGTGTTCAGCGTGACCAGCGGTGAAAAGGCGACGCCGGACGCGCCGCCGGAGTTGGCCTACTGGCAGTTCGGCGGCATCGGGGTGTGCCAGTTGGTCGCGGGTGTGCACAACACCAGGCGCATCGTCATGCTCGAGCGGTTCAGCGTCGACACGTTCGTGAATGCGATCAAGACGCACGGCATCAAGCGCTGTGGTGTGCAGCCCGCCGTTGTCCGCATGCTGCTCGACGCCGACGTGCCGAAGGATGACCTCGCGTCTCTGGAGTTCCTGATCAGCGCGTCGGGTCCCCTCGATCCCGAAACACGCGACGAGTTCGAGAAGCACTTCAATATTCCCATTCGGTTGGCCTACGGGGCAACAGAATTCGCGGGTTCGCTGTGCGCCTGGATGCCCGCCGACATCGAGAAGTTCGAAGACACCAAGCGCAACAGCGTTGGCAGACCGCTACCCGACACGCAAGTGCGCGTGGTCGATCCGGACACCGGAGCCGAAGTGCCCACCGGCGAGCAGGGCCTGCTGGAAGCGAAGGTCACCCCGATCGGTCCCGACTGGATCCGCACCACCGACATCGCCTCGATCGATTCCGACGGGTTCGTCACCCTGCACGGCAGAGCCGACGGTGCCATCAACCGCGGCGGGTTCAAGATCCTTCCGGACATCGTGCGGCGCGTGCTGATCTCACATCCCGCCGTGCGCGACGCCTGTGTGGTGGGCGTGCCCGACAAGCGGCTGGGGCAAGTGCCCTTCGCGGCCATCGAAGCCACGCCCGGGATGGCTGCTCCTTTGGTCGACGACCTGAAAGACCTTGTCCGCCAATCGCTGCCGGTGTACAACGTGCCGGTCGACTTCGCCTTCGTCGACGAATTGCCGCGCAACCCGGCGCTGAAGGTGAGCCTGCCCGCCGTCGCGGCGCTCTACAAAGCGCGCTGCTGACTCACAGCGATCCAAGGTCCGCCGAAAGCCAGTGTTCCGGTTTCATGAAGATGACCACGCCTTCGCCGTGTTCTCGGCGGGCGAATTCGAGATAGGCGTCCACCTTGTCGGCAGGCAGATAGCGGCGGACCATCTCGACGAGCTGATCGTCGGTGGACGGCTCGATGCGGCTGACCGGGCCGTCGACCGCGACGTAGCGCACCGTCGGCTCGGCCCGTTCGACCATCAGCGTGAACTCGCCCTGCGCCTCGATCAAGCGGTGCTTGCGGGAGCCCTGTCCGGTCTGCACCCATGGCTCACCGCCGGGGGTGTACTGGTACCAGATGGGGACGGTGAGTGGTCCGCGCTTGTCGCCTGCGCTCACCGACAGCGCCGCGATACGCGGCTCGGCCAGAAACTGTTCGCGTTCTTCCTTGGAGAGGGGCATGCGCCCCACGCTAGTCGCGCGTCAGCACCAGGCCCTCGAGAAGAATGCGAGCGAGACGACACCGATGGCCAGGGCGGCCTGGGTCTGCCCCATCGAGGCGGTGCTGACGATTCCGGCGACCGTGCAGATGGCAATGACGGCCAGCAGTAGGCCCTTGACCCAATGGACGCTGTGCTCCGAGCCGCCGGCCCCGGCAAGCCTGGTCTTGGGTGCCGGTACCGGATGACCGTTATGACTGAGCACGGCGCCTCCCTTGTGTGCCAGCTCACATTCTCTTGTTAATGTGAGGCACACCATATCGCACGTTGGCCGTTCGCTGGCTCATTCGTGACGTCGGTTGAGTGCCGCTCGCCCGTAGCGCGACGAAGCGCTGCAGTTTGCCACTGGCCTGGTTGCGGGGGATCCGGTCGACGATCCGAATGGCGACCGAGGGGTCGGACAGCCCACAGCGACGCAACGCGGTGACCATCGACGTCGTCAACGTGCCGACGTCGGGGCGGCCGACGGCGAGGATGTCGGCGCCCTTGTTCGTCTGCGTCACCTGATATTCCGTGATGCCTGGATCGGTGCCCAGCACATGCCGGAACGTGATGGCGGGCACCGTGACAGGGCCGTAGCGAAAGTCGTCGTCACGCCGGCCGCCGATGTCGGCGACCCGGGCGAACGCGCTGCCGCACTCGCAGGGGCCGGGTAACAACGTCACCTCGTCGCCGAGGTCGTAGCGGATGAACGGGAAGGTGAGGTTCGCCAACCCGGTGGCAAGCGTTCGGGCCGCCGGTTCGTCGGGACCCACCGGAGCGCCGTTCGCATCGACGCGTTCCAGCACCACTTCGTCCTCACAGATGTGCAGTCCCTCGCCCATCCCGCAACCGACCGCCTGCACCCCGATCTCGGTGGATCCCCAGAGATTGTGGATCGATGCACCCCACGCCTCGGCGATCGCCTGGCGGTCCTCATCGAGCAGCGGTTCGGAGTTGGTGCTGATCCGGACCGGGTGGCAATCCAGGTCTCCCGTCAGCGAGGCGCGGGCGAGTCGACCGACGACCGAGGGATAGCCGACCAGGTGCGTTGGGCGCGCGGCGGCGACGGCGGCGAGCACCTCGTCGAACGGTGCGCCGGCCGGGATGACGACCGTCTCCATGCCGACGGCGGTGGGGATGTCGAACAGCGGGGTGCTGGCGTGCGGCGGCAGGCCTGCCTCAAGGACGGCCAACCGCGTCGCGCGCGGCGGCTCTCGTCGCTCCGCCCGCGCCTGCGTCCGCCATGCCAGGCATGCGGCCGACAAGAAGAATTGCCAACCCCAGACGTACACCCCGCGTACCCCGCTGGAGCCGCCCGAGCTGAACACCTGATAACCATCAGGTGTGTACGAATACCATTCCTGTTGCGACAGAATGCGTTCGGCACGTTCGCGGTTGAGTCTGCGGTCGGTGACGATGTCGTCCCAGCTGTCCTGTGCCTCCTGCTTCGTCATCACCGGCAGGCTCGCGAGGTCGGCGACCGAAGCCGACGGCAGGTCGATGGCGCGCAACCGGCGGGCGTGAAACGGCGACCGTTGCCTTGCGTACGCCAATAGTTCCCTTAGTCGGTGTTCGCGGTAGCGGTTGATCTGCTCCGGTGTCCAGTCAAGGCGCGCGACATGATCGACGAGCGCGGCCTGCACCGCGTTCAGGTGGACGGCGCGCATGCGCTCGTACTTCGCTCGGGCCGTCATGGAGTCCCACATTCAGTGCATATCTGACGTCGCCGTCAACAGCATAGGTCGCGCAGCTGGTGAACTCAGCGGATTACCGGCACCCGAACTTGCGCGTCGCCGGTGCCGCCCGCCGCATAGAGTCGTCAGTCATGCGCTTCGGACTCTTCATTCCGCAAGGCTGGCGGCTCGATCTCGTCGACATTCCCGTTGAACGGCACTGGCCGGTGATGCGTGACCTCGCCGCTTACGCCGACGGCGGCGACTGGGACTCGCTGTGGGTCTACGACCACTTCCACACCGTGCCGGTGCCGACGCATGAGGCCACCCACGAGGCGTGGTCGCTGATGTCGGCCTACGCGGCGTCGACCTCGCGGATCAAGCTCGGCCAGATGTGCACGGCGATGGGGTACCGCAATCCGGTCTACCTCGCGAAGGTGGCCGCCACCGCCGACATCATCTCTGGGGGCCGGGTGCAGATGGGCATTGGTGGCGGCTGGTATCAGCACGAGTGGGAGGCCTACGGGTACGGCTTCCCGTCGGCCGGTGTCCGATTGGGCATGCTCGACGAGGGCGTGCAGATCATGCGCGACGCCTGGCGCAAGGGCGAGGTCACTCTCAACGGTGAGCACTACCGGGTCCAGGGCGCGATCGTGGCGCCAAAACCGTTGCAAGACGGCGGCCTTCCGCTGTGGATCGCGGGCGGCGGCGAGAAGGTGACATTGCGCATCGCCGCCAAGTACGCGCAGTACACCAACTTCACCTGCGAACCCGACGGATTCGCACACAAGTCCAAGGTGCTGGCCGACCACTGCCGCGAGGTCGGCACCGACTACGGCGCGATCGTGCGGTCGGCCAACTTCAACGCCGTGGTGGGTGAATCGGAGGCCGAGGTCTCCGACCGGGTGGCCCGGGTCCGGGACAGGCTCGTCTCGGTGGTGAACGAGGCCGCCGTCGACGGCATGTTCGGGACGGTCACCGCGCCGGAATCGGCCAGCGGCACCCCGGAACAGATCGTCGAGAAGCTCACGCGGATGCGCGACCTGGGTTGCGAATACGCGATCTTGAACTTCCCGGAGGCCGCCTACGACCGCTCCGGCATCGAATTGTTCGAGCGTGAGGTCATCCCTGCGCTGAGCTAGCCGGCGATCGACGCCTGATAGTGCAGGATGTGCCACCCGTCGTCAGTGCGTGCCACCAGCACGCCCAGATTCACGCACACCGTCGGCCTGTCGGCGTAAGAGAAGTCGGCACGGATGTATCCCAGCACCAGATCATCTGCGGGCCTGCGGGTTTCGAGCACTCGGTAGCTGACCCTCATGTCGCGGGGTTGACTGTCGTAGTAGTCGAAGACCCCGGCTCGTCCCACGCTGTAGGGACGCAGTCCCTGGAAGATCGCGTTCTGGGCGAATACCGCGGCCACCTGTTGTGGATCGTGCGCGTCGATTCCCGCCTGCCACTGGTCGAGGACGCCGCCCAGAATCTCAGTGTCCTGCACTCTGACCACCGTCCACATGCAGGATCTCGCCGGTGACGAAATATGCGTTCTCCAGGTAGAGGACCGCGTCGACGACGTCGTCGATGTCACCAAGCCTGCCGACCGGATGCAGTTTCGCCAGCGCACCGTAGGACTCGGGATCGTGCATCGGGGTGCGGATGATGCCGAGTGCGACCGCGTTGGAACGGATCCCGCGGTCGGCGTATTCGATGGCCAGCGCCCTGGTCACCGCGTTCAGGCCGCCCTTGGTCAGTGACGCCAACGCCGACGGCACCTGCGCGTTGGCGTGGTCCACCAGGCTGGTCGAGATGTTCACGATGTGCCCGCCTCCGTCCCGGGTGAGCATCGCGGCCACGGCCGCGCGAGACACCTCGAAGAACCCGCGAAGGTTGACGCCCGTCACCGCGTCGTAGTCCTCGTCGGTGTATTCGGTGAAGGGCTTGGGAATGAAGATGCCAGCGTTGTTGACCACCGTGTCGACCCGGCCGAACCGTTCCATCGCCGCCGCCACGATGCGCTGCCCGACGCCGGGCGTTGCGATGTCGCCGGGCACCGCCAAGATCATCGGGTCGTCGCTCTCACCGATCGAGCGTGAGTTGGCGACCACCGCGTAGCCGAGTTTGCGATAGCCGGTCACCAGGCTCTCCCCGATACCTTGTGAGGCGCCGGTGATGATGGCGACGCGTTGTGAGTTGGTCATTGGCCGATCCCTTCGTCATGTGGATGCACGATGCAACACGGATGCGGTCGCCCGCGATGCTCGACGGGTGCGACCGGTTCGCTCTCTGGTGAGAGGCATCGCCTACTACGCTTGTCACGTGGAGCTGCGCCAACTGCGCTACTTCGTGACCGTTGCCGAAGAGCTGAACTTCGCGCGCGCGGCCGAGCGGTTGCACATCGCGGGCCCGTCGCTGTCCCAACAGATCAAGGCGCTCGAACGAGACTTGAAGGTCAGTCTGTTCGACCGCGATCGCCGCTCCGTCGCCCTTACCGCCAACGGCGCGGCGTTGCTGCCGCATGCGCGCGCGCTGGTGGAGCAGGCCGACGATTTGCGCAGGCGGGCAGCCGGTTTGATGGCGTCGGAACCGGTGCGGATCGGCTACGTGAACTGGTTCCCGACCGGTTGGGCCGAACGAGCAGCCGGGGTGGCGCAATTGCGGGTGGACACCTGGGTGATGCCGTCGCACACCCAGGCCGCACGAGTCGCCGACGGAAGCCTGGATCTGGCGATCTGTTGGGTTCAGACAACGGATCTTGCGGCGCTGTCGCTGAATGCCCATTTGATCGGGGTGGACCGGTTGTATGCGTTGAGCGTCGGCTCGGAGACCTCGCCGGTCGAGGCGAACGACACGTTGGTGTTGTTGGATGCCGATGAGGCCAGTTGGTCATCGTGGAACCGCTACGCCGAGCAATTTGCCGCGGACACGGGGGCCCGTGCCGTACGGGTCGACGACGGGGGAGTAACGGGCACAACATTTTTCGAACACATCCGGCGACTGCGCAGGCCGGTGCTGAACAACCCGAAGGGGCAGAACGCGCAGCAGCCGAGCGGACTGGTGCGGCGACCGGTCGTCAACCCGGCACCGCTGTGGACGTGGTCGCTGGTTTGGCGCCGCGATGACGACAGGCCAACCGTGCGCGCCGTCATCGACCAGTTCACCCGTGATGTTCCAGCGCTCGACGAGGAAGGGACATGGCTGCCCGCCGCGGATCCCCATCGGCCGACGGGAAGCCGAACTTGAGCACCCCGGCAACGATCGCCGACGTGAACACCACCAGCGCCGCCACCAGCAAGGCGTGTGAAAACCCGTGGTGCAGAAGAGGGGTCACCGCTACCGGACCGACGATCTGGCCGACGGAGTAGCCGCTGGTGAGTAGCGCGACGGCGCCGGGGAAGCCGAGCAGTCGGCCCGCGGCCAGCGCCATCGTGCTGACGCCGATGAAGGTTGACCCGAACAGGATTGCGCCGAGAAGGGCCGCGACGGGGCCTGGTGCCAGCGCGGGCGGCGCGATTCCGAACGACTGCAGCAACAAGGCGCAGGCGAGCAGAGTCGGATGCGACCACCGTGCGCACAGCCAGGTCCACACCGCGGCCGACGGCACCGCGGCGAGGCCGACGAACAGCCAGGCGCCGCTGCCGAGCCAGTCGGAAGAGGTCTGCCTGATGGCGGCGACCAGGAAGGTGCCCGCGACGATGTAGCCGATGCCCTCGAGCGTGTAGCTGACGAAAAGCACTGCAAACCAACGGTTCGCGCGATGCTCGCGAGGTGATTGCGGTGCGGCGCACCCGATGGCGGCGGCACGGGGTCTGGGGCGCATCGTCCACGCGCCGGCGCTCAGCACAGCGGCCAGTGCCGCCGAGGTCCACCATGCGCCCTGCCACCCGACCTTCGCGGGCAAGGTCAGCACCAGTGCACCCGAGAGCGCGATGCCGACGCCGACACCGCCGAAGCCCCAGCCCGGTAGGTGCGGCGGCAGGTGCTCCATCATCGAGTTGACGGCGATGACGAACAACACTGCGCTGACGAAGCCTGCAGCGGTCCGCAACACGAGCCATCCGATTATGTTGGGCGCCAATGGCATAGCGGCCAGCGTCAGCACCAGGACGCCCAACGAAATCCGCCACGCGAGCGTCGAGCGCGCCAACCGCGGCCAGGCCGTCCCCGCCAGCGCGCCGATCAGGTAGCCGACGTAGTTCGCCGTGGCGAGCGCGCCCGCGGCTTGTGGACTGAGGGTGGTTTGTGCGGTCATCAACGGCAGGATCGGGGTGTAAGCGAAGCGGCCGATGCCCATGGCGGCCGCCAACCCGGCGGCGCATCGACCGACGTGTGCCCAGTGCACGTGCATTGCCCAAGGTTGCGTGGCTAGGCGCTCGCTCGCCACGACCGAATGGCTCTCAGCTGGGAGGCGTTACCTCATGTGAGGCCGCGCAAAGCTTGCTAGCGATTCGCTGTGTTCATTACATACCGTATGCAATCCGTGCTACCTGTAATCGTGAACGGAGAGTAAAGGTCTGTCACCGGAACCTGACGGCCCGGTGAACCTGTGGGATCGCTGACGTCTCATTACTTGTAGAGGATCTGTGGGTGCCATCGATTACACGCGATGTTGAGGTCGAATCCCACCTTGCCGTGCGGGTGCCCCGGCCCCGCGTCGTCTCTCAGCGGCCGGAGGCTTGGACCCGCCCGGCGCATCCCGCCGACATGGCCCAGGCCCGGTTGTTCGACACGGTGCTGCTAGGTGAAATAGCCGAACTGGAGGAGCTTGCCGCGTCGATGGAGAAGCGGTGGCTGCGGCGATGTGAGCGTGGCATCGACGACATCAACCGGCCCCCGGAGAACCTGGCGCGAATGCGCGGGCGGGTGTTGGAGGCGCGGCAGTTGTTGGACGCGCTGCGCGACCGATTTCCAACGGACTGAGGGCACCTACGCCGCTCGGCGAGGATCCGCTCAGCGTGATTGCAATCATGGCTCGGTCTTGCCTGTGCAGCCAACGACGACAATGGTGTTGATGATGAAGAAGGTTTCGCTTACCGCGTTGGCGCGGGAGCAACTGGAAGCAGCCCGTGCGGGAAGCAGTGGACGCAGCGCGCACACGGTGTACGGCGGTCACGAGCACTCGCTGCGGCAGACGCTGATGGCGCTCACCGCAGGCAGCCAGATGGACGAACACGAAAGTCCGGGCGAGGCCACGCTGCAGGTGCTCGTCGGCAGGGTGCGGCTGACCAATGCCGAAGTGCACTGGGAAGGGACCGTCGGTGATCACATCGTCGTGCCGCGGACTCGCCACGGCCTGCAGGCGCTGGAAGATTCGGCGGTGCTACTGACCGTCGCGAAAGCCGTTGGCCCGCACGTCTGATCGCGCGCTCGCCAGCCTGACCGCGGTGTGGCTCGTGGCCGGGCTGGTCGGATGTCAGCGCGGACCCGACATCGTCACTTCGATTGTGTTCGACGGTGCGGTTCGCAGCATCACCACCTCAGAAGTGTCCTGCACCAAACAACCCGACGGCGCCCTGGTGATTCTCGTCAAAGCCATGCCGTCGCAGACGGTTCGAGCGCAGCTCACCGAGCAGGGGCGCATCGTCGTGCAGAAGGTAGGCCTGCGCCACGGGGATTGGGCGGGTTATGTCCAGGATCCTCGAGAGGTCACCGCGACCAAGGTCGACGATTCGTACACCTTCACCGGCCGCATGCCGCCGAATCCCGGCGAGTCTCAGTGGCACACCTTCAAAATCGAGACCACGTGTCCGAACTACGTCGACGCGCCGCCGCCAAGGGAACCTGGCTTAGGGGCGCCGTAGCCCTATCGGTGGCTCAGCACGTTGACGATGTTGCCCGCCGGGTCGGCGAAGAAAAACCTGCGCACGCCCCATTCCTCATCGCTGAGCGGATGGACGATGGTCAGCCCGGCTCCGACGGCCGACCGGTGCGCTGCGTCGACATCGTCGACTTCGATCGACACGCTCGGATTGACCGGAGCCGTCTTGTCTTTGGTCATCAGGCTGACCTGGTGGCGAAGCTCGTTATCGGCCAGCGTGACGATCCATCCGTGATTCATCACCTCGTGCAGGCCCAGCACCGCGACGTATGCGTCCCGGGCGGCCTCGACGTCGGGCACGGTGAGCACCGGCATGACACGACGGACTCGTTGGGTCATATCGCCGGGCCCAGCAGGTCGTCGGCGTCCTTGATGACGTAGCCGTAGCCCTGCTCGGCGAGGAACCGCTGCCGGTGCGCGGCGTACTCCGCGTCGAGGCTGTCGCGGGATACCACCGAGTAGAACATCGCCCCGCCGCCGTCATGCTTGGGCCGCAGCAGCCTCCCGAGCCGTTGCGCCTCCTCCTGACGGGACCCGAACGTGCCTGAAACCTGTACTGCCACAGACGCTTCCGGGAGATCGATGGAGAAGTTGGCCACCTTCGACACCACCAGGGTGGAGATCTCACCGCTGCGGAACGAGTCGAACAGCGCCTCACGCTCCGCCGTCTTGGTCGAGCCCTGGATCACCGGCGCATTGAGCTCGGCGCCCAATTCGTCGAGTTGGTCGAGGTAGGCGCCGATCACCAGCGTCTGCTCGCCCTTGTGCTTCTCCAGGATCGACTTCACCACCGCGATCTTGGTGTGCACCGTGGAGCACAGCTTGTAACGTTCGTCGGGTTCGGCGGTGGCGTAGAGCATCCGCTCGTTGTCGGTCATCGTGACCCGCACCTCGACGCACTCGGCGGGCGCGATCCAGCCCTGGGCCTCGATGTCCTTCCACGGCGCGTCGTAACGCTTGGGCCCGATGAGCGAGAACACATCACCCTCGCGGCCGTCCTCGCGGATCAGCGTCGCGGTCAGCCCCAGTCGCCTGCGCGACTGCAGGTCCGCTGTCATCCGGAACACCGGCGCGGGCAGCAGATGCACCTCGTCGTAGATGATCAGGCCCCAGTCGCGGCTGTCGAACAACTCGAGGTGGCGGTATTCGCCCTTGGTGCGCCGAGTGATCACCTGATACGTCGCGATGGTGACCGGCCGGATCTCCTTCTTCTCACCGGAGTACTCGCCGATCTCGTCCTCGGTCAGCGACGTCCGGTTGATCAGCTCACGCTTCCACTGCCTGCCGGCGACGGTGTTGGTCACCAGGATCAGCGTGGTCGCCGACGCCTTGGCCATGGCCGCCGCGCCGACGAGTGTCTTACCCGCGCCGCACGGCAGCACCACCACACCCGAGCCGCCCTCCCAGAACGAGTCTGCAGCCATCTGCTGGTAGTCGCGCAGATGCCAGTCCGCTTGATCCAGCGCGATCGGATGTTTCTCGCCGTCCACGTAGCCGGCCAAATCCTCTGCCGGCCAACCGATCTTGAGTAGCATCTGCTTGACGCGGCCGCGCTCGCTGTTGTGCACGATCACCGTGTCGTCGTCGATGCGGGCGCCGAGCATGGGGGCGATCTTCTTGTTGCGCAGCACCTCCTCGAGCACAGCGCGGTCGAAGCTGACCAATGTCAGCCCGTGCGCCGGATGCTTCACCAACTGCAGCCGGCCGTAGCGGGCCATGGTGTCCACGATGTCGACGAGCAGCGGCTGCGGCACGGCATAGCGGGAGAAGCTGACCAAGGCGTCAACGACCTGCTCGGCGTCGTGGCCCGCGGCGCGCGCATTCCACAGCGCCAAGGGGGTGATGCGGTAGGTATGGACGTGCTCGGGCGCACGCTCCAGTTCGGCGAACGGGGCGATCGCGGCGCGCGCCGCGCCCGCCAACGCATGGTCGACTTCGAGCAGCACGGTCTTGTCGGACTGCACGATCAGGGGGCCGTCGGTCATGCGCGATCCCGCTTCGCTTCTCGCTTGTGGGTCATTCGATCCATTATCCGGATCCCGCCGACGTGCCCTCCTTCAGCGCGTCGCTGCCTGCGGCGGAGCCTTCGCGGGTGCACCGCCCTGGCCGGGCAGCGCGATCTTCGGCGCATCCGGCGTGCCGATCTGGCCTGCCAGCCACGGGAGCGCGGTGGTGAACACGTCGCCGGCCAACGGCCAGTCATGCCGGCCAGGATGTGGGATGACCGCACACGTGATGCCGTTGGCCTGGCCGAGCTTGCACAGCGAGTTGGCGGCCTCGGTCTGGTCGGTGGGCATCCCGGCGGCGTCCTGACCGCCGAGTCCCGTCCCGCTGAGCTTGGGCAAACCGCCCTTGGGCTGCCGAGGTGCGTCCGACGAAATCGCGAACCAGCCCGACACACCGCGATACGGCCCGTGCTCGGTGATCACTGTGGTCGGGTCATAGGTGGCCCATGCTGCGGCGTTGCCGCCGTAGAGGCGGGCGATGGTCTGCTCCTTGGTGCCCGCGTTCGGGCCGGTGTCCCCGGCGATGTCGACGAAGGTGCTGAACAACTCGGGGTGCATCACGGTCAGGTCGACCGCGCACGTGCCACCCATCGACCAACCGACGATGCCCCAGTTGGCGGGATCGGGCGAGACGCCGAAGGTCGACGTCACGTAGGGCACGACGTCCTTGGTGAGGTGGTCGGCAACGTTGCCGCGCGGCCCGTTGACGCATTCGGTGTCGTTGTTGAACGAGCCGCCGACGTCGACGAAGACGAACACCGGCGTGTTGCCGTCGTGAGCCGCCGCGAACTTGTCGATCGGCGTTATCGCGTCGCCCGTGCGCGGCCAATCGGACGGTGTGTTGAACTCACCTGCGATCATCATCACCACCGGCAGCTTGGGCGCGTTACGGGCGAACCAAGCCGGCGGCAGGTAGACGAGTTCGGTCCGGTGCTTGAACCCCGACGCGTCGGCGGGGATCGTCACCGGCACGAGCGCCCCGTGCGACGGCGCACCCTTACCGCGCATCGCCATCACGGTGTTCATATCCGTCTCATCGGGCAGGGGTCCCGCGGTGAGTTCGTTCCACGCCGCCTGCACGGTGCGGAAGTAACCGACCCACAGATTCAGCGACACGCCCGCACTGAGCAGGCACATCAGCACCGCCATCAGCGAAACCCCGCGCCGCCACCACTGGGTGCCGCGCCAGCCGAGCAGCGCCACCGTCAACGCCAGACCCGTCAGCCCGACCCAGATCCACAACGACGACGGCGCCGGATCGCCTGCGAGCCCCTCGGAGTCGATGTACCAGTGCGCGCACGCCGCCAGAATCAGTCCGACGACGACCGCAATCGGCAGCCAGACCAGCCGCCACCGCCGCGACCGCCAACCGATCGCGGCCACCAGAGCCACCGCCGCAACGGCCCAGATCGTCGGTGGTAGCCAGCCGTGCAGCAATGAAACCCCGCCGCGGTATCCGCCGACAGCCTGCGCAGCCGCGTCCAACGTCGTTGTCACACAGACATGTTCACCAACGGTGCTGTGAACTCGCTGTGTCGGCGGTGACTATCCGGCATCGGCGGCGACCACCGAGGTGACTCGGTGAATCGCGAACTCGCGCACCCGGCCCGACGCCGGATCGTAGGCCGTCAACTGCCCGCCGCGGACATTGATCGGTGCGACCACGCGTTGAGTCGCCACGCCCGCGGGGTCGACGTAACCGATCACCACCGACGCCTGGTGGTGCGCGGCCTCCTGCAGTTGGGAGATCGCGACGGCGGGATCGAGGCGCATGTTGTCGAACGACGCGGACGCCACCTTGCGCAACACGGCGACGATCGCGCCGAGCGTCTGGCTGGTCGGCGTCGGCGGCCGATAGCTGCGGCGTCGCCCCGGCGGCGCGGGCACCCTGGCACCGCGGGCGCGGATGTCGACGATCGTTCCGGTGGAGTCCTCCGCCGCGGGCGCGAAACCCGCATCCCGCAACCCGGCGAGCACATCGGAGATCGGCGCCTGGGACACCGCGACGGTCGGAGCGAGCGGTCGCATCTCCAGTTGGTCGAGCGCCGCGACGGCCTGTGCGAGCAGCGCAGGGTCCTCACACCGCACGAACGACTGGGCCATGCCTACCCGCAGCTGCCCGTGCCGGCGCGCGACGTCATCGATCAGGTAGGTAAGACCCTGCGGCACAGGGGTTTTCGAATGCTTGCTGAACAATGCATGCAGCTCGCTGGCGGTGCGCCCGGTGTCGAGGGCGCGCCGGATCGAGGCCTCGCTGATGCGGTACACCATCGCCGCCCCAGCGGATTCCACTGTCGCCACAGAGGCCAGTTGCTCGGCCAGATCGCGCTGCAGCGGTCCCGGCACGATGACCGTCAGATCGGCCTGCAGCAGAAAGTGGTCGATCGGTGCGGGCAGCACCTTGTCCATGGCCTCGATCACAGCTTCGGCCGAGTCGCCTGCGAGCATCTTGCGCGCGGGCGACGCGATCGCACCCCTGCCGACCATGCCCACCGCATGCGCCTCGGTGAGCAGGGCTCCGACGGGGTCGGGTTGCAGGCGGGCGGCCCACCGCGGGCGCCGCCACGTCATCGCGCGCGACGCCGATGCGGCGTCGACGCCGGACCCGGCGGGCAGGTCGGCCAGCACGTCCAGCAGTAGCTGCCGGTCCAGTGGCGCCGCCGTCGAGAACAACGAATCCGACAGTGCCGCATAGGGTTTGCCGTCAGGCCCGCGGCTGCCCACCAGGCTGGGCCTGCCGGGCAGGTCCAGCCACGTGGTCGCCAGCAGATGCCACTTCGAGGCGGTCGACGCCTCGACGAACCGGTCGGCTGCCACCGTCGGCGCCCAATACGGCCCGATTCCGCCGTCGTGCGGATCGGGTTCGGGCATGCCCGCCGAGATCAGCTTGGCGGCCGCCGCCACTTCCAGGATCAGCCCAAGTCGCGCCTCGTCGATGCCGGTGGCCTTGGTCAGCCGCTTGACGTCGCGCACGCCGAGCCCGCCGCTGCGAAGCTCGGGAACCGGTGCGGCGCCGAGGGTTTCGAGCACCAACTCGACCTCGCGCTGCAGGTCGAGCACCGCGCCCGCGGCCACCGCGTCGACATCGGCGGCGGTGGTGGTCGACACCGTCGGATCCGGTTGCACCAGGTGCACAGGACCTGGCTGCTCGCCGCGCATCACCTGACCGACCAGCCGGGGCAGGATCACGGTTTCGTCGTCCACCTGGCGCAACAGCCCGGACGCCAGCAGCCGCTGCACGGGCCGGTCGGGTGGGGTGCCCGCAGCGGCGTCGCGGGTGCGGCCGACCGGGGAGCCTTCGAGCAGTCGCTGCAGGAGTTCGCGCGCGGGTCCGTCGAGCGCTTCCAGCCGGGCTGCGACGTCCGTCTGCTCGGCGTCCTCCAGCGTGGCCTGGCCGGGATACCACGGCAGGCCCGCCGCGGCCTCGGCGACGACCCGCACCTCCGCGTCGCCCCAGACCAGCGCCCGCGCTCGGAGGTCGTCGAGGGCGTCAGCGACGGCGCTCTCTTGCGCGCGGCCGCCGATCAACGCCACCAGCTTGGCCAGTGGCACGGCCGCGGTGTCGGCATGCAGCACCAGCAGTCCGTCGAGCAGCGCCAGATGCAGGAAGTCGAGCCCGTCGGTGGCGGCCTTGACCGACTGGCGGGCCTGCGCGCGGGCCGCCAGCGCCGCGATGGTGCCTGGCGGCGGTTGGGTCAGGTCGGGCCGCAGCTCCAGCAGCCGGATCAGCCGCTCGTCGTCAAGCTCGGCCAGCCAGGCGCCCAGCGGGATGCCCGGAGAACTTTCGGTCATTGTTGACCAGCGTAAAGCAGCTGGCCGGTGTCGCCAGCGGTCGCTGCGCCTGCGACAATGTCGGTGTGGCTGACAACAAAGGCAAGAACCGATACGTCGACCCGGGCTGGCCCGTTCTCGACGGCGATGACGATCACGCGGTCAGCGAGCTGGCCACTGACCGCACCGGTGCGTTGTCGCCATTCGGCGAGCTGGTCTTCCCTCAGCCTGCCGACGAGTTGCCCTACGTCCACCCCGTCACCGTCGTCAACAGGTAGCGGTGGACCAAGCCCGTCGGCTGTCGCACCTGGACGAATCCGGTGCGGCGCACATGGTCGACGTCACGGGTAAGGACGCCACCAAACGCACCGCCGTCGCGGCAGGAACCTTCCACACCACCGCCGAGGTCGTCGCGCTGATCGCATCGGGCGGGCTGCCGAAAGGCGACGCGTTGGCCACCTCGCGGGTCGCGGGCATCATGGCCGCCAAGCGCACCAGCGACCTCGTCCCGTTGTGCCATCCGCTTGCGCTCACCGGAGTCGACGTCGACTTCGAAATCGGCGATGCCAGCGTCGGCATCACCGTCACAGTGCGCACCACCGACCGCACCGGCGTCGAGATGGAGGCGATGACCGCCGTCAGCGTCGCCGGGCTGACGCTCTACGACATGATCAAGGCCGTCGACCCCGCCGCCCGCATCGACGACATCCGCGTGCTGCGCAAAGAGGGCGGCAAGACGGGACTATGGACTCGGTGACGATGAGCGCTTGCGCGAAGAACAGACGATGATGACCCGGTCGGGTCGGGTGGTGATCGCTTCCACACGCGCCGCGGCCGGGGTCTACGAGGACCGCACCGGGCCGATCATCGTCGACTGGCTCAACGAACAGGGCATCGCCACACCGGCTCCGGTGGTGGTGCCGGACGGCGCCGACGTCGGCACCGCGCTGTCCGCGGCGCTCGGCGAGAACGTCGACGTGATCATCACGTCCGGCGGGACAGGGATCTCGCCGACGGACCGCACCGCCGACATCACCGCGGGCCTTGTCGACTACCAGATCCCCGGTCTCGCCGACGCGATCCGGCGGTCGGGCCTGCCGCACGTGCCCACGTCGGTGCTCTCGCGCGGGGTGTGCGGCGTCAGCGGACGAACGCTGATCGTCAACCTTCCCGGCTCGACGGGCGGGGTCAAGGACGGCATCGGGGTGCTCGACGATGTGCTCGCCCACGCACTCGATCAACTCAGCGGCAAGGACCACGCCCGATGACGGCCGTCGTGCTTCGCGTCGAACTCACCGAACACCTCATCGAACTTTCGGATTACGAGGCGTTGGTGGCGCACGAATCCGCTGGAGCCGTCGTGGGATTCGCGGGCGTGGTTCGCGATCACGACGGCGGCCGCACCGTCACCCGACTCGAGTACTCCGCGCACCCCACTGCGCACCAGATTCTGACGGACGTGGCCGCCGAGATCGCGGCCGACGCCAAGGGGGTGCGGGCCATCGCGGTCAGCCACCGCATCGGCACGCTGCAGATCGGCGACGCGGCATTGGTGGCTGCGGTCGCCGCGGACCATCGGGCGGCCGCGTTCGAGACGTGCGCGCGTCTTGTCGACACCGTCAAGGCGCGGCTACCCGTGTGGAAACACCAGTTCTTCGCCGACGGTTCCGACGAGTGGGTGAACTCGGCCTGACCGCTTAGGCGGGCGGCAGGACCGGCGCGTCGGGCGCAGGCGGCGGTACCGGTGCGCCAGGCGCCGGCGGCGCAGCCGGATCAGCGGGAACCGCCGGGCCGACCGGAACGTTCGGGCCAAGTCCTTGGTCCGGGTACGGCGTGTTCATCCCGCGTTGCGACAGCCCCATGATCAGCGCTTCCTTGCCGCTGATGTCGTGGTTCTGGACCGCTTGCCACAGGTCCTTGAGATAGCTGATGTTCGGGCTGTCGTTGCCGTTGGCACTCGGATCCATCGTCGAGCCAGGGGGCAGGGCGTCGGGGCTGGCGAGGTGCGGAACGCCGTCGGGCAGCGACGGCAGCGCGGCGGCGGCAGCAGCAGGATCGGTCATCGCCTGGTTGGCGGCGTCGAAGGCCGGGCCAGGGATGTTGACAGCGTTGAGCGGGGCCAGTGGATCCGGCGCGGGTGCCGCAACGGCCCCCGGCGCGGGCGGCGCCGGGGGAGCCGGTGGGGCGGGCGGGAGCGGCGGCAGTACGGGGTCGAGCGGTGCGGGCGCATGCAGCGCCCACAGCTGCGGCTGATCGGCGGGTGGCGGGGCGTCGGCGTGATCCCAGTCGTCGGCCAGCGGAGCGGCCGAGGGATCCGCGGGCGGCGGCGCGTCGGCGGGCGGCGCTGCGTCGGCGGGCGGCGCTGCGTCGGCCGGCGGGGGCGGCAACGGCGCGTCCAGCGCGGCGTCGATGACGGGGGCCGCCTCGGGAGCCGGCGGCGCATCGGGCGGCGCGTCGGGTGGCGGGGCCTCAGGCAGCGGGGCCGACAGCGCGTCGATCGGCGCGGCGTCCGGCGGTGGCGGGGGAGCGAGCGGATCGACCGGCGGCGGGGGCAGTTCGCCGTTCACGTCGGGATTGTCGAGCGGTTGCGGTTCGACGACGTTGCGTGGGGTGGAGCCCGAAAGACCCCGGCCGCAGACCGGCCACGCGCCCTTGCCCTGGGTGGCGAGCACGCGCTCGGCGACCGCGATCTGCTCTTCCTTGGTGGCCATGTGCGCGGCAGGCGCATACTGGCCGCCGCCGTGCGAAGCCCAGGTGCTCGGCGAGAACTGCAGCCCGCCCTGGTAGCCGTTTCCGGTGTTGATCGCCCAGTTGTTGCCCGACTCGCATCGCGCGACCTGGTCCCATTCGCCGTCGGTCGCAGCGCTGGCTTGCCCGGCCAGGGCGAGGCTTCCGCTTCCGATTACGGCGCCGGTGAAGGCGATCTTCGCGACGTTTACTGCCGATGCAGTGGGCTTGCGGTGCCGTCCACTCATAGGTGCGCTAGGTCCTCTCATGCACGCCTACGAGGTCAGCTGTCGGGTTCGGGCTGGAGAGGTTGCCCGGCCGTGCTCGGCACGGCTTCACCCCAAGGGGCCGCAAGCGGCTCCTGGTCCTTCTTGTTCGGTGGACCGATTGGGTCCCCCGCCTCCATCCAGGTTGTTCGTCGTTGTCCCGTGGCTCAACGGATGGAGCTCGGCGTAGTTGAGCACGGCGGGCCAAACGATTAGGGGTCGCTGGCTTGGGACGCAACGCTAACGAATCGCGTTGGCCACGTCACCTTTTGGCGAGCACGGCGATTCGGCTACAGGCAAATCTTAAAAGGGCTCTAAATGCCCAAGACGGCAACGCGTTTTCGCAGGTGCGTTTTCACAGATAACAGTTCGTGGTCATCTTGTGACCATTCCGTGATGTGACGCAAATCACGCTTACCCGCCGGCGAACGGGGGAAGAACGTCAACTGTTTGGGTGTCGTTGAGTGTCAACCCCAAGTCCCGCACCGCAATTCCATCGCAGAGATATGAGCATCGGCTCAGCACCTTCGCCAGTGTCGGATCGCGGTCGCCAAGTGTTTGCACCAGCGCAGCGACCGTGGTGCCCGGCGCGACGCCGATGATCTCGTCGTCGAATCCGGCCGCCGCGCGGGCTGCGGCGAAGTAGCGAACTGTCACCTTCACCGACACATCAGCCGCCGATCGCGCTCATGGGACGGTCCGGTTGCACGAAGTCCGGATCGTTGATGCCGTGGCCTGCGGCCTTGACCCACATGGTGGCCCGCCACGCGGCGGCAAGCGCGTCGTCGTCGGCGCCCGCGCGCATCAGTCGGCGCAGATCGGTTTCGTGGCGGGAGAACAGGCAGTTGCGGATCTGCCCGTCGGCGGTGAGCCGGGTGCGGTCGCAGGCCGCGCAGAAGGCGTGCGACACCGAGGCGATGATGCCGACCTTGCCCATCCCGCCGTCGACGTCCCACAACTCGGCGGGCGCCGAGCCCCGCGGCTCCTGGTCCGGCTGCAGATCGAAGTGCTGGCGAAGGGCGGCGAGCACGTCGTCGGCGGCGATGGCCTTGCCGCGCTTCCACTGATGCTCCGCGTCCAGCGGCATCTGCTCGATGATGCGCAGCTGGTAACCGTGGTCGAGGCAGAACCGCAGCAGCGCGACGGCGTCGTCGAGCCCGGTGACCGGGTCGAGCACCGCATTGACCTTCACCGGGTCGAGCCCCGCGGCCTTCGCGGCCGCGAGTCCCTTGACCACGTCATGCAGCCGGTCGCGGCGGGTGATGCGGGCGAACCGGGCGGCATCGACAGTGTCGAGTGAGACGTTGATCCGGTCGAGCCCGGCGCGTTTGAGCTTGGCGGCGCGCTTGTCGAGTCCAATTCCGTTGGTGGTCAACGTGATCTCTGGCCGGGGCCGCAACGACGCGGTGGCCTCGACGACGTCTTCGAGGTGTTTGGCCACCAGCGGTTCGCCGCCGGTGAAGCGGACACTGGTGATGCCGAGCCTGGTGACTGCGATGCGCAGCAGCCGCGCCAACTCGTCGGTGCGCAGCAGTTGCTCACCGGGCAACCAGTTCAGCCCCTCGGCGGGCATGCAGTAGGTGCAGCGCAGGTTGCATCGATCGGTCAACGACACCCGCAGGTCGGTCGCGATGCGGCCGTACGTGTCGACCATCGGTCCGTCGATGGGCATTCCCTTCACGGGGCGCTGCACGGAAGGGACGCCGAGTTCGGTGACGGTCATGCGGCGGCCCGCACCGGTTGGTTGTCGACGGGCACGATCTCCTTGCCCAGCGGCAGCAATGACACCGGGATCAGCTTCAGGTTGGCCAGCGCGAGCGGGATGCCGATGATCGTGACGGCCATCGCGACGGCGGTGAGCACGTGGCCGATGGCCAGCCAGATGCCGAACAAGATGACCCAGATGACGTTGCCGATCAGCGCGCCCGGCCGCGTCCCCGGCTTGTCGACGATCGTGCGGCCGAACGGCCACAGCGCATACGACGCAATCTGCAGTGCGGCGAAGCCGAACGGAATCGTGACGATCAGCACGAAACAGATGAGCGCCGCCAGCAGATAGCCAAGCGCCAGCCACAGGCCGCCGAACAGCAGCCAGATGATGTTCAAAAGCAGGCGCATCTTCCCTCCAGCGGTCGTTCAAGACTACCGATATAAGGGGGTGATGGCGGCTGTGGCCTCCGAGTAAGATCACCTGAACGCGTCCCGGCGCAGGCGGGACGCGTTCCTTATGTATCCATATGTAGTCAATTCTTGAGAGACAAGCGGGTGAGACCAGTGCCGACCGGCCGGGTTAAGTGGTACGACGCCGAGAAGGGCTTCGGCTTTCTGTCGCAGGAAGACGGCGAGGACGTCTACGTCCGGTCCTCGGCGCTGCCCGCCGGTGTCGAGGGTTTGAAGGCCGGGCAACGTGTCGAGTTCGGGGTGGCTGCCGGGCGCCGCGGCCCGCAGGCGTTGAGCCTCAAGCTGATCGACCCGCCGCCCAGCCTGACGCGGACCCGTCGCGAGGCCGCGGCCGCCGAGCACAAGCACACGCCCGACGAGCTGCACGGCATGGTCGAGGACATGATCACGCTCCTCGAGGGCACGGTGCAGCCCGAGTTGCGCAAGGGCCGCTACCCCGACCGCAAGGTCGCCCGCCGCGTTTCCGAGGTGGTGCGGGCGGTCGCCCGCGAACTCGACGCGTGACGTCTGGCCGAGTGGCCACTTAATTCACGTTTTCGCGACGTACCCGTGCCATAACCGGCCACTCGACGCTGGCATGCTGGGGGCATGGCATACGTCGCAGGCGGTGGCGAGTTCAACCGCGACACCAATTACATCACCACCCGCATCACGGCCGACGGGCGCGACGGTTACCCCGTCGAACCCGATCGCTACCGACTTGTCGTCGCGCGGGCCTGCCCGTGGGCCAACCGGACCATCATCGTGCGCCGTCTGCTCGGCCTGGAAGACGTGCTCTCCATTGGGTTCTGCGGCCCGACACACGACGAGGACAGCTGGACCTTCGACCTGGATCCCGGCGGCGTCGATCCGGTGCTGAAGATCCCTCGGCTCAAGGACGCCTACCTCAAGCGGTTCCCCGACTACCCCAAGGGCATCACGGTGCCAGCGATCGTCGAGGTGGCGACCGGGGAGGTCGTCACCAACGACTTCCCCCAGATAACGCTGGACTTCTCGACCGAGTGGGCCAAGTTCCACCGCGAAGGTGCCCCCGAGTTGTATCCCGAGAAGTCGCGCGACGAAATCGACGAGGTCGCCCAGCGCATCTACACCGAGGTGAACAACGGCGTGTACCGGTGCGGTTTCGCCGGCTCGCAGGACGCCTACGACAAGGCCTACGACCGGTTGTTCACCGCGCTGGACTGGCTGACCGAGCGACTGACCGACCAGCGATACCTGGTCGGCGACACGATCACCGAGGCCGACGTGCGGTTGTTCACCACGCTGGCGCGGTTCGACCCCGTCTATCACGGGCACTTCAAGTGCAATCGGCAGAAGCTCGCCGAGATGCCGGTGCTATGGGCCTATGCGCGGGATCTGTTCCAGACGCCCGGCTTCGGCGACACCATCGACTTCGTGCAGATCAAGCAGCACTACTACATCGTGCACAAGGACATCAACCCGACGCAGGTGGTGCCGAAGGGCCCCGACCTGTCCAACTGGCTGACCCCGCACGGCCGAGAAGCCTTGGGCGGCAGACCGTTTGGCGACGGCAGCCCGCCCGGACCGACGCGGGAAGGCGAGCTGGTGCCAGACGGGCACGGCGCCGGATAGCGGCTACCGGTCCCAAACTGTCCGCACCGACCACTCGGCGTGTGGGACCGGGAACTCGTTGCCCGCTTCGTCGCGGACCAAGGTCGGCAGTTGCACGGCGATTCCGAACAACCTGCCGCGGTGCGGATCCACGGTGGGAATGGTGACGGCAAGCTTGGTGTCCGGCCGGAACTCGTCGACGACGTCGGAGCCCTCGTAGGAACGCACCAAAACCCATGGCGCACGGGCGATTTCGGGAGGTACCGACAGCTGTACGGTGTGCTTCGGGTCAACGGTCAGCTCGCCGTCGGTTCTCGGGGTATCACAATCGGTGGGGTTGAGCACCTCACAGAACCGGTAAGGCCCCACCCTGACCAACTGGCCATCCGAATAGGCGCTGATCTGTGGGTGCTGCGACGGGGGATGCTGCGCAAGCCACCAAACCAGCACGCCAGTCAGCACAGACGCGACGAAGACCACGATCGCCAGCGAGGCGACGACACGCTTCACTCGGGCGCCACCGCCGCCCGGTCCGGCCGTCCGCCCTGCTGCTCGGCGAGCACTGGACGGTTGCCGCCGAGACCCGGTATCAGTGATTCGCCGTAGTAGCTGACGACCGTCTGAGCAAGCCCGATGATCAGCACCGCGCTGATCGCCGTGAAGCCGACCCACAGATCGGTGTACACCAGCACGCCCGTCGCACCGCCCGCCACCCAGGCCAACTGCAACAACGACTCCGAGCGCCCGAACGCCGACGCTCGGGACTTCTCGGGTAGATCATCTTGCAGCGACGCGTCCAGCGAGGCCTTCGCGATCGCCGCGGCGGCCGAGGTGATGAGAGTCGCGACGGCCGCGACCATCAGATTTCCGGTTAGCGCGGTGGCCAACGCGAATACCGTGACCGCGGTCGCGCAGCGCACCACAAGCAGCGCTGGATGGCCGAGCTTCAACCGTGCCGCGGTGAAGTTGCCTGCGAAGTTGCCGATGGCCGCCGCCGCGCCGATCACCCCGAGGATGCGCAACTGCTCCCACCCGCTGGCATCGTGCGACTTGGCGACGAACGCGGGGTACAGGAACAGGAAGCCGACCATCACCTTTATCGTGCAATTGCCCCACAGCGCGGCAATGATGTTGCGGCCCAAGGGCTGTCGCGGCTCCGCCGACGACTTGTGCTGATCTGGGTGACGCCGCAACTCGCCGCTGCGGCCGTGGTACGACAGCGTCGTCGGCACTTCGCCCTCGGTCACCTCGACCCATTTCGGGATCCGCATCGACAGCGCCGCGCCGACGAGCGTCACCGCGACGATCACGTACAGCGCACCGGGCAGGTGGACGAGGCCGAGCAGGTACTCCGCGCCCGCGGCGATCGCCCCGCCGACCATCGTCCCGCCGAGCAGACCGAACGTCGTGAGGCGCGAGTTGACCCGTACCAGGTCGATCGTCGGCGGCAGCACGCGCGGGGTCACCGCGCTGCGCAGCACGCTGAATGACTTGGACAGCACCATCATTCCCAGCGCGCACGGATACAGCACCCACGACAGATAACTTCCCGTGGCGCCGTCGTAGTTCGCGACCAGCACCATCACCAGCGCGGTGCGCAACACGAACGACATGGCCAGCGCGACCCGGCGGCCGTGCTGCAACCGGTCCAGCGCGGGACCGATCAGCGGCGCGATCACCGCGAACGGCGCGATGGTGATCAACAGGTACAGCGCCACCCTGCCCTTGCTCTCCCCGGACGCTGCGGCGAAGAACAGGGTGTTGGCCAACGCGACGGCCATCGCCGCGTCGACGGCGAAGTTCGCCACCACCGGCCACGTCAGCGCGGTCAGGCCCGATTTGTCGGCACCGTCGGCGGTAGCCGCGCGGTGCACCAAACCGTACATTTTGGAACCCATTTCGCGGCTGCGCTGGGCGGCCGCCCTGGTGACGGTGACCTTCTCGCCCGCGCCCCGCGGTGGTGGGGGCTGCGATGTATACGGCCGCGCCGGCTCGTCGAGCGGCGGTAGCCAGCGATTGGCGCTGGGCGTCGACCGGCGCGAGCGCCGATAGCCGCCGTCGACGTTCGGTTCGCTGGGATAGTTCGCCATTCCCGGGTGTTCATCAGACGGCGGGCGCGGCGGGAAGTAGCGAGGGTCACGCCGCGATCCGGTCACCCCACGATTCTCCACCATCTCGGCGGTAGCGGGGGTGCAGGCGACCGGTGTGGCTCGACGCTCGCGGGTCAGGCACTATTGATGGCGATGGACAGCGTGGACACCGAAGATCGCCCCGATCTGGAGACGGTGCTGATGGGCGCCGTCGAGCAGGCGCGCGCGGCGATCGTCGAGTTCAGCGGTGAGGACACCGTTGGCGAGTATCTGGGGGCCAGCTTCGAGGACCCGACCGCCGCCACCCATCGCTTCCTCGCCGACATGCCTGGTTACCGCGGCTGGCAGTGGGCCGTCGTGGTGGCCGCCTGCCCTGGCGCCGACCATGCCACGATTAGCGAGGTCGTTTTGGTGCCTGGCCCGACGGCGTTGCTGGCCCCCAAGTGGGTGCCGTGGCAGGAACGCATCAAGCCCGGCGACCTGAGCCCAGGGGATCTGCTCGCGCCTGCCGCCGATGACCCGCGCCTTGTGCCCGGCTACCTGGCCACCGGCGATCCGCAGATCGACGAGGTCGCGGTGGAGGTGGGGTTGGGCCGCCGTCAGGTGCTCAGCGAGTTGGGCCGCAGCGATGCCGCGCAGCGCTGGCACGACGGGGAGTTCGGACCCGGCTCGGCGATGGCCAGGTCCACCCGCCGCGTCTGCCGTGACTGCGGCTTCTATGTTCCGCTGGCAGGGGCGCTGGGCACGATGTTCGGTGTGTGTGCCAACGGGTTGGCCGCCGACGGACACGTCGTCGACTCCGAATACGGTTGCGGCGCCCACTCGGACACGCCCCAACCGCCCGGCACCGGGTCGCCGGTGTATGACCCGTTCGATGACGGCGTGCTCGACGTGGTCGAGCCCGAGAGTTCCGAGAGTTAACGTTCCGCGGCCGCTTTGATGCGCGACAGCGTCGCGTTCATCCCCTCGATCAGTTCCTGTTCGAAGCTCGGCACACCGCCCATCAACGTGTTGATGCTCATGTTGGAGAACGCGCTGGTGCCGTTCTCGGCGTGGCGGGTCTCGGTGAGCCGGGTACCGGACTCCGTGGGCTCCAGCTCGTAGCTCCAGATGGTCCGGTTGATCGGCACTCGGAAGGCCAACTTTTTCTCAGGGATGAACTCGGTGACCACGCTCGTCGTCGGCCAGACCAGCCGGTTGCGCCGGTTCAGGTTGACGGTCATGGTGCCTTGCCGCAGCGGTCCGAGCGCCTTCATCGCACGGCACTGCGGGCTCCACTGCGGCATCAGGCTCAGATCCGAGACCAACGCCCACACCTTGGCGACCGGCGCATCGATGTCGATCTTTGCTTGTAGAAGCGGGGCTGCCATCATCTCTCCTCAATCGAATTCAGCTGAGCCCGGTTTGCGCCCCGCGCGATCCGCGGCGCACCGCGCGCCGCTGCCACAGCACGATCGACGTGCCCAACGCGCCGACCGCGAGGCCGGCGACCGTGAACGGGCGCCACTCGTGCAGTCCCGGCACGGTGAATGCCAGGACGACGGCGACAAGCCAACCCGTCGTGATCACGACGATGACCGGCCACGGCTTGAGTAGAGCAGCCGGCAGGGCGGGCGGTTCCGGAGCCACGCTGACAAGGTATCGGATTAACGCGACCTTCTAGAGACGACCTAGGTAGTCTTTGCGCTGTGAAAGACGTCGACGCCCGGCTGGCGAGCGATCTGTCGCTGGCAGTCATCCGTCTGGCTCGCCAATTGCGGTTCAGGCGTCCGGATTCCCACGTTTCGCTCACCCAACTGTCGGCCCTGTCGACGCTTGCCAAGGAAGGGCCGATGACACCCGGCGCGTTAGCCACGCGCGAGCGTGTCCGGCCACCGTCGATGACGCGGGTGATCGCGTCGTTGTGCGAACTCGGATTCGTCGCGCGGACAGCCCATCCCGCCGACGGCAGGCAGGTGCTGGTGTCGGTGTCGAGGGCCGGCGTCGACCTGATCGAGGCTGAGCGCCGGGCCAGCCAGGAATGGCTCAAGCGGCGGTTGGACCGTCTGGAACCGGACCAGCGCAGGACCCTTCTGGTCGCGGCGGACCTGATGTCTGGCATTGTCGACGAAAGCGCGTGAGCAGCAACGTAATCGACATCGCCGACCCTGCGGACCCCAGGCTCGACGACTTCCGCGATCTCAACAGTGTGGATCGCAGGCCCGATCTGCCGAGCGGTAAGGGGCTGGTGATCGCCGAGGGCGTGTTGGTGGTGCAACGCATGCTGGCTTCCCGGTTCCGTCCGCGCGCATTGCTCGGCACCGACCGTCGACTAGGCGAACTGGCCGCCGACCTGGTCGGCATCGATGCGCCGTACTACCGGGTCGGCGCCGACGTGATGGCCGAGGTGGTCGGATTTCACCTCAACCGCGGCGTGCTGGCGTCGGCGTCCCGCCCGCCCGAACTCACCGTCGCCCAGGTGATCGAGGGGGCCCGCACGGTCGCGGTGCTCGAGGGCGTGAATGATCACGAGAACCTCGGATCGATCTTCCGCAACGCGGCAGGCCTTGCGGTGGACGCGGTGGTGTTCGGCTTGGGCTGCGCCGACCCGCTGTACCGGCGGGCGGTCCGGGTGTCGATGGGGCATGCGCTGCTGGTTCCGTACGCATGGGCGCAAGCGTGGCCTCGTGATCTTCGAACACTGCGGGACAACGGGTTCCGATTGCTTGCGATGACGCCCGGGCCGTCGGCCCGCACGCTCGCCGACGCGATGGCAGAGGTGGCAGCGGACAAGGTCGCCTTTCTCGTCGGGGCAGAGGGACCGGGTCTGACCGAATCCGTGATGCGGGCCAGTGACATGCGGGTGCGGATTCCGATGTCCCGCGGCACCGATTCCCTCAACGTCGCCACCGCCGCCGCGCTAGCGTTCTACGAACGGGCTAGATTGCGGGAGTGACCGACGACTCGACCCCGTGGGCGCTGGGGCTGACGGTGGCTGGGTTCGTTGCGGCCGTCACTGCGGCGGCCGTCGTGGTGCTCAGCCTGGGGCTGACCCGCGTGCATCCGCTGCTCGCCGTCGGGCTCAACCTGGTCGCCGTCGGCGGGCTGGCCCCGACCGTGTGGGGCTGGCGGCAGCTGCCGGTGTGGCGATGGTTCGTGTTGGGTTCCGGCGTCGGGGTCGCCGGGGCGTGGCTCGCGCTGCTGGCGATGGCCCTCGGCGGGGTCCTTCGGTAAGACGCCTCAGCGTTGTCCGCTGGAGCGCACGCCGAGCAGCACGTCCTCCCACGCGGGGACCGCGGGCTTGCTCTTGCGGGCGCGCGCCGGCTTCGGCGCGGGCGGCGGCTCCGGTGTTTCGATCGGCAGCTGCGGTTCCGGCTCCGGACATTCGAGTTCGGCCACCGGGGCCAGCGGCCGCAGCGGCGGCCGGGCGAAGTCCGGGTCGACCAGTTCACATGCGGCGTCGTCGAACGCGGTGACGGTGCCGCCGTGCGCGCCAGGGGTGAACCGGAAGTGCGCGACGTTGTCGGACAGGCCCGCCTTCCAGCCCAGCTGGACGGTCCAGCGCCCGTCCTCGTTGCGCCACGCGTCCCAGTTGGTGGTGTCCGGATCCAGCCCGCGGGCCACCAGCGCCGCGGTCACCGTCTCCAGCAGTGTCAGCACCGAGGGTCCGTCCGGGAGCACCGGGTGCGCCGCCGTCGCCAGCTCGGCTGCCCGCGCGCGCTCCAACAACACCGGGTGGGCGAACCGCTGGACGCGCTCGATGTCGACCCCTGCCCCGGATGCGACCTGCTCGACGGATGCGCCCGCCCTGATCTTGGCCTGAATCTCCTTGGGACGCAGCACGTTTTGGACCTCGGTGTCGGTGTTGTGTTCCGTCGGGTTGATCTTGTCGCCGCGCATGGCGGCGCGAAGCCGATCGTCGGGCCGGAGCAGGAACTTCTCGCCGAGGCCCTCGGCCTCGCAGATGATTCGTTTGCCGTCGATGTCGAGTCCGACGACTTTGAGTTCCCGCATAAGACCTCCTCCGGCCCAAAACCCAAGCCCGGTTCAGATGGACCCTACTGTGTTATGTCCTCGTTACCGGGCTGACACGCTGGGCGCTTCGCAAACACGTCTGCCTGCGCCGATCACATTCGCTTGCTCGCAGCCGAATATTTTTCGCCCTTTGTTCGCTACATCCTGAGGGAGTGACGCGTACGGGGGTGTGAAGGAGCAGACATGAACGCACACAAGGTGAGAGTCCTTGGCGTGATCGCGGCCAGCGCGGCGGTCGGATTCGGTGCGGTGGCAGTGGCGACGACGGAGTCGATCGACTCGGCGTCGGGTTCGACGATGCAGACCGGTGTGACGCAGACCCCAACCGCACCGGCGGATTCACCATCGGTTGGCAAGGCCGAACCGGCCTTGAAGGGACCCGCCCCGCTGCCGAAGGAAGAGCAGGGACTGCCCGGTTAGCGGGCGTCAGAGCCGTTCGACCACCCAGTCGATGCACTTGGTGAGCGCGCTGACGTCGTCGGGTTCGACGGCGGGGAACATACCGACTCGCAGTTGGTTGCGTCCGAGTTTGCGATATGGCTCGGTGTCGACGATGCCATTGACGCGCAGCGTCTTGGCGACCGCGGCGGCATCGACGTCATCGGAGAAGTCGATCGTGCCGACCACCTGCGAACGCAACGCCGGATCGGCGACGAACGGGGTGGCGAATTTCGACGCCTCGGCCCAGTTGTACAGCCGCTGCGACGAGTCGGCGGTCCGCTTCACCGCCCAGTCCAGACCGCCATTGCCCAGCAACCAGTCGATCTGCTCGGCCAGCAGGATCAGCGTCGCGATCGCCGGGGTGTTGTACGTCTGATTCTTGGTGCTGTTGTCGATCGCGATCGGCAGCGACAGGAAGTCGGGCACCCAGCGGTCTGCGGCGGCGATGGCGTCGACACGGGCCAGCGCGGCGGGGGACAGGATGGCAAGCCACAGTCCGCCGTCACCGGCGAAGTTCTTCTGCGGCGCGAAGTAGTAGACGTCGACTTCGGTGATGTCGACGGGCAGGCCGCCCGCGGCCGAGGTGGCGTCGATCGCGATCAGCGCATCGCCCGAACCGTCGGGCCGTTGCACCGGCACCGCGACTCCGGTCGAGGTTTCATTGTGCGCCCACGCGATCAGGTCGACGGACGGATCCGACTGCGGCTTCGGGGCGCTGCCGGGGTCGGCCTTGACGATGATGGGCTCGCCGACGAACGGGTTCTTCACCACGCACGAGGCGAACTTCGCGCTGAATTCACCGTAGGTCAGATGCAGCGAGCGCTTGTCGATCAGCCCGAACGCCGCGGCGTCCCAGAACGCCGTCGACCCGCCGTTGCCGAGGACGACCTCGTAACCGTCTGGTAGCGAGAACAATTGGCGCAGCCCGTCGCGGACCCGTCCGACGAGGTTCTTGACCGGCGCCTGCCGGTGCGAGGTGCCGAACAGACTGCCCGCGGCGGCCAGCGCCTGCAGTTGCTCGGGGCGCACCTTGGAGGGTCCGCAGCCGAAACGACCGTCGGCGGGTTTGAGGTCGGCGGGGATGGTGAGTTCGGCCATGCGGTCAAGAGTAGTGACCGAACGGAACTAACCGAAAAGCGGTTGAACACGCCTCGTATCGGCACATACTGAAACGGGTCGGGCTGTTGCTACGAGGGCTCGTTCGATGGATAAACGGACAGCGACGGTGTTGCTGGCGGCGTGCGCAGCGACCGTGACCGTTGCCGCACCGGTGAACGCCGACGGCGACCAGGGCAGCGCGGTGCTCAATCAGATCAATGCCATGCGCGCGGCGAATGGATGCGGTCCCGTTGCGGCCAATGCCCAGCTGACTGCGTCGGCGGCCCGGCAGGCCAACGACATGCTTCTCAACGGCGTTGTCGACCACACCGGTTCGGACGGCTCCACACTCGACCAACGTGTCGCCGCCGCTGGCTACACGCCGTACTCGACGATCGGCGAGATCGTCTTCTGGGGCACCGGCGCCGGCGGTACCCCGGCCGCCGCGGTCTCCTGGTGGATGAACAGCCCGGGGCACCGCGCGATCATCACCGACTGCCGGTTCACCGACGCGGGGTTCTCGGCAGTCGGCAACGGCAGCAAGATGACGGCGGCGGGGGACTTCGGCACGCGGTAGGGCCCGAGTCAGTGCGCCGCGGCCGTACCGGTGTGGTTCGTATCACATATCCGACGTGCGGGGCCGACGCGCCACATCCAGGAAGCGGGTCTGGTCAATAGGCGATACCTGCGGTACCGTCTTTGGACATTAGGGCTCGAATGTAAACCTCACGGGAGGTCTCGAATGGCTCGCACGAAGCTGGTCCGACGGTGGCGACGCAACATGGAAGTGAGCGACGACACCGAGTACGTGGAGATGCTGACCACACTGTCCGAGGGGTCGGTGCGGCGCAATTTCAACCCGTACACCGACATCGACTGGGATGCGCCCGAGTTCAAGGTGGTCGAGAACGACGAGCGCTGGATCCTGCCGGGCACGGATCCGTTCGGCCGCCATCCGTGGTATCAGGCGCAGCCCAAGGAACGTCAGATCGAGATCGGCATGTGGCGTCAGGCCAACGTGGCCAAGGTCGGCTTGCACTTCGAGTCGATCCTGATTCGCGGCCTGATGGAGTACTCGTTCTGGACGCCGAACGGCTCCCCGGAGTACCGGTACTGCCTGCACGAGGCGGTCGAAGAGTGCAACCACACGATGATGTTCCAGGAGATGGTGAACCGCATCGGCGCCGACGTGCCCGGAATGCCGCGGTTGTTGAAGTGGGTTCAGCCGTTCATCCCGCTGGTGGCCGGGCCGCTGCCCATTCCGTTCTGGTTCGGCATCCTCGCCGGCGAGGAGCCGATCGACCACACCCAGAAAAACGTGCTGCGCGAAGGCAAGTCGCTTCACCCGATCATGGAGCGGGTGATGGCGATCCACGTCGCCGAGGAGGCGCGCCACATTTCGTTCGCGCATGAATACCTGCGCAAGCGAATCCCCGCGCTGCCGCGGCGCAAGCGATTCTGGCTTTCGATTTATGTGCCGATCGTGATGCGTGTGTTGTGCTCGGCGATCATCGTGCCGCCCAGAGCGTTCTGGAAAGAGTTCGACATTCCGCGCTCTGTGCGCAAGGAGGTGTTCTTCAAATCGCCGGAATCCCGGCAGATGCTGCGCGACATGTTCGGCGATGTCCGGATGCTGTGCAAGGACACCGGGCTGATCAACCCGGTCGCGAAGCTGGTGTGGCGAATCTGCAAGATCGACGGCAGGCCCAGTCGCTACCGTAGCGAGCCGCAGCGGCAGCACGTGGTGGCCGCCGCATAATCCGAAGGACACACCGCTCGTGCCCCATGTGATCACCCAGTCGTGTTGCAGCGACGGATCGTGTGTCTACGCGTGCCCGGTCAACTGCATCCACCCGTCACCGGATGAACCGGGTTTCGCCACCGCCGAGATGCTCTACATCGATCCGGCGGCATGTGTCGACTGCGGCGCCTGCGTATCGGCCTGCCCGGTCGGCGCGATCGCGCCGGATACCAGGCTCGAGCCCGAGCAGTTGCCGTTCATCGAACTGAACGCGTCGTTCTATCCGAAACGCGAGGGCAAGCTCCCGCCGACCTCGAAGCTGGCGCCGGTACTCGAGGCGCCCTATGTCGAGGCGCGTGCGGGTGGCCCATTGACGGTGGCGATCGTCGGATCCGGGCCCGCGGCCATGTACGCCGCCGATGAACTGCTCACCCAGCAGGACGTGCGGGTCAATGTTTTCGAACGGTTGCCGACACCGTACGGCTTGGTGCGGGCCGGGGTGGCGCCCGACCACCAGAGCACCAAGCGGGTGACCAAACTGTTCGACAAAATCGCCGGGCGGCGCGGGTTCCGGTTCTACCTCAACGTCGAGGTGGGATCGGACCTGACACATGACGAGCTACTGGCCCATCACCACGCCGTGCTGTATGCCGTCGGCGCGCCGAGCGATCGCAGGCTCGACATCGATGGCATGGGCCTGCCCGGCACAGCAACCGCCACGGAGGTGGTCGCCTGGTTCAACGGACACCCCGAATACGTGGACCTGCCAATCGATTTGGCCGACGAGCGAGTGGTCGTCATCGGCAACGGCAACGTCGCTCTCGACGTGGCGCGCATTCTGACCAGCGACCCCGACGTGCTGGCCCGCACCGATATCGCCGACCACGCTCTGGCCGCATTGCATGAGTCGAGGGTCACCGAAGTGGTGATAGCGGCCAGGCGCGGGCCCGCCGACTCGGCGTTCACCCTGCCAGAACTGATCGGCCTGACGTCGACTTGTGACGTGGTGCTCGATGTGGCCGACCGTGAACTGGTGTTGCGTGATCTGGGCGAGGCCTCAGATTCGTTGACGCGCAACAAACTCGAGATCTTGAGCAAGCTCGGCGATGCGTCCGCTCCGTGCACTCGTCCGCGTATTCGGTTCGCGTACAACCTCACGCCCAACCGCATTGCGGGGGACACGCGCGTAGACGGTGTGGAGTTCAGCGTCACTAGCACCGACGAGATGCGTACGCTGTCGGCCGGCTTGGTGCTGACGTCGATTGGCTATCGCGGCAAGCCGATTCGAGGGCTGCCGTTCGACGAGTCCGCCGCCGTGGTGCCCAACGACGGCGGCCGCGTCATCGGTGCGCCGGGCAGTTATGTCGCAGGCTGGATCAAGCGCGGCCCCACCGGTTTCATCGGCACCAACAAGTCGTGTGCGGCGCAGACGGTGCACAACCTAGTGGCCGACTACAACCATGGCCTGCTCACCGACCCGGTCGCCAAGGCGCTGGACAAGCTGGTGCGCAGTCGCCGGCCCGACGTCGTCGACGGCGCGGGGTGGAAGGCCATCGACGCCGCCGAAATCGCCAGGGGCGGCGGGCAGCGCCCCCGCGGCAAGTTCACCACCGTCAGCGACATGCTCGCGGCGGCGGCGGCGCCTGCACCGCCGATGCACCAGCGCTTGCTGGCCGGCTTGCGTCGGTAGCCGTCTTTCGCAAAACCCCGCAGCGCCATTGATTGCTGGCGTATACGAAGAACCATGCGTTCATCGATGTATGTCGGTCGGGTCGGGGCGTTGGCCGTAGCGCTGGGTTTCGGCGTCGCGGTGGCTACCGGATACGGGGCTGGGAGCGCGTGGGCCGACACGCCCGATTCGTCGGCGACTGATTCGTCGACGACCACCTCGGACGCGACCACCTCGGACGCGGCCGGACAGTCGAACGATTCGGACACCGCCGCACCCTCGGGTGAGCCGACCAAGCCGGAGCCCCCGACAGCTGTCATGGGCAGCAGCGGCGGCGCGCACACCAGTTCGACGTCGAACGACGACGAGGAAACCAAGCCGACGAAGAAGTCCCGACCCAAGAGCGCGGCAAAGTCCGCGGACGCTGCCAAGACCGCGAATTCACCCGCGACCAAGGTCGCCGCCACCGAAGTGGAACACACCGACGACTCCGCAACCGTTCCGCAACCGGCGCCCACCGCCTCGGAAGCGGATGCTCCCATGAAATCCTTTGCCGCGCAGACGGTTTCGTCGACGCTCCAGACGAAGACGGCCGCGGTCACCACGGCGCTGCCCACACCTCGCGTCCCGTCCCTGCGGCCATGGCCGACGGCCTACGACCCGGGCACCGTCGTCACCTACGTCGGCGGCCTGGTGTCGAGCCTGGTCAAGGCGGTGCTCGACCCGTTCGCGGCCGGTTTGCCTTCGGCGCCCGCCCAGCCTCCGACGGCGTGGACCCTACTGGCGTGGGTCCGCCGTGAATTGTTCAACGGCACACCGCGGGTCAACCCTGTGGTCAACCCCCAGCAGAACGGCCTGATCACGGGCAGCATTGGTGCCGTCGACCCCGACGGGGATCCGCTCACCTACACCGTGATCGGCAGGCCGCTCAACGGCGGAACGCTCGAGGTGGACCAGGACGGAAACTTCACCTACCGACCGATGAACGCGATGGCTGCGGTCGGCGGAACCGACGAGTTCACGGTCGTGGTCAGCGACAAGGCGGCGGGCCTGCACGTGCATGGTCCCATGGGGTTGCTGAAGTTCGTGCCGATCCTGGGCAACTTCATCAACCCGGGCGGCGGTGACGCGGTGGCGCAAACCATCACCGTCAACGTCGACCCGGTGGCCGGTGTCGACCTGTCGTTCCCCGCGAGTTTCCACTGGGGCGTCGCCCACGCCGGGTTCCAGGCCGAAGGCGGCCCCGGCTCACCGGTCGACCCGAATTCCGATTGGTACAAGTGGGTGCACGACTCGATCAATCAGCTGTTGGGCATCGCCAACGGCGTGCCGGAGAACGGGCCTGGCAGTTACTTCTCCTATGAGAGTGACGCTGCGCTTGCCCGCGACCAACTGGGCATGGATACCTTCCGGATGAGCATCGAGTGGAGCCGGATCTTCTCGAATTCGACTGCCTCCGTTGATATCTCCGACGAGGGCGGCACGGTCAGCCTGGCCGATCTGCAAGCCCTCGACGCGCTGGCCAACCAGGAAGAGGTGCAACACTATCGCGACGTGTTCGCCTCGTTGCGCGCGCACAACCTCGAGCCGCTGGTTTCGGTCAACCACTTCACGTTGCCGACGTGGGTGCATGACCCGATCGTGGCCCGGCCCCTGATCCAATTGGGCCTGCCCGCGCCTGCTGCTGGTTGGCTGTCGCCGACGACCCCGGCCGAGTTCGAGAAGTACGCCGCGTATGTCGCATGGAAGTACGGCGACCAGGTCGACATCTGGACGACGCTCAACGAACCGTTCCCTCCGGTGCTGACCGAGTTTCTTGCCATTCCCGGCGTGCTGCCGAACTGGCCGCCCGGCGTGATCCGACCCGACCTCGCATCGACGTTCCTCGTGAATGAGGCCAAGGGGCATGTTGCGGCCTACGACGCGATCCACCAGTGGGACACCAAGATCGCCAAGGCCGGCCAGCCGGCGGCGTTCGTCGGATTCACCAACAACATGATCCCGGCTCGCCCGGCCAACCCGGTCAACCCGCTCGATGTGCAGGCCGCCGATGCGTGGAATCAGTACTACAACAAGTGGTTCCCCAACGCGGTGATCGACGGCTGGGTCGACGCCAACTTCGATGGCATCAAACAGGCCAACGAAGTCCACGACGAATTCAAGAACAAGGTCGACTTCATGGGGGTGCAGTACTACGGGTCACAAGCGGTGCAAGGCTTCGGTGTGGCGCCCATCCCTGGCTTCCCGTTCCTGAAAGGCCTGCCGGTGCGATGCTCGGCTTCCGAGCCGACGTGCAGCGACTTCAACCAGCCGACCGACCCCGGCGGTTTCCGGGAGGTGCTGGAAGTCGCGGCGTCGTACGGAAAACCGTTGTGGGTCACCGAGAACGGTATCGCCGATCACCAGGACACGAAGCGACCGTCGTACATCGTCAGCCACATCGCGGTGGTGCAGGACCTTGTCGCCCACGGGATGGACATCCGCGGTTACACGTACTGGTCGTTCGTGGACAACCTGGAATGGGTGGAGGGATACGACCTGCAGTTCGGCCTGTACGGGTCGGACCCGACGACACCTGAGCTGGAGCGCACACCGAAACCGGCGAGCATCGCGGCGATCAGCGCGATCACCAAGGACGTCAACGATTCCCTGCCGCTGAGCGTGCTGGCGATGTACATCCCCAACTTGGCGGTCTGAGCGATACCGGCTTACCGGGCACTTCACGCCAGGAACCACGGCGCCGCCAGACCAGGTCCACAAGGCGGTCTTCTGAACGGCTACTGCTGCTTCATCGCCTCGGCGATTTCCTCCATCGACACCTCGCGCACCGGCTGGCCCAGTGACCAATGGTGTCCGAACGGATCGCGGACAACGCCGTAGCGGTCACCCCAGAACTGGTCCTCCAGGGCGGCGACCACGGTGGCGCCTGCGTCGAGCGCCTGCTGGAACTTCGCATCGACATCCGTGACAGTCAGGTGGATGGTGACCGGCGTGCCGCCGAGCGCGGTCGGCGTCGACGACTTTCCGTCGTTGTACTCCGGGAAATCGTCATTGAGCAACACCATGGAACCGTTGATCTGCAGCGCGGCGTGGATGAGTTTGCCGTCCGGGCCCGCCACCCGGCCCAGTTCGACGGCGTCAAAAGCTTTGACATAGAAGTCGATTGCGTCAGCGGCGCCATCGACACACAGATGCGGGGACAGGGCGGGTTGTACTTCGATTGCCATGCCGGCCATGCAACCACCCGGCACCGACAAACGCGATACTTCAGACGACAGAAAACGGCGACGGTAGCTCGGCGCGTCCGGTCAGCGCCAGCAGGACGGTTTCGCCGTACCCCGAGATGGCCGCGATGCGCGCCGCCAACGCCGTCGCCTCTTCGAGCACGGCGGGCGGCGGCACAACCGCAAGACCGACGGCGTGAGCGATGTCCAGTCCGTGTACGGCGAGTTCGAACGTGCGCGTCGGCAGATAGGCCAGCAGCCGAATGCCCGCGCCCCCGATCACGGTGATCAGCGGATCGTCGACGCCTGCCAATTCACCCACCACACGTGAGACCAGCCCGTCGACGGTCGAGGCCGGATCTTCCCCGAGATCGCGGCCTGCCTGCCTGCCGCGTTCGAGAACGCCTTCGGGTTCGAGACCGAGCACCTTCGGATTTACCCTCGCGTAGTACTCCTGTGGTGTCTTGATGTCCTCACGCTCGGCAGGTTGCTGCAGGTACGTGCTGACGGTGATGAGCGAGCGCGACGCGTGACCGACCAGGGAGCGCAGATCCCACTCGCCAAGGCCCGGGCCGTCCCAGCCGTCGGCAGGGACTTCATGCACCAGTGCGGCGAAGCTGTGCGCCGCAAGCGCGAAGGTCGAAACCGGATCCGTCACGACTTGTCGACTTGATCCCATCCGTCGACGGACTCGGGGCTGCGCGGGCCCGGGCCGACATAGATCGCCGCGGGGCGGACCAGCTTGCCCAGCCGCTTCTGCTCCATGATGTGCGCACACCAACCCGCCGTGCGGCCACAGGTGAACATGGCGGGCATCATCTTCGTCGGCACCTGTGCGAAATCCAGAATGACCGCGGCCCAGAACTCGACGTTGGTCTCGATGGCGCGATCCGGTCGGCGTTCGCGCAGCTCGCCGAGCGCGGCCTGCTCCAAGGCGGCGGCCACCTCGTAGCGCGGCGCATCCAGTCGCTTGGCCGTGGCCCGCAGCACCCGGGCGCGCGGATCCTCCGCTCGGTACACGCGGTGTCCGAAACCCATCAGCTTCTCTTTGCGGTCGAGGATGCCCTTGACGACCGCGCCGGCATCGCCGGTCTTCTCGGCTTCCTCGATCATCGGGATCACGCGCGCGGGCGCGCCGCCGTGCAATGGACCGCTCATCGCGCCGATGGCGCCCGACAGCGCCGCCGCCACATCCGCGCCCGTGGAAGCGATCACCCGTGCGGTGAATGTCGACGCGTTCATGCCGTGTTCGGCCGCCGTCACCCAATAGGCGTCGATGGCCTCGACGTGGCGCGGATCGGGCTCACCCTGCCAGCGCGTCATGAATCGCTGTGTGACGGTTGAACATTGGTCGATGGTCCGTTGCGGAACGGCGGGCTGATAGATGCCGCGAGCGGACTGCGCGACATACGAAAGCGCCATCACCGATGCGCGGGCCAACTGGTCGCGGGCGGTCTGGTCATCGATGTCCAAAAGCGGCGGGTAGCCCCAGATGGGCGCGAGCATCGCCAGTCCGGCCTGCACGTCGACGCGGACATCGCCGCTGTGAATGGGCAGCGGAAAGGGTTCGGCAGGCGGCAGGCTGTGCCCGAACCTGCCGTCGACCAGTAGCGCCCACACATCGCCGAAGGTGACCCGACGGCTGACCAGATCCTCGATGTCCACACCGCGGTACCGCAGCGCCCCGCCGTCCTTATCGGGTTCGGCGATCTCGGTGGTGAAGGCGACCACACCCTCGAGTCCCTCAACGAAGCCTTCCGGTACCGCGGACGTCGTAGTCATGGCCAGATTCTTGCACTCGAGTCGCCGCCGTTGTCTACCGGTCGGTAACCAGATCGGGCGCACGGGAGGCGTAGCGTTGCCGCGTGGCAACTCGGGACGACGAACACCTGGCAAGAATGCGGGTCGAGTACGGATCCGTCGAGCGCGACGGCAGCACTGACCTGGACGTCGACTGGCTCGCCGACGGCTGGGTGGCGCTTCTGCGCACCTGGTTGGCCGACGCCGAAACCGCAGGGGTCGCCGAGCCGAATGCGATGGTGATCGGAACCGTCGACGAGCGGGGAAGGCCCGCGACGCGAACCGTGTTGTGCAAGGGCGTGGACGAAACCGGGATCACGTTTTTCACCAACTACGACTCAGCCAAGGGCGACCAACTGGCGACGACGCCGTATGCGTCGGCGACCTTCCCGTGGTTTTTGCTCGGACGTCAGGTACACGTACGCGGACCGGTGACCAAGGTGCCCGCCGAGGCGACCGCCGACTACTGGTTCAAGCGGCCGCGCGGTTCTCAGTTGGGCGCGTGGGCGTCGCAGCAGTCGAAGCCGATCGCCTCACGCGCTGCGCTGCTGCAACAGCTAGGCGAGGTGACTGATCGATTCGCAGACCTCGAAACGGTGCCCGTGCCGCCGAACTGGGGCGGCTATCTGATCGCCCCCGAGGTGGTGGAGTTCTGGCAGGGCCGGGAAAACCGGCTGCACAACAGGATTCGGATCTCAGAGGGCCGCATCGAGCGGCTCCAGCCGTAGTGCCGGAGCGGATTCCTCGCTCGCGAGGGACTTTATTCGCCGACACCACACCGCTGCGATCACCGGACTTCCGACGGCTGTGGCTGTCCGGCATCGTCACCGTGATCGGCGGGAACCTGACGATCTTCGCGGTTCCCGTCCAGCTGTACGCGCTGACGCAGAACTCCGCCTACGTCGGGCTGTCCGGACTGTTCGCGTTGGTGCCGCTGATCGTGTTCGGGCTGCTCGGCGGTGCCTGGGCCGACGCGATGGACCGACGCAAGCTGCTGATCATCGCGTCGATCGGGCTTGCGCTGTCGTCGGTGCTGCTGTGGCTTCAGGCCGCGCTGACGCTGAACAACGTCTGGGTGGTGCTGTGCCTGCTGTCCGTGCAGCAGGCGTTCTATGCGATCAACAGCCCGACCCGGTCGGCGGCGATTCCGCGGATGGTTCCCGGCGACCAGTTGGCCGCCGCTAACTCGTTGAACTTCACGGTATTCCAGTTCGGCGCCATCGTCGGGCCGCTGTTGGCCGGCGTGCTGCTGCACTGGGTCGACCTGTCGACGCTCTACCTGATCGACGCGATCACCTGCACCGCGCCGATATGGGCGACGTACCGGCTGTCGCCCATGCCGCCGATCGCCGGCGGTAACGGCTCGCCGGGATACGGCTTCACGGCGGTCATGGACGGCTTCCGCTATCTGGCGGGCAACCATGTGGTGCTGATGTCGTTCGTGGTCGACCTGATCGCGATGATCCTGGGCATGCCGCGCGCGCTTTTCCCGCAAATGGCGCACGAAAACTTCGGCGGGCCGATCGAGGGCGGCACGACGATGGCACTACTGGCTGCGGCCATGTCGGCGGGCGCGGTGGTTGGCGGCGTGTTCTCCGGCTGGTTTCCCCGCATCAGGCGCCACGGCTTCGCTGTGGTGGTCTCGGTCGTCGTGTGGGGTGTGGCGATGATCGGCTTCGGACTGGCGGGCGGTTTCGCGCACGGCCACACGGGTGCATGGTTATGGATTGCATTGGCGTTCCTGGCAATTGGGGGCGCAGCCGATATGGTGTCGGCGGCGTTCAGGTCGACGATCCTGCAGCAGGTGGCGTCCGACGATCTGCGCGGGCGATTGCAGGGCGTGTTCACCGTCGTGGTCGCGGGCGGCCCCCGGTTGGCCGACGCCGCACACGGTGCGGCCGCCGCGGCGGTGGGCACCACGATCGCGGCCGCGGGCGGAGGAGCGCTGGTGGTGGTCGGCGTGCTGATCGCCGCGCTGGCGGTTCCCGCTTTCATCCGCTACCGGGTGGCCGAAGGCGACAAAGTATGACCATCGGCAAGTGGCGGAGTTCGCCACTTTCCAAGCGAATTCCCAACGAGCCGAGTTAGCATGCCCTTCGTGGCTGATGTAGCGGGGGTGCCTGCCCTCGGTTTGCGGGAACGCAAGAAGCAACGCACCCGCGCCACCCTGATCGATGCCGCTGTCGAACTGTGCGATCGGCAGGGTTTCGAACGCACCACCGTGGACCAGATCGCGGCCGTGGCCGACGTCTCACCGCGCACCTTCAGCCGGTACTTCGCGACGAAGGACGCCGTCGCGTTGGCGCTCATCGACGACGCCCTCGGCACGGCCGCCGACGAACTCAGCCGCCAACCGCCGGACCTGAACCACTTCGAGGCGCTGCGCCGCTCGTACATCGCGATGTACACCGGCACCAAGACAGCGCCGGCCGGAAGTCTGTCGGCTGAACGAATGCTGTGCACCATCCGGATCATCATGTCGTCGACGGCGTTGAGGCAGGCCGCGCTCGAGTTCCGGCCCCATGCCGTCAACATCGAACTGGGCAAGCGGTTGGGCGTGCCCATCGACGACCGTCGTGTACGTCTGATCTCCGCGATGTGGAGCGGGATCATCATGACCGCACTCGCCGACCTCACCGCGCCCGACGTCGAATGGGGCACCGTCGACATCGACGGAATCGTCTCGCGATTGGAAGCCACGTTCGCAGAGTTCATGGCGGAAATTCGGGACGCTCAAGCCGCCGTCTAGCTAAGTGGCTGCCCCCGCTCGGGCACGACCGCGCCAATGGGACTACCTTTTGTAGGGCAGACCTCCGCATTGACGGCAGCGACGAAGGGATTCCCGTGGCCGATAACCCATCCAGTGGTGAGCACGCCAGCCTCTCGTATCCGGGCGGCGAGCTTGACTTAGACATCGTCACTGCCACCGAGGGGGCCGACGGCATCGCGCTGGGTTCGCTGCTGGCGAAGAGCGGCTACACCACCTTCGACGAAGGCTTCGTCAACACCGCATCGACCAAGAGCGCCATCACCTACATCGACGGCGACGCCGGGATCCTGCGCTACCGCGGCTACCCGATCGAGCAGTTGGCGGAGAAGTCGAACTTCCTCGAAGTCAGCTACCTGCTGATCTACGGCGAGCTGCCCACCACGGAGCAGTTGGAGAAGTTCACCCACCAGATCCAGCGCCACACGCTGCTGCACGAGGACCTCAAGCGGTTCTTCGACGGCTTCCCGCGCAACGCGCACCCGATGCCGGTGGTGTCCAGCGCGGTCAACGCGCTGAGCGCGTACTACCAGGATTCGTTGGACCCGTTCGACGACGAGCAGGTGGAGCTGTCCACGATTCGGCTGCTGGCCAAGCTGCCGACCATCGCGGCGTATGCCTACAAGAAGTCGGTGGGCCAGCCGTTCCTGTATCCCGACAACTCGCTGAGCCTTGTCGAGAACTTCCTACGGATGACGTTCGGCTTCCCGGCCGAACCATATGAGGTGGACCCGGAAGTCGTCCGGGCGCTTGACTTGCTGCTGATCCTGCACGCCGACCACGAGCAGAACTGCTCGACCTCGACGGTGCGGTTGGTCGGCTCTTCGCAGGCCAACCTGTTCACCTCGATCTCGGGTGGCATCAACGCGCTGTGGGGCCCGCTGCACGGCGGCGCCAACCAGGCGGTGCTGGAGATGCTGGAGAAGATCCGACAGTCCGACGGCGACGTCAACGACTTCGTCAAGAAGGTGAAGAACAAGGAAGACGGCGTCAAGCTGATGGGCTTCGGCCATCGGGTGTACAAGAACTACGACCCGCGGGCGCGCATCGTCAAGGAGCAGGCCGACAAGATTCTCGGCAAGCTCGGTGGCGACGACGAACTGCTGGACATCGCCAAGGCGCTCGAAGAGGTCGCGCTGACCGACGACTACTTCGTCGAGCGCAAGCTGTACCCGAACGTCGACTTCTACACCGGCGTGATCTACCGCGCGATGGGCTTCCCGACCCGGATGTTCACCGTGCTGTTCTCGGTCGGGCGGCTGCCCGGCTGGATTGCGCATTGGCGTGAGATGCACGAGGACGGCAGCGGCAAGATCGGCCGCCCGCGGCAGATCTACACGGGCTACACCGAGCGCGATTACAAGGCCCTCGACGCCCGCTAGCCCTCTCCTGCGCCGAGCCTCCTGCTCGCCCTCCTGCGGCGAGCGACCGTGTTTGAATGCCGACACGCCCTGGATGGCGGGCATTTTGCGGTCGCTCGAGGGTTGAGATTGCGACGCATTTCACCGCTCCCGAGCTTGTCGCGCCAACAGTTGTAGTTTCACAATTGTTGTGTGAATGAAGCTGTCGTCCGGTCCCAGAGTGCTCGGCGCAAGGCCATCATCCTGGTCACCTGCTGCCTGAGCCTGCTGATCGTGTCGATGGACGCGACGATCGTCAACGTCGCGATACCGAACATCCGCGCGGACCTCGGCGCCAAGGCCTCGCAACTGCAGTGGGTGATCGACATCTACACGCTGGTGCTGGCGTCGTTGCTGCTGCTCTCGGGCGCCACCGCGGACCGCTTCGGGCGCCGACGCACATTCCAGATCGGGCTGACGGTCTTCGCGCTCGGCTCGTTGCTGTGCAGCCTGTCACCCAGCATCGAGATCCTGATCCTGGCCCGTATGCTGCAGGCCATCGGCGGTTCGATGCTGAACCCGGTGGCGATGTCGATCATCACGCAGGTGTTCACCGGCCGGGTCGAGCGGGCCAGGGCGATCGGAGTGTGGGGCGGGGTCGTCGGCATCTCGATGGCACTCGGCCCGATCGTGGGCGGGGCGCTGATCGAACTCGTCAACTGGCGGGCGGTGTTCTGGATCAACCTTCCGATCATCGCGCTCGCGATCGTGCTGACCGCGATCTTCGTGCCCGAATCCCGGTCCGTCACCATGCGCGACGTCGATCCCATCGGCCAGGGTCTGGGCATGGCGTTTCTGTTCGGCGTGGTCTACGTGCTGATCGAAGGCCCCGCGAAGGGGTGGACCGACGCCCGAAACGTCACGGTCGGCGTGGTCGCGCTGTTGGCGTTCGTGGCATTCCTTCGCTACGAGTCGCGCCGCAACGACCCATTCATCGACCTCCGGTTCTTCCGCAGCATCCCGTTCGCGTCGGCGACGATGATCGCGGTGTGCGCGTTCGCCGCGTGGGGTGCGTTCCTGTTCGTGATGTCGTTGTACCTGCAGAGCGAACGCGGATTCTCCGCAATGCACACCGGCCTGATCTATCTGCCCGTTGCCGTTGGGGCGCTGATCTTTTCGCCGCTGTCGGGCCGGATGGTGGGGCGGTTCGGCAGCAGACCGTCGCTGTTGATCGCTGGCATGCTGATCACCGCGGCGACGTTGATGTTGACGTTGCTGACCGCGACCACCGCGGTGTGGCAGATACTGGTGATCTTCGCCGTCTTCGGTGTCGGCTTCTCGATGGTCAACGCGCCGATCACCAATGCGGCCGTCAGCGGCATGCCGACGGATCGGGCAGGCGCCGCCTCGGCGGTGGCCTCGACCAGTCGCCAAGTGGGCGTGAGTGTCGGTGTGGCGCTGTGCGGTTCGGTGGTCGGCTCGGCGCTGGCCGCAACGGGTGGGGACTTCGCGGCCGCAGCAAGGCCGTTGTGGCTGATCTGCGCCGGGCTGGGTCTGGTGATCCTCGCGTTGGCGATGTTCTCCACGTCGGCGCGCGCACTGCGGTCCGCGGATCGGTTGGCCCCGCTGGTGGCAGGAGCCCCGGTGAAACAGGGCGCCGATGTCCAGTAACCCGCTGGCCGACGAGGTGTGGCGGGCGATCGCCTCGCTGGTCCAGGACAACCGCGACGGCTGGAAACGAGCGGTCGTCGAGCAGAGTGGGCTGCCCTTCAGCAGGATTCGTATCCTCGCGCGGTTGAGTCGGCAATCCATGACCGTCAAGCAACTCGCGCACGCCGCGACGATGGACGCGCCCGCGACGACGGTTGCGGTCAACGACCTCGAGGACCGCGGTCTGGTGGTGCGCCAAACCGATCCGACCAACCGCCGCTGCAAGGTCGTCTCACTCACCGACGCCGGCCGCGCGATGGTCGACAAGATCGACGCGGTCCAGGATCCGGCGCCAAGTGCACTGGCCGCCCTCGACGTCGCGGACCTGACGGCTCTACACGCAATCCTCGACCGAGTGGCTGGCCGCTAGCCATATCATTTGGCAGTGGCGATACCCTGTCGCAACTGCGGTGCCGAACCGCGGGACGGCGCCCGATTCTGTGACGCGTGCGGTTCGCCCGTCGCCGTGATGGACAGCAACGCAGAGTACAAACAAGTCACCGTGCTGTTTGCCGATGTCGTGCGCTCGATGGATATCGCGGCCTCCGTCGGGCCTGAGCGACTTCGCGAGATCATGACCGAACTGTTCAACCGCTCGTCGAGAACGGTGCAGCGCTACGGCGGAACCGTGGACAAGTTCACCGGCGACGGCATCATGGCGGTGTTCGGGGCGCCGATCGCGTTCGAGGACCACGCGCTGCGCGCATGCCGTGCGGCGCTGGATGTGCAGAAGGACGCAAAGAGGCTCTCCGCAGAAGTGGAGGAGCGCGACAACATCGTCGTGCAACTGCGGGTGGGGCTCAACTCCGGCGAGGTCATCACCGGTGAGATCGGCGCCGGCCCCTTGACCTACACCGCTGTCGGCGAGCAAGTCGGAATGGCGCAGCGCATGGAGTCCGTCGCCGCACCGGGCGGCGTGATGGTGAGCGAATCGACGGCGCGTTTGGTCGAAATCAGTACGGTGCTGGGCGAACCGGAGCTTGTGCAGATCAAGGGCGCTCAACTGCCGGTACCCGCGCGTCGCCTTCTCGGGGTCGCGACCGGCAGACGTAATGACCGCGCCTTGGCGACGTTCGTCGGCAGGGAGTGGGAGCGCAGTGCGCTGAACGGACTTCTCGATCGGGCCATCAACGGCAACGGCGCGGTGGTCGGACTTGTCGGACCCCCCGGCATCGGAAAAAGCCGCCTGGTTCGCGAGATTGCAATGCGCGCAACGCACCTCGGAGCCGAGGTGGTCACTGCGCTGTGCGAGTCGCACACCGCGGATGTGCCGTTTCACGCCGCTGCGAGCCTGTTACGGGCCACCACGGGCACCGAGGGCTTGGATGATGCCGCAGCACGGGCACAGATCCGCACCCGGTTCTCTTGGGCGGACGATGAGGACCTGTTGATCCTCGAGGACCTTCTCGGCATCGGCGACCCCGAGGCTTCGCTGGCACAGATCGATCCAGATGCCAGGCGGCGACGGGTGATGGCGATGGTCAATGCCGCAGCGTTGGCGAGAAGCGCGCCGACGGTCTATGTGATCGAGGATGCGCACTGGATCGACGACATCAGCGAATCGATGCTGGCGGACTTCATCTCAGTGGTGCCGAGGACTCGGTCGCTGGTGCTGATCACGTACCGCCCCGAATATGCCGGCGCGCTCGCCCACGCGCAGCGAGCGCAGACCATTGCCCTTGAGCCGCTTGATGATTCACAGATGGCGCAACTCAGTGCCGAGTTATTGGGTGACGACAGGTCGGTGGCCGAGCTTGTCGACCTCGTGTCGGACCGCGCCGGTGGCAATCCATTCTTCGCCGAAGAGATCGTTCGGGATCTCAAGGAGCGGGACGTTTTGATCGGCGGGCGCGGATGTTATCTGTGCGTGGAACCGGCGCGCGACGTCAGCGTGCCGAGCACGTTGCAGGCGGTGATCGCCGCTCGGATCGACCGCCTCGATCCCGCCGCGAAGCGGGCGCTCAACGCAGCAGCCGTGATCGGATCTCAGTTCAGCCCGGAAACGCTCGCCGCTTTGGGCATCGAACCTGTGCTGGCTGACCTCGTCCAAACAGAGTTGGTCGATCAGATCGCATTCGGCCCCGCGCCTCGATATGCCTTCCGGCACGGCCTGATCCGTGCCGTCGCATACGAGTCACAGCTCAAGTCGGATCGTGCGCAGTTGCACCGCCGGTTGGCGCAAACCGTCGAACAGAGCGAGCAGAATGCTCCGATGATCGCCGAGCACTACGAGGCCGCCGGCGACGTACGCGCGGCATACGAATGGCATATGCGAGCAGGGGCATGGTCTTCGTCACGCGATATCAGCGCGGCGCGCGCCAGTTGGCAGCGGGCGCGCCAACTCGCCGATGCGCTGCCGGATGACGATCCGGATCGTCTCGGGATGCGGATCGCGCCACGGACGAATCTGTGCGCGACCACGTTCCGATCCGCGGAGAGCTTCACGCGTTCGGGGTTCAACGAACTCCGCGAATTGTGCGAGGCCGCGGGCGACAAGCGGTCACTCGCCGTGGCGATGTTGGGGCAGATGTCGGAGTCGATGGCCCAAGGTCACATGGCAGAGGCCGCACAGTTGGCTAGCGAGCAGGAAGCGCTGCTGGAATCGATCGGCGACCCCGATCTGACGCTCGCGATGTTGTGGGGATCGCTTGCGGTCAAACAGGAGACCGGCCAGATGGGCGACGTGCTGCGATGGTCGCAGCTTGGGATCGACATCGCCGACGGCGACCCCGTCAAAGCATCCATCTTCACCGGATCGCCATTGGCGCTGGCCCTCGTGTTCCGTGGTTTCGCGCGGGCGTTTCTCGGTATCCCTGGTTGGCGCAACGACTTCGACGATGCGCTGACGATGGCCCATGAACACGATCTGCTCACGTTCGCCAGCGTGGTCGCGTACAAGTGCGCCGCCGCCTTCGTTGGCAACCTGCTGGTCCCCGACGAGGGCGCGTTCACCGAGATGGAGGAAGCGTTTCAGATCGCCCTGGATTTCGGTGATCACAACGCGCTGGGACTCACGAAGTACATATTGGGTGCGGTGCTGGTCGAGACGCGTGCCGATGTCCGACGCGGAAGGCAGATGTTGGCCGAGCTGAACGAGATGTCCAACAGAAGACAGTTTTTCAGGACCGAGATCCCGATCCTGGATCTGCTCGCCGCACGCGAGGAGGCCCGCGGCGGGAATGTCGAGACAGCGTTGCAAACCATGCGGGCGGCAGTCGACACGATCTTCGGCTCCGGCCAATTCACGTTCTGCGCGTGGGCGACGAGCGTGCTGGTGATCGCCTTGCTCGAGAAGGGCGCCGACGCCGAAGCGGAGGCCGCCGTCGAGCGGCTTGTCGCTGCGCCGATCGATGACTTGGTGGTCCGTGACGTCACGGTTCTGCGTCTGCGCGCGCTGTTGGCGCAGGCACGTGGCGACGATTCCGCGTACCGCGACTTCAGGGACCGGTACCGAGCGATGGCCACCGGATACGGATACCAGGGTCACATGGCGACAGCCGCGGCGATGCCTTAGCTCTCCAGCACCGCCATTGCCGCGTTGTGACCGCCGATACCGGATACCGCGCCACCTCGACGAGACCCTGAGCCGCACAGCATGATCCGGTCATGGGCTGTCGACACGCCCCACCGTTGCGCCGGGGTCTCAAGGGGCTCGTCGTCGTCGGCGAATGGCCACTGCAGCGCGCCGTGGAAGATGTTGCCACCCGTCATCGCCAGCGACTGCTCCAGGTCCAAAGTCGTCTTCGCCTCGATGCACAACCTGCCCGCCGAGTCCTCCAGTAGTACGTCTTGAATTGGTTCGGCCAGAACGGAATTCAACGAGTTGAGCGCCGCCGAGGTCAACGTATCCCGCATCCGGTCCGGATCCGCACCCGCGATCAACTTGTGCGGCGTGTGCAGGCCGAAGACGGTCAACGTCTGCGCACCGGCGTCGCGAAGCCGATCCGAAAGGATGCTCGAATCGGTGAGCGAATGGCAATAGATCTCGCAGGGCAGCGGGTCAGGCACCAAGCCGTGTTCGGCACGGATATACGCGCTGTCGAGTTGGCTGTAGGTCTCGTTGATGTGGAACGTGCCACCGAACGCCTGCTCGGGCGTCACGCTGTCGTCGCGCAATCGCGGCAGTCGGCGCAGCATCAGGTTGACCTTGATCTGCGCGCCGGGCGTCAGTGCGGGCTCGGGTTCACCCAGCAACCGCGCCAGCACCACCGGTGTGACATTGGCGAGCACGCGGTGCGCATGCACCCGGTGCTCATCGCCATCGCGTCGATAGCGCACTTCGCCGTCCGGATCAACGGCGTAAACCTCTGCACCCGTGACGATTTCGGCCCCGTGCCCAGCGGCGGCCGCTGCCAGCGCGCCGCTGACCGCGCCCATGCCGCCAACCGGCACGTCCCAGTCGCCGGTGCCGCCACCCAACAGGTGATACATGAAGCAGACGTTCTGCACCAGCGACGGATCGTCCGTGCGGGCGAACGTGCCGATCAACGCGTCGGTCGCCAGCACGCCGCGGACCAGATCGCTGGACACCGCCGCGGTGATCGCGTGTCCGATCGGTTCGTCGACCATGAACCGCCACGCCTCGTCGTCGGCCACCTGCCGTCGGGCTTCGTCGCGGGTGCGCAGCGGATGAGTCAACGTCGGCCACAGTCGCGAGGTGACCGCGTGGCAGCGGCGGTAGAACTCCTCGAAGCGAGCCTCGTCATCGGTCGCCCCGATCGCCGCGAACGTCGACTGCGGCCCGATCAACAGACCCGTGCGTCCCGCCGTCGAGGGATCAGGCGTGTAGGACGAGTAGCGTCGTCGCACCAACCGCACCCGCGCGCCCAGTTCGTCGATGATGCGCCTTGGCAACAAGCTCACCAGATACGAGTAGCGCGACAGCCGCGCGTCCACGCCCTCGAAGGCATGCGCGGACACCGCCGCGCCGCCGACGTGATCGAGCCGTTCGAGTACCTGCACCCGGCGACCGGCGCGGGCCAGGTACGCAGCGGCCACCAACCCGTTGTGTCCGCCGCCGACGATCACGGCATCGAATGTCGCCGACCTTTCGGCTCCGGCATCAAATGTCGCCGACCTTTCGGCTCCGGTATCAAATGTCACCGCTGAAGCGTTGTAGCGCTGGTTCAGCTCAGGTAACCCTCGACCTCACCGGCCGGGCGCACCTGGGCTTCGCGCGGATCGCCGCCGGTTTCGCGGAGTGCTCGACGCTGCCGCAGCAGGTCCCAGCACTGGTCTAGTTTTACTTCGACCGCGCGAAGCCGCTGATGCTCTTCGGATTCGTCGATCTCGTGGTGCTGCAGCTTGGCCCGCAGCTCCTGCTCCTCCGCGACAAGCTTGTTGACCTGCGCCAGAATGTCTTCATCTTTGGCCACGAATCCAGACTACGGTGAGTGCGATGACTACCAAGCCAGAGATCGAGTTTCCCGACGAGCCGGCGCCGACGGACCTCGTCATCAAGGACATCGTCGTCGGCGACGGCGCGGAGGCGGTGCCCGGCGGCACCGTCGAGGTGCACTACGTGGGCGTCGAGTACGAAACCCGCGAAGAGTTCGACAGCTCATGGAATCGCGGCGAGTCGATCGAGTTTCCGCTGCGCGGCCTGATCCAGGGCTGGCAGGACGGCATCCCGGGAATGAAGGTCGGCGGCCGCCGTCAGCTCACCATCCCACCGGAGCAGGCCTACGGCCCGACCGGCGGAGGGCATCGCCTGTCGGGCAAGACGTTGATCTTCGTCATCGACCTGCTGGGCACGAAGTGACTAGCCCGAGCAGACGCAAAGCTGCCTATTTTCGCGCGAAATAGGTCACTTTTACGTCTGCTCGGCAGAGCTAGCTCGGGCCAGGCAGCCGCAGCAGCAGTCGCACGCCGCCCAGCGGACTGGTCTCCAAAGACGCTGTGCCACCATGCAATTCGGCCTGCTGGGCGACCAGCGCCAAGCCCAGCCCGGAACCGGAGTGCGACGCCGTCGACCCGCGCGAGAATCGCTCGAACACCACTTGGCGCTCGTCTTCGGGGATGCCGACCCCGTCGTCGTCGATCGCGATCTCCACTCCGGCGCGGGAGCTCACCGCCGACAATTGCACCCGCTTGGCGCCGCCATGTTTGACCGCGTTGGCAATCGCATTGTCGACCGCAAGCCGAAGCCCGGCGGGCAACCCGACGATGATCACCGTCGGCGCAGGCACCAGAGAGACGTCGAGATCGGGGTACACCCGCATCGCGTCGTGTGCGGCCCGGTCGAGCAGTTCGGTGATGTCGACAGGGACATGATCGTCGGAGGTCGACAGCTCGCCCTGGGCCAACCGCTCCAGCGCCCCGAGCGTGGCCTCGATGCGCGACTGCGTGCGGATGACGTCGTTGACCACTTCCTTGCGCTGCTCTTCCGGTAGATCCAGGGTGGACAGCACCTCGAGGTTGGTGCGCATCGCGGTCAGCGGCGTGCGCAGTTCGTGGGCCGACACCGCAGAGAAGTCGCGCGCCGACGCCAGTGCGGCCTTGGTCCGGTCCTGCTCCTCCCAGATGCGCTCGAGCATGCCCTTGACGGCGTCGGCGATCTCGACCGCCTCGGTCGCCCCGTGCACCTCAATGGTGGGTGGTTCGTCGCCCGCGTCGATCTGACGGGTCTGCTGGGCCAGCCGCTTGAACGGTCGCACCGCGAATGTCGCCAGCATCCAACCGAATACGGTCGACGCAATGATCGCGAACAAACAGATGATGATCACCCGGCGATGCAGATTGTTGGTATCGGCGATCGTCGAGTCGTAGGTGTCACCCACAGCGACGGACATCGGCTCCGGCGCTCGGATCTCCACCGTGCGCACCCGGTACCAGACCCCATCGACCTCCGCGGATTCGTAACCCGCGGGCAGTTGCGGCAGCACGACGTCGGAGTTCGACGTCACCTGCCCGTTCTTGCGCACGGTGATGACGGCGTCCTTGTCGTTCGGCGACTTGGGAATCTCGTCCAGTCCGCGCGGCAGGAACGGAATCGCGAATCCCGCGGCCTCGTCGAGCCTGCGGTCCAACCGTTCCTTGCGGTCATTGGTGATGCCGACCCAGACCACCGCGCCGACGATCAGCACCGGAATCGCCGCGCCGATAGCTGTCGCGACCACCACCCGGGTTCGAAGCGAAGGCGTGCTGCGGAAGATCCGCGACAGCAGGTTCATCACCTATTGCGTCCTGAGCACGAACCCCACGCCGCGGACGGTGTGCAGCAGCCGCGGCGCACCGCCGGCCTCCAATTTGCGTCGCAGATAGCCGATGAACACGTCGACGACGTTGGTGTCGGCGGCGAAGTCGTAGCCCCACACGAGCTCGAGCAGCTGCGCGCGGGACAGCACTGCTGTCTTGTGCTCGGCGAGCACCGCGAGCAGGTCGAACTCTCGCTTGGTCAAGTCGACGTCGGCGCCGTTGACCCTGGCGCGTCTTCCGGGGATGTCGACCTCGAGCGGGCCGACGGTGATGGTCTCCGACGAGAAGGTAGCCGTCGCGCCACGGCGCCGCAGCAGCGCCTTGACCCGCGCGACCAGCTCGGCCAGCACGAACGGCTTGACCAGATAGTCGTCGGCGCCCGCCTCCAGGCCGGCCACCCGGTCGTCGACGGAGCTGCGCGCCGACAGCACGCAGACCGGCACGTCGTTGTCCATCGCGCGCAGCGCGGTCACTACGCTGACACCGTCGAGTACCGGCATGTTGATGTCCAGCACGATCGCGTCGGGCCGGGTCTCGGTGGCGCTGCGCAGCGCCTCGGCACCGTCGACCGCCGTCGACACGTCGAATCCGGACAGCCGCAGGCCGCGCTCGAGCGACGCCAGCACGTCGGGGTCGTCGTCGACTACGAGCACGCGGGGCGAGGCCGCTCCACTGTCCATGCCGCAATCTTGCCTGAAGACTTGCCAGGGATGTGACAGGTCCCCGAGCGACTCGGCATCACCATGGCAGCGGTCTTGTCACCGCCGTGTCACGGCTGGCTGAACGTTCCTCCGTTAGCAAAGCGATGCTAAACACCCGGTGCTAGCATCTGCGAAATCATGCTTCCGCAGTCACCCCGTCTGATTGTCGAGCCCGACGACGGCTTGAATCCGGTCCGCGAATTCATCAATTCCGCGCAGAATTCGCTTCTCATCAAGCAATTCACGTTCACCGAGCCGAGTTTGATCGCGGCCGTCATCGACCGCAGGAATGCCGGCGTCGACGTCCGCGTCATGCTCAACGCCGCCCGATCCGGCGGCGACCGGGCCAATGACGATACCTTCGAGCAACTCCGCAGCGCCGGGGTCGCGGTCAAGTGGTCCAGCTCGAAGTTCTACGTGACGCATGAGAAATCGATTGTGGTCGACGAAAAGGTGGCTCTGGTCGCGACGTTCAATCTGATGGAGAAGTATTTCACGCTGACCCGCGACTACGGCGTCGTCACCGGCAATCCCTATCACGTCGCGCAGATCGTCGAAGTGTTCAATGCCGACTGGGAAGAGCGCGACTGGAATTGTTCGGCCTACGAGGGCCTGCTGTGGAGCAATTCCAATTCGCGTTATCACATGGCGCAATTCATCGACACCGCCACCGAACGGTTGGATGTACAGCACCCGAAATATGTCGACGCGGTCATTCTCGAGCGGCTCGCCGCGGCCGCCGATCGCGGCGTGAAGGTCCACGTGCTGTGCGGCGGCAAACACGGTATCAGCGAGTGGGACATCCTCGACACGTTCGCGTCGCTACGGACGCTGAAGCGCTTCGGCGTCAAGGTGCACAAGCAGAAGAATCTGCGGGTGCACGCCAAGCTGATCATCGTCGACGGCAGGCACGCGCTGGTCGGCTCGATGAACATCGACCGCAGCGCGTTCGACCTGCGCCGCGAACTGGGCATCATGACCGACGACCCGGCCATCGTCGGCCGACTGAACGACGTCTTCGACAACGATTGGCAACTGTCCCACCACTACGAGGCGCCCGACCCGCTCGATCCGGCCCAGCACCACGAGGACGACTTCCCGCACGACCGCGACCTCATGCATGAGTGAGACCGAAGCGGGACCTGCCGAAGTCTCGCTGCTCGAACTCGCTTGGACCTTCAACCACATCGCGCTGGCCTCGTTCGGCGGTGGACTGTCCGCATGGTCGCGCGAGGTCCTCGTCGTCGAGAAGCGGTGGATGGGTGAAGAGGAATTTCTGTCCGCGATGACGATGTGCCGGATCCTGCCTGGCGCGAACCAGGTCAACATGGCCGTGTTCGCCGGGGCGAAGATGCGCGGGCTGCCGGGCGCCGTGGCGGCGGTGTTCGGGCTGTGCCTGATTCCTGTTGTGCTGATCATGGTCGCGGCCTTCTTCTACTTCCGTTTCAGGGAGATTCCCGCGGTGAAGGGTGTGCTGCACGGGGCGTCGGCCGCCGCGGTGGCGTTGACGTTGGCGATGGTGATCCAGACCGGGAAGAAGTGCCTGACCGGGCTGATGCCGATATTGCTGTTCGCGGCCGCGTTCGTGCTGAACGGCATTGTGCGGTGGCCACTTCCGGTGGTGTTGGCCATTCTCGCGCCGGTCAGCCTGGTGTGGGCGTGGCCGAAGAAACAGCCCGCATGATTCACACCTACCTTCAGGTGGCGGCGTTGTTCGCGTCGCTGTCACTGCTGTCGATCGGTGGTGGTAACGCGGTGCTGCCGGAGATGCACCTGCAGGCCGTCAGGGGTCATCACTGGATGACCGATAGCCAGTTCGCTGACATCTTCTCGATCTCGCAGACCGCGCCGGGGCCCAGCATCCTGATCGTCACGCTGGTCGGCTACGGCGCCGGATTGACGGTCGGCGGCGTGCCGGGCGCGATCATCGGTGGCGTGATCGCCACCGTCGCGATGCTGGTGCCCGCCGCCTCGTTGATGTACGCCGTCACGCTGTTCTGGCAGAAGGCGCAGAAGTCGAAGTGGCGAATCGCCGTCGAAAAGGGGTTCGCACCCCTGACCGTCGGCCTGATCATGGCGACGTCGCTGGTGATGAGCCGCGCCGCCGACCACGACTGGCGGGCCTACCTGTTGACCGCGGTGTGCACGTTGATCTTCATCCGCACCAAGACGAACCCGTTGCTGGTGGTTTTCGCCGCGGGCGTACTGGGGTATTTCGGCATCGTCTGAGGCAGCGGGAAGCCGTTGACCTTATCTATTGTTGAGGTTTTACGGTGATTTGATGAGCTTCGAAACGGTCGCGCGGCAAAGTCTCTACCGCCAAGTCCGCGCGCGCGGCGGTGACCTTCGGTTGTTGGCCGACCGCAGGTTGCTGGCCCGCATCTGGCGGTTCGCGGGACGACACCATCGCAGGTTGGCGGGCTTCGTCGCGGTCAGCGTCGTCGGCGCGCTGCTTGGGCTGGCGACGCCGCTGTTGGCGGGCAGGGTCGTCGACGAAATCGGGCGGGGTGCGCTGGGCGTTGTGGTGGCGCTTGCCGGCGTGATCGCAGCGGTCGCCGTCGCGGAGGCGGGCATATCGCTGGTCACCCGGTGGCTGTCGTCGACCATCGGCGAGGGTCTGATCCTGGACTTGCGCACCGCCGTCTTCGACCATGTGCAGCGGATGCCGATCGCGTTCTTCACCCGCACCCGCACCGGCGCCCTGGTGAGCCGACTCGGCAACGACGTGATGGGCGCTCAGCGCGCCTTCTCGGACACGTTCTCCGGCGTCGTCACCAACCTGGTCACCCTGACGCTGACGCTCGTGGTCATGCTCAGCATCTCGTGGCAGGTCACCCTGTTGTCGTTGATCCTGATGCCGCTGTTCCTGATCCCCGCCCGGTGGGTGGGCCGCAACATGGCGCAGTTGGCCCGCGAGGCCGCCATCCACAACGCGACGATGAATACCCAGATGACCGAACGTTTTTCGGCCCCGGGCGCGACCCTGGTGAAGCTGTTCGGCAGTCCGGCCGTGGAATCGCGCGAGTTCGAGACACGAGCCGGTCGCGTTCGCGACATCGGGGTACGGACCGCGATGCTGCAGTCGATCTTCATGAACTCGTTGACGCTGATGTCGGCGCTGGCGCTGGCGCTGGTGTACGGCCTCGGCGGCGTGCTCGCGATCGGTGGACACCTGCAGACGGGTGCGATCGTGTCACTGGCGTTGTTGCTCACCCGGTTGTACGCACCGCTGACCGCGTTGGCCAACGCGCACGTCGAAATCGCAAGCGCCGTCGTCAGTTTCGAGCGGGTGTTCGAGGTGCTGGATCTGGAGCCGCTGATTGTTGAGAAGCCGGACGCGGTGCCCATACCCGAAGGGCCCGTCACGGTCGAACTCGACGACGTGCGGTTCGCTTACCCGTCTGCGGACGCGGTCTCGCTGGCCTCGCTCGAAGAGGTGGCGGTGTTGGACGACCGCGGCGGAGACGAAGTGCTACACGGCGTGTCGTTCACCGCGCAGCCAGGTCAGATGGTCGCGCTCGTCGGGTCCTCCGGCGCGGGTAAGTCGACGATCGCCTCGCTGCTCGCACGGCTCTACGACGTCGGAGCCGGATCGGTGCGCCTCAACGGCGTCGACGTCCGCGACGCGACGTTCGGATCGCTGAAGGAAACCGTCGGCATGGTCACCCAGGACGGCCACCTGTTCCATGAGTCGATCCGGTCCAACCTGATGCTGGCCGCGCCCGGCGCGACGGACGGGCAACTGTGGCGCGCGCTGGAGCGGGCCCGGCTCGCTGATGTCGTGGCCGATATGCCCGAGGGGCTGGACACCGTCGTCGGCGAGCGCGGGTACCGCTTGTCGGGCGGTCAGCGGCAGCGGCTCACCATCGCCCGGCTGTTGCTCGGTCGGTCGCGGGTGGTCGTCCTCGACGAGGCCACCGCATCGCTTGACTCCGCGTCGGAGGCCGCGGTCCAGCAGGCGTTGACCGAGGCGCTTGCCGGTCGGACGTCCATCGTGATCGCCCACCGGCTCTCCACGATCCGCGCGGCCGACATGATCCTGGTGGTCGAAGACGGTCGGATCGTCGAACGCGGCTCGCATGACCAACTGCTGGCCCGGCGCGGACGATACGCCGAGCTTTATCGAACCCAGTTCGGCGGCAATAAGGATGCCGAGGATGCCGAGGATGTCGTAGCGGCATGAGACCCTGGAACCGCCTTGACTGAAGTAACTGCAGAAGCCCTTCGTTCAGCGCCGGCGATCGCGCGACCGCCGGCGCGCCGACGTACCGGTTCGGATCTGTGGCGGCTCATGCCGTACCTGCTGCCATACCGCGGCCGGTGGATCGCGATGGTGCTCATCGCGATCTCCAGCCTCGTTGCCACCGTGGCCATTCCGCTGATGACCAAGGCCGTCATCGACGGGCCCGTGCGGCACCAGGATCAGCGCGGTTTGTGGGTGCTTGGCGCCGCCGCCATGGGCGTCGGCATCTCCGAGGCGGTGCTGTGGTTCATCCGGCGCTGGCTGGTTGCGCGCGCCACCATGGGCGTGGAGGCCGATATCCGCAAGGACCTCTACGCCCGGCTGCAGATCCTGCCGATGTCGTTTCACGGCCGTTGGCAGTCCGGTCAGCTGCTGTCGCGAATCATGAACGACCTCAGCACCATTCGCCGCTTCATGTCCTTCGGCATGGTGTTCCTGCTGCTGAACATCCTGCAGATCAGTGTGGTGACCGCAATTCTGCTGGCGATGTACTGGCCGCTGGGCGTCGTCGTGGTGGTGTCGATCGTGCCAATCACGCTGACGGTCTTGCATTTCCAGCAGACCTACACCCGGTTGTCGCGGTTGGCGCAGGACCAGGCAGGCCACGTCGCCACCCATGTCGAGGAATCCGCGCTCGGGGTACGGGTGGTCAAGTCGTTCGGCCGCGAGGACTACGCATACGACCGCTTCGACGAGCAACTGACCAATCTCTACGACACACAGGTCGGCAGGGTGTCGGTGTCGGCCAAGTTCTGGACGCTGCTCGAAGTCATCCCGAACCTCACGCTGATCGTGGTGCTCGGCTTCGGCGCGTACGCCGCAGGCCACGGCTACGTCACGATGGGCACGCTGGTCGCGTTCATCACGATGATGCTGTCGCTGGTGTGGCCGATCGCGTCGCTTGGCTTCCTGCTGTCCATGACGCAGGAATCGTTCACCGCCGCCAACCGGATCGCCGAGATCTTCGACGCGCCACGGGAAATCACCGACGGCCCGGTCGCCGAGCCGCCGGCGGGCGGCAGGCTGGAACTCGTCGACGTCGGGTTCAAGTTCCCGGACTCGGAAGGAGTGGCGCCGTCCGAGTCGGACAATTGGGCTTTGCGCCATGTCAACGCCACCGTCGAGCCGGGAGAGACGCTCGCGCTCGTCGGTTCGACGGGGTCGGGCAAGTCTGTGCTCGCCTCGCTGTTGTCGCGGTTGTACGACGTCACCGAGGGCTCGATCCGCATCGACGGCCATGACATCCGCGAACTGAGCCTGCCCGCACTGCGGCAGGCGGTGGCCACCGCGTTCGAGGACCCGACGTTGTTCTCGATGTCGGTGGCGGAGAACCTCCGGCTCGGCAGCCCGGATGCGACGGACCAGCAGATGGCTCAAGCCATCGAGGTGGCCGCCGCGCAGTTCGTCTACGACTTGCCGTTCGGGCTGGACACCCGCATCGGTGAGCAGGGCATGAGCCTGTCCGGTGGGCAGCGGCAACGGCTCTCGTTGGCGCGGGCGATCCTGGCCGCGCCGAAGATCCTGGTGCTCGACGACACGCTGTCGGCGCTGGACGTGCACACCGAGGCGGTCGTCGAGGAGGCGCTGCGCCGGGTGCTGAATCACGTCACCGGCATCGTGGTCGCGCACCGCGCGTCCACGGTGTTGCTCGCCGACAAGGTGGCGCTGCTGCAGGACGGCACCATCACCCACATCGGCACTCACGCGCAACTTCTGGCCTCTGTGCCGCAGTACCGCTATTTGTTGGCCGCCGACGACGAACTCGACGACCGTGCTGAGCGCGCTTGCACATGGGAGGACGAGGAAGAGCGAACTCGGCTGGAGCATTTCGTCGAGGAGCGCGAGCCGCGCGAGTACGTGTCGTTCGAGGCTGAGCGCCGATGACGACGACAGAGACGACCGAATGGCGCGGCCGCGTCAAGGACGACCAGAGCGACGACCTGCCGATCGACGAGAGCCTGCCCCGCCGCCGCGAAGCGCGCGCACTGCTCGGTTCGCTGCTGCGTCCATACCGGGTGACGGTAGCGCTGCTCGCACTTGTCGTGGTGGTGGAAAACGCTGCCCGCCTTTCGGTTCCGATCCTGGTGCAGCGCGGCATCGACCATGGCATCCCGCCGATCCTGGCCGGTGGCTCCGCGCACACGCTGATGACCATCGTCGCGGTACTGAGCGGCGTGGTCGTGGTCCAGGCCACCAGTCGGATGTTCTTTCTGCAGCGCTCGGGCCGGATCGGCCAGAAGGTCCTGCTCGAACTGCGGCGGCGGGTGTACCGGCACTTCCAGCGTCTGGACATCGCGTTTCACGAGCGGTACACCTCCGGTCGTGTGGTCAGCCGGTCCACCAACGACGTCGAGGCCATCCAGGACATGCTGGAGACCGGCTTCGACAGCCTGATCACCGCCGTGCTCACGCTCGTCGGCACCGCCATTCTGCTTGTCGCACTTGATGTTCGGCTGGGCCTGATGTGTCTGGCCGCGTTCCCGATTCTGGTGGCGCTGGTCTGGTGGTTCCGCAACGAGTCGGCAAAGACCTACCGCAAAGTGCGCGAAAGCGCCGCGCTGGTGATCGTGCAGTTCGTCGAGACGATGACCGGCATCAAGGCGGTGCAGGCCTATCGTCGCGAGCCGCGCAACCAGGAGATTTTCGAAGGCATCGCCGACCGCTATAAGGCGGACAACGAGCGGACGTTCCGGTTGCTCGCCATCTTCATGCCCGGTGTGAAGCTGGTCGGCAACCTCACCACCGGCGTGGTGCTGTTGTACGGCGGCTACCGCGTGCTGCACGGCCAGATGACCATTGGCACGTTGGCCGCGTTCCTGCTCTACCTGCGGATGTTCTTCGAGCCGATGCAGGAGATCTCGCAGTTCTTCAACACCTTTCAGTCGGCGTCGTCGGCGCTGGAGAAGTTGGCGGGAGTGCTGGCCGAGAAGCCGGGCATCAAGGAGCCGGCGCATCCGGTGGCACTCAATGGGGTACGGGGTGAGGTGGCGTTCCACGATGTGCACTTCTCGTACGTGCCGGACCGGCCCGTGCTACCCGATCTCGACTTCACCGTGCCTGCCGGTCAGACCGTCGCGCTGGTCGGCACCACAGGGGCGGGGAAGACCACGATCGCCAAGCTGATCGCCCGGTTCTACGATCCGACTTCCGGGACGGTGACCCTGGACGGCATTGGCCTGCGCGATATTTCGCAGAGCGAGCTGCGTCGCCATGTCGTGATGGTCACGCAGGAGAACTTCATGTTCGACGGCTCAGTCGCCGACAACATCCGGTTCGGCCGTCCCGACGCCACCGACTCGCAAGTGGCGGCGGCCGCCGCGGCGGTGGGAGCAGACCGGTTCATCGACGCGCTGCCCGACGGCTATCACACCGACGTGGCCAAGCGCGGCGGCAGGCTTTCGGCCGGGCAACGGCAGTTGGTGGCGTTCGCGCGGGCTTTCCTCGCCGACCCCGCGGTGCTGATCCTTGACGAGGCGACGTCGTCGCTCGACATCCCCAGCGAGCGGATGGTGCAGCGGGCACTGGAAACGGTGCTGGCCGACCGCACCGCGCTCGTGATCGCGCACCGGTTGTCCACCGTGCAGGTCGCGGACCGGGTGTTGGTGCTCGACCACGGCCGCATCGTCGAAGACGGAGCACCTGGCGAGTTGATCGGGCGCACCGACGGCCGGTATGCCGCGCTGCACCGGGCGTGGGTCGAGTCGCTGGCCTGATCCGCTAGGCGCTTTGACTCCACCCGAGCAACCGTCTGCTACCCGTCCATCTTCGGGCCCGGGATCGTGTCGATGCCCTCCATACCCTTGGTGAAATCGACCGGATAGTCGTCCATGAAGGCCCGGGGGTTGAAAGTGTCGTCGACCATCACACCGTGGACCCTGCGCCGCTGCATGCCGAAGTTCCCGGCATCGTAAAGCGGCAAGAGCGCCGCCTCGCGCAGATACCGGTCAAACCTGTTCTGCTTGTCGACCGCATTGACCCCGACAACCTGCATGCACTTATAGACGCAGTCGAACATCATTTCCGTGCAGTGGATTTTGCACATCGCCCCGAGCATCTCGCCGTGGTACCCATGCTGATCCAGGTAATGGGCCGACTTCCAGCAAAAGTACCTGGCCGCCTCGATCTTCCCAGCGACATCGCCGAGGACATAGCCCGGGTACTGGTAGTTGATGATCGGTCTCGGGCCGCCCGCGGTATAGGTCTTGGCCCATTGCAGCGCGTCCTCGTAGGCGGCCCGCGCGACCGCTACCGCCCCGATCCCCGCGACGGGGCCGGACCAGGCGAAGTTTCGGTTGATCAAGAGGTCGCCGTTCCCCTTCGTGCCCTCGATCAGGTTGGCCGTAGGCACCCGGGCGTTGTCGAAGACGATCTCGCAGTTCGGTGCGCTCCGCTGCGCCGAGGTGCTAATCGAGTTGTACGTGATTCCCGGGGTGCCACGCTCGATCATGATCGCGGACAACCCTGTCGTCCCGCCTGCCTCCGGATTGGTGCGCACGACCACGAGATTCAGATTGGCGCCCTTGTTGTCCCAGCCGCCAACGTTGCATGGCCAGTATTTGCGACCGTTGATGACGTACTCGTCACCGTCGAGACGCGCGGTGACCTGCATCCCGGCGCCGTCGATCGCGGGTGCGTCGAAGTTCGCGGTGCCACCCGGTGTCCCCGCCGGCTCACTGGCCGCATAGCCGACGATGAATTCACCGCTCTGGTCGGCCGTCGCGGTGCCGATGAACCTCTTCTTCTGTTCCTCGGTCCCGTAGTACCAGACCGGCATCAGCCCGAGCCCGTTCACCAGCAGGGTGGTGCCGAATCCGGGATCCACCGCCTGTATCTCCTCGGCGGCGAGCACGAAATCGACGTTCGAGAGCCCGCCGCCACCATATTCGGCGGGTAGCATGGAAAAGGCGAACCCACGTTTGCACGCCTCCGCGTACGCGTCCTTCATCAGCTGAAACGCCGTCAGCGGATCGGGTTCCGCGTCGACCCGGTCAGTGATCGGCGCGAGGTGGTTCTGCGCGAACTCACGAGCGGATTCCTGTACTTCTTTTTGCTCTCCGGTCAGAGTGAAGTCAATGGCCATAACACTGATCCCATTCGATCATGCGCCACATCGAACGAATCCCGAATCACGCTGTGCTTCAGTTAATGTGGCGAATTGCGATGTTCTTATTACGTCGTAACCCACAGCGTACTCCGCGGCGCTGCGATTACGCTCAACTGGCCAACAGCTGTGCCAGCTTGTCGTTGATGGCGGGCAACTGCGAGGTCAACACCGAAATGATCTTCTCCCGCGCCCGCTCGCTGACCCCCGCAGACACATGGTGCAGCACGTTGAGCCTGGCTTTGTCGACCCACGCCATCATCTCGGGGTCGGAGAACCACTGCAATTGGTTTCTGTTGAACGCCAACATCATTCGCAGCCAGTCGGTCGGAACGCGCGGATACGGCACCGGCCCGCAGAACGCGTTGCGGGTGCCGTCATCGGCGTACGCCGCCTCGACGTGGCCGATCACCGCGGCGCTGAAAGCCGGCTGACACGTCCGAACGGCCTGCAATGAAATATGGTCCCCGTCGAACACCGGCGCCGGTTCCCGCTGGGCGAAACCGTCAGCGCTGCAGTCGATGTAGAGCGCGGAGCCGTCGACATCCAACGCTCCGTCCTCGAGGGTGATGCGTCCCGGCGCGATCGACTCGACGTGGCCCATCCGAACCACGTTGTCGATGCGCCTCAACTCCGAGAGTTCGGCCTGCGACAGAATCGCGCACCGGTACATCGTCGGGTCAACCGACGTGTCGATGCGCATCAAGCAGCCCTTGGCTTCCAGTCGATCGAACAGATCGGCAAGCGATTCGGCCTCGTGCACCGCGGCGAGCTGGTTTGAGAAGTCACGCAGCACCCGCTTGGCGAACTGCGAACCGGGCTGCACCGCGGCGCGGTCCAGAATCCACGACTCGCGCGGCTTGATCCACGTCAACCGCTCCGCGGCGACGCCGTGGCGCAGCAGCCACAGGCAGGCATCCATCGCGGTCTTGCCTGCGCCGACGATCACGTACCGGTCGGGGGCCGTCCGGATGCGCGGCAGATCGTTGGGCGGCACGCAGTCGACGCCGTCGACGGCGTAGGACGGCGCCCGCATGGACGGCACGACGATCTCCACGTGGCTGGTCACGATGCGGCGGGCGACGACGGAGATCTCCTCCCTGCCGAGGGTGCGGATGCGTCCGTCGCCGAGATATTCGCTCATCGGCAGGTAGGTCACCCGGCCGGTCGGCAGCAAATGCCTCCGCATCACCGCGTCGAAGTACGCGCATACTTCGGCGCCGCTGGCCAGTTCGTAATAGCCGGCGTTGAGCCCGTCGCGGTCGATCGTGTCGCTGCCGAGCTTGTGCGAATTCACCCCGTAGTACGCCGACGGCTGATGCAGCCGCACGAACGGGTAGGCCGTGGTCCAGTGGCCGCCGGGCTGGTCGTTGCGATCGACGACGACGACCGTGGCGTCGGATTCGCCAACCAGCGTGTCGGTGAACGCGAGGCCCATCGCGCCCGCGCCGACCACCAGGTAATCGGCCTCGATCGTCCGCCCCATCTAGCGCACGGTACTGAAGAATTTCGACACGTCATCAACGAACAGCTCAGGCTGCTCGAACGCCGCGAAGTGTCCGCCCCGCGGCATGTCCGTCCAGTGCGTGATGTTGTACGCGGCCTCGCACCAGTCGCGCGGCGCGCGAAGGATCTCTTTGGGGAAGGAAGCGACCCCGGTGGGCAGTTCCACGCGTTGGCGCTTCGCCTTATCGAAGACCCGGAAGCTCTCCCAGTACAGGCGCGCCGACGACGCCGCGGACGCCGTCAGCCAGTACAGCATCACGTTGTCGAGAATCTCGTCGCGCGTGAGCACGTTCTCCGGGTGGCCGTCGGCGTCCGTCCACGACCAGAACTTCTCCACGATCCACGCCAGCTGCCCGACGGGGGAGTCGGTCAACCCGTACCCGAGGGTCTGCGGCCGGGTCGACTGCTGCTTGGCGTAGCCGCTGTCCCACTGTTGGTAGTGGCGCATCCGCTCCAGCGCACGCTTCTCGTCCTCGGTCGGATTCGTCAGTTCGCCCGAGGGCCGTGCCAGCGGCATGTTGAGGTGGATCCCGGCGCAGCGTCCGCCGTTGCGGCCGATCTGTGTGGTCACCGCGGCACCCCAGTCGCCGCCCTGCGCGCCGTACCGTTCGTAGCCGAGCCGGCCCATCAGCGTCTCCCACGCCGCGGCGATCTTCTCGACGCCCCAGCCTGTGGTGGAGGGTCTACCCGAGAAGCCGTAGCCCGGCAGCGAGGGGCACACCACGTCGAAGCCGGCGGCGGTCAATGGCTCGATGATTTTGTGGAACTCCACGACGGACCCCGGCCAGCCGTGGGTGATCAGCAGCGGGAATGCATCCGCCTCCGCGGACCGCTGGTGGATGAAGTGAATGTCGAGGTCGTCGATCTCGGTGGTGAACTGGTCGAACCGGTTCAGCGCGGCTTCGCGTGCGCGCCAGTCATATTGGTCGGCCCAATAGTCGGTCAGCTCGCGGGTGTAACTCAACGGGATGCCTTGGGTCCAGTCGTCGACGCACTCGGCTTCCGGCCAGCGGGTGCGGGCCAGCCTTTCCGTCAGATCGACGAGATCAGCGTCGGGAACGGCGATGCGGAAGGGATTGACGTCGGCCACGCCTCGATACTGTCACGGCAGCAGCCGGGCCCGGCGCGCCTTGGCGACGGCCTCGTGACGGGTGCGCGCACCGAGCTTTGCTGTCGCACTGCGCAGGTAGCTCTTCACCGTCTCCGGCTTCAACGAAAGCCGTTTCGCCGCTTCGGCATTCGTGCACCCGAGCGCAACCTGGGCCAGGACGTCCAGCTCGCGCCCCGACAAAGCGGCGGCAGGCACGGACCTGCCCCTGGCCAGCCGATCGGCCAGCACCCGTAGCTGGGCCTGCAACGCGGGCGGCGACGATGGCTCGGCGGCCAGCCTGCGCAGCTGGGCGTGCACTTCCCGGATCTCCTCGGCCGCCGCCCCGCTCGCCTGATGCGCGTCCCGCATCCTCAGCCGCCGGTCCACCTCGTCGCGGATGGTCAGCTCGCGGGAAAGCCGCCTCGCTGAGGCGATCATCAGATCCGCCGTGCGGTCGCCGATCGGCGCCGCGGCGCGGTGGGCGCCGTAGAGCACCGCCCTCGACCGGCCCTCCACCACGACGGGGACGGCGACGATCGATCTGATGCCCTCCTGCAGCACTGGCCCGTCGTAGTGGTGGGTGATCGACGAGGCGCTGCGGTAGTCGGCCACCGACATCGGCCGTCGTGACACCACGGTGGCCCCGCCGAGACCCGCGCTCGGCAGCACCGCGAGCCCGCGCATGCCCGCGGTGCGGGCGCCGAAGAACTCCGTCAGCAGCAGGGTGTCGTCGTGCACCTCACCTCCGAAGGTGAGTGGCATGCCCGACTCCTCGGCGACCCGCCTCAGCTCGGCACGCAGCGCGTCCGCGTCACGCGGGCGCAGCAGTGAAGAGCCGGATCGCAATCCGAACACCCTCTTTCGGGGGTAGCGTTGGGCGACTGTGACATAGATCCTATCCGCCATGACGACCAACACCGATCTGTATCGCACCGCACGCGATCAGTTAGTTGACCTAATCGGCGACTACGACAAGGCCGTCGAGGCGTTCGCGTGGCCTCAGCTGTCCGGTACGTTCAACTGGGCGACCGATTGGTTCGATGTGATCGCCCGCGACCCCGGTTCAGCTGATCGGCCCGCTCTGTGGATCTTCGACGAGGGCGGCGACGAGCAGAAGGTCAGCTTCGCCGAGATGGCGGACCGCTCGGACCGCGTCGCGACGTGGTTGGCCGGGCTCGGGGTCGGCAAGGGCGACCGGGTCATCCTGATGCTCGGCAATCAGGTTGAGTTGTGGGAGGCGATGCTCGCCGTCGCAAAGCTCGGCGCGGTGATCATGCCGACCACCGGCGCGCTGGGACCGGCCGACCTCGCGGACCGGATCACCCGCGGCGGCGCCGGCGCCGTGATCGCCAACGCCGCCGACTCCGTGAAGTTCGACGACGTGGCGGGCGATTACACCCGCATCGTTGTCGGTGAGCCCGTCGACGGCTGGCATCGCTACGCCGACGCCTACGCCGTTGCGTCCGCGGGCCCGTTCGATGCGGTTACCACTGTGGATGACTCGATGCTGATCTACTTCACCTCGGGGACGACGAGTAAGCCGAAGCTGGTTGAACATTCGCAAGTCAGCTATTCGGTCGGACATCTGTCGACGATGGCGTGGATCGGTGTCCGGCCGGGCGACGTGCACCTGGCGATCAGCTCGCCGGGCTGGGCCAAACACGCGTGGAGTTGCTTCTTCGCGCCGTGGATCGCCGAGGCGACGATCTTCGTGTACAACTACCGCCGGTTCGACGCCGTCGCGCTGTTGAATCAGCTTCGCCGCGCTCGCGTCAACACGTTCTGTGCGCCACCGACGGTGTGGCGCATGCTGATTCAATCCGATCTGGGCCCGAAGCCGGACGGCTTGCGGGAAATTCTCGGCGCGGGTGAACCGCTCAACCCCGATGTGATCGCGCAGGTGGAACGGGCGTGGGGGCTGACGATCCGCGACGGATTCGGCCAGACCGAGACCACGCTGCAGGTCGGCAACACCCCTGGCCAACCGGTGAAGCCGGGCTCGATGGGTCGGCCGATGCCTGGCGTTCCGGTGGTGCTGATCGACCCGGTCACCGGTGAATTGGCCGACGAAGGCGAGATCTGCCTGGACCTGGGGCGCAATCCGGTGAACCTGATGACCGGCTACCTCGACGATCCGCAGCGCAACGACACCGTGACGGCGGGTGGCTATTACCACACCGGTGACGTCGCCGCCCGCGACGAAGACGGCTACATCACCTACATCGGCCGTACCGACGACGTCTTCAAATCCTCGGATTACAAAGTCTCGCCCTTCGAACTGGAGAGCGTGTTGATCGAACACCCGGCCGTGGTGGAGGCGGCCGTGGTGCCGCAGCCCGACGAGACGCGACTGTGCGTGCCCAAAGCGTATGTGTCGCTGGCCGACGGTTGGGCGCCGAACGCCGAAACCGCCAGGCAGATCATGGAATACGCGCGCGATCACCTGGCGCCCTACCTGAAGGTGCGCCGCGTCGAGTTCTACGAACTGCCCAAGACGATCTCCGGCAAGATCCGCCGCGTCGAATTACGCCGCCGCGAGGAGGCCGGCCAGCCGATCCAGACGGAGTTCCGCTACGAGGATCTGGTGGAATGAAATCCTACGACGCGGGCCCCACCGACAGCCCGATACTCGAGGAGACCATCGGAGCCAACTTCGAGCGCATCGCCTCCACCTATCCAGATGGTGACGCGTTGGTCGATGTCTACCAGGGCTTGCGCTACACCTATGCCGAGTTGAACACCGAAATCAACGTCGTCGCACGGGGTTTGATGGCGATGGGCATCGAGAAGGGGGACCGAGTCGGCATCTGGGCGCCCAATTGTGCACAGTGGACGATCACCCAGTACGCAATGGCGAAGATCGGCGCCATCCTGGTCAACATCAATCCGGCTTACCGGACGCATGAACTCGGCTATGTGCTCAACCAGTCGGGTGCGCGGATGTTGGTCGCTGCGACGTCGTTCAAGACGTCCGACTATGCCGCGATGGTGGCCGAAGTCCGCCCCGAGGCGCCGAAGCTGGCCGATGTGGTGTTCATCGGCGCTCCCAGTTGGGATGCGTTGCGCGCACGCGCCGACGAGGTGACTGCCGACGCGCTGGCGTCGCGGCTGGCCGGATTGTCGAACACCGACCCGATCAACATCCAATACACCTCGGGCACAACGGGTTTCCCGAAGGGTGCGACGCTGTCGCACCGCAACATCCTGAACAACGGTTACTTCACCACCGACTTGATCAAGCTGGGACCGCAGGACCGGCTGTGCATCCCGGTGCCCTTCTACCACTGCTTCGGCATGGTGATGGGCAATCTCGGTTGCACGAGTCACGGCACCACGATGGTGATCCCAGCGCCGGGCTTCGATCCTGGGCTGACGCTGGAGGCCGTCGAGCAGCAGCGCTGTACCGCGCTGTACGGCGTGCCGACGATGTTCATCGCCATGCAGAGCCATCCCGACTTCGCCGAGCGCGACCTGTCGTCGTTGCGCACCGGAATCATGGCGGGCTCGGTGTGCCCGATCGAGGTGATGAAGCACTGCGTCACTGCCATGAACATGTCCGAGGTCGCGATCGCCTACGGCATGACAGAGACGTCGCCGGTCTCGTGTCAGACGCTGATCGACGACGATCTGGAACGGCGGACGTCGTCGATCGGTCGCGCCCATCCGCACGTCGAAATCAAGGTCGTTGACCCGGAGACGGGTGCCGAGGTAGAGCGCGGCCAGCCCGGCGAGTTCTGCACGCGGGGCTACTCGGTGATGCTCGGCTACTGGGATGATCTCGAAAAAACCTCCGAGGCAATTGATTCCGACGGGTGGATGCACACCGGCGACCTGGCGGTGATGCGTGAGGACGGGTACTGCAACATCGTCGGCCGCATCAAGGACATGGTGATCCGCGGCGGCGAGAACGTCTATCCGCGCGAGATCGAGGAGTTCCTCCACAAACATCCCGACGTCGAGGATGCCCAGGTGATCGGGGTGCCCGACGAGAAGTACGGCGAGGAGATCTGCGCATGGATCCGGATGAAGCCGGGTAGGCCTGCGCTCGACGCCGAAGCGGTCAGGGTGTTCGCGACGGGAAAGCTCGCGCACTACAAGATCCCGCGGTACGTGCACATCGTCGGGGAGTTCCCGATGACGGTCACCGGCAAGGTGCGCAAGGTCGAGATGCGCGAAGAGACGGTCAAGCTCCTCGGCCTCTGATTTCGGCCGCCAGCACTGGGCCCCCGCCGAAACTGGGCCCCCGCCGAAACGGTATTCCAGCAGCGAAAGTGCGAGTAGACGCCTGCTGGAATACAGTTTCGTCGGGTTGTCGGTGGGCGAGGCCACTATGCGGCCATGGGGGAGATTTTCATTGGCAGCGAGGCTGTCGCGAACGGTGTCGTCACGCGACACGAACTCCACAGGTGGTATCGACCGCTCTATCCGAACGTGCACCGTGAGCGAGGCCGTGATCCGTCGCTGCTGGACAGAACCGTCGGTGCGTGGCTGTGGTCGAAACGCAACGGGATCATCACCGGCGTCGCCGCCTCAGCGTGGCATGGCGCGGAATGGGTCGACAACGACGTCGCGGTCGAACTGTTGTGGAACTGCACACGACCGCCACCGGGCATCCTTTGCCGCAACGAGCGCATCGCCGAAGATGAGTGGGAAGTTGTTCGGGGCCTTCGCGTGACGACACCGGCCCGCACAGCATTCGACGTCGGCAGATACCTCAAACGCGGCCAGGCCCTCGCGCGTCTCGACGCCCTGATGCGTGCGGCGCCCTTCTCCGTCGAGGACGTCATGTTGCTCACCAAGCGGTACAAGGGTGCGCGGGGTGTCGCGCAGCTCAAGGCGGTGTTGCCGCTCGTCGATGGCGGTGCGGCCTCTCCACCGGAGACACGCTTGCGGTTGCTGTTCATCGACGCCGGTTTGCCGAAGCCCACCACGCAGATCGCCATCTACGACGAGCGCGGTCGGTATGTGCGAACCATCGACATGGGCTGGGAGGATTTGAAAGTGGGCGCCGAGTACGACGGCGACCAACACCGGACCAGCCGAACGCAATACGTCAAGGATTTGCGGGTGTGGCCGAAGCTGACGAGCCTGGGCTGGCACGTCGTGCGGGCCATCAGGGAAGACTGCGACGCCGACCTCGTCAGGCAGGCCCGGGATGCAATGGTGTCCCGCGGTTGGCGCCCGACTTGACCGCCGAAACTGTATTCCAGCAGGAAAAGAACGAGTAGCGGCCCGCGGGAATACAGTTTCGGCAGAGCGACAGGATGAGTTTCGGCTGTTCGATGTGTCTATAGGTATATGAGGAGTGAGATGCTCACCGCGACGTCCGCCACTGTGGGGCGGCGCGCGTGCGCGGTGCTCGCACTGGGGTCGGCGGCTCTGCACGCGGCGATGCTCGGCCACGCGTCCAACGCACTGACCGCGGGCCTGCTGGCCGCGATGATCATCGCCTGCGGGTATTGCGCCCGCGACCTGTGGATGCGTGGATCGATCCACGCGTGGTGCGTGGTCGGGCTGATGAACATCGCGATGATCGCGGTCCATCTGCCGATGCCCGCCCACCATCACGGCATGCAGATGGCGGGGATGGCTCAGCAGACGACGCTGATGGGACTGGCGACCACGATCGCTGCAATCGAGGCTTCCGTCGCGATGGCAGTGCTCTACTACCGCACCCGCAGGAACGCCGAACTGATCAGCGGTACACCAGCCCACTGAGCCGCGCCGCCACCGCGCGTTGCACCGCGGGTACCCGGCCGACGACGCTGATCGCGGTGTTGCGAACCGGCCGCAGCGCACGCGGCAGCGTCGCCAATCGCGTTAGCCTGTCTGTCATTTCGACGACCTGCCTGGCGATCGGCCGTCGGGCGGCACTGTACTCGTCGAGCAGGTCCTCCGATGCGCCGCCGAGCACCGCAGCAAGCGCGTCGGCCAACGCGATGCCATCCTGAATGCCCAGGTTCATGCCCTGTCCGCCCGCCGGGCTGTGCACGTGGGCGGCGTCGCCTGCCAGCAGCAGACGGCCCGCCCGGTAGGTGTCGGCGACCCGATGGTGAATGCGGAACCGGGAACCCCAGATGACTTCGGTGACTGCCATCTGTCCCACGCCGAGTCCCCGCTCGTCGAGCAACTGTTGGACGAATGCCGCCGACGGCACTTCCGGCGCATCCGCGACCGGCGCGACGATGCGGAAGACGTCGCCGGGCAGCGGCGCCACCACGGTCAACCCTGACGTGGCCCAGAACAGGATGACTTCGTCGGTGGGTGCCTCGCCGCGCAACCTGACGTCGGCCAGTGTGAACGACTCCTGATATTCGCCGCCGCGAAAGCCGATGCCCGCCTGTTCGCGCACGGTGCTGTGAACGCCGTCGGCGCCGACCACGTAGCGCGCCCGGATCACGTCCCCGTCGTCGAACGTCGCGGTCACCCCGTCGGCGTCCTGTGTCACCGCGGTCAACGTCCTCGGTCGGATCACCGAGCCGCCGAGTTCGGTCAGCCGGTCGAGCAGTAACCGCTCGGTGGTCGCCTGCGGCACCATCAGCGAGTACGGGTAATCGGTCGGCAGCACCGAGAAGTCGACGGGAATCAGGATCCGTTTGCCGTCGCGGATGGTGAACCGCGGCGCCTGAATGCCTTCCTTGACCAGCCGTCGGGCCACGTCAATGCCCTCGAGCACCTCGAGCGTGCGGGCGTTCACCACGGCCGCGCGTGACGTGTTGGCACCCGCGGCCTCGGAGTCCACCACGGTGGTCGCAATGCCCTTGTTGACCAGCGACGTTGCCAATGTGAGCCCGCTCGGGCCCGCTCCGACGACAAGTACATCGGTGTCGTACATTTCGGCCTCCTTCATGCCAATGCCAACGCTTGTTGGCATAACTATGCGCGCGCCGGCGGACAATGTCAACACTTGTTGGCCTACAATCGTTGGCATGCGCAGGTCGTCAGCGGAGACCAAGGAAGTGATCCTGGCCGCGGCCAGGCAGCGGTTCGCCGAGTCGGGATACGAACGGGCCACCATCCGGGCCATCGCCGCCGACGCGAACATCGATCCGTCGATGGTGATGCGCTACTTCGGCAACAAGGACCAATTGTTCGCCGAGGCAGCCGACTTCGACCTTGCGCTGCCGGACTTCGCCGCCGCCGAACCGGATCAGGTGGGCGCGCAGTTGATCACGTACTTCATGAATCGCTGGGAACGTGACGAGGCCTTGGTCGTGCTGCTCAGATCGAGCACCACGAATGCCGAAGCGGCGCAACGAATGCAGGAGATCTTCGCGGGGCAGCTGCTGCCCGTGATCGCCAAGATCACCGCCACTGACGCGCCGCGTCGCGCCGGCCTGATCGCGACACAGGTGCTCGGGCTGGCGCTGTGCCGTTACGTGCTCCAGTTGCCGCCGGTGGTGGCGATGTCACACGACGAGGTGGTCGCGTGGCTGGGCCCGACCGTTCAGCGCTATCTGACCGGCCCGCAATAATTGGCGGTGATGTGGTCCCCGACTCTCGTCCTGATCGCCATCACCACCCTCGCCAGTTGTGTCGCGCTCGGCGGAGGCCTGTACGAGGTTCTGGTTGTGGACCCGGCGTGGCCCAAGCGGCCCGGCATCATCCAGCCCCGCAACGGCGGCGTCTTTCGCGCCAGATTCTGGTTGCCTGCGCACACCGTCTTCGAGGTGCTGCTGATCATTGCGCTGGTGGCGGCCTGGCATGACGCCGACGCGCGGATGGCGCTGCTGGTGGCGCTGATCAGCCACGCCGTCATCCGGGTGTGGTCGCTGGCGTATTTCGTGCCAAAGGCGCTGGCGTTCGAGAAGGCGGACCCGGCGACCGTCGACGAGGTGTCCGCGGTCCTCTGGACCCGCCGCAGCATGCTGCGCCTGCCGTTCGACGTCATCACCTCCGTCGCGATGCTTGCGGCGCTGGCGGGGTATAGCTGAGCCATGACCATCTCGATCGACGACGTGCGCCGCCTGTTACAAGCCGGCGAACCCGACTCCGTGCTGGTGTTGGTGGAGGGGCGGACGGAGGTGATCCCGGCCGGGCGGCTCGCGTCGGAGCAGTACTACGGCGCGCTCGAGGTCGTCTCGCGCGACGACCTGGTGAAGCGGTTGGGCGACGCGCCGTCGGATCACGACATCGCGGAGCAGGCCGCACAACTCGACGCTGCCGTCTCCGAACTCGGCGGCTAGAACCGCTAAGCCTCGATTTCGCCCGCGACCTTTTGCTCGATGCTCGCCCGGGTCGTCGCGGGCAGCACGATCAGCCCGTCGAGTTCCTTTTGCGCCCTCGAATAAGCGTTCTGCCGCTCCTGCGGTGTCGCGCCTGCGTCGGACGCCAGCCGCAGCAGGTGTTGCCCGCGGGCCAGCCGTTCCTGCGCCTCGGCGGAGAAATCGCTGCGCCGCCGCCGGATCGCCTCCGATTCCGCGACATCGAACGCGGACACGTATTCGGCCACGGCGTCGCGGTACTCGAGTTGCGCGGCCCGGTCGCCGAGGATGTCCTCGACCCGGTCGGGCCGCAGCAGATCAGCCCGACTCTTGGCCCTGTGGAAGCCGATGGTCAGCGGGTCCCGCATTTCGGTCATCAGCGGGAAGTCCAACAGCTTTGCGATGTCCAACTCGTAATCGAGCCAGCGGGCGTCGGTGTGGTCGTGGCGCTCGAGCACCTTGGCCATCTCTCGCCGGTAGCCGGCTTCGTTGGTTCGTGCGCGCCTAGAGGCCTCGGCGAGCGCGACCTTGGTCTGCTGCTTGATGCGATACCGCTCGAGGCGGCGCTGTGCGCGCCGCTCGTTGGCCACCGCGACCGCCCGCACAGCGCCGCCGATCGCGCCCATGAACGGAAAGACGAGCCACCAGAAGTGGCCCGCGAACTCGAACAGTGGTGCCACAAGGCCAGCATGCCATCAGTCGGCACAGGTGGCGGAGATCGCCTGCGCGATGACATCGGCGACCGCCGCCGGGTCACTGAGCATCCGCAGATGGTCCCAGTCCCTGCGGGCCACCCACCAGCCGAGCCTTTCGGCTTTGTCGGCAGCGGCGTCGAACGGCGCGCCGAGGCGGATGAACGCGCACGCGACGGAATCGGTGAATCGCGCCTGCGGTGCAGGTTCGTCGAAGTACGCCACCGGCAGCCGCGGGTTCTCGGCGATCATGCGGTCGCGTCGCACCGTGTCCGGCACCAGTTGGGCCAGCACCCCGTCGGGAAACCAGTCGTGATACGGCGGCAGCACACCGTCGGTTGCGAGGCCGCGTAATTGCGTCTCCATACCCGGTGGTGCGGTGTCGAACCAGGTGCGGCCCGGTTGCGGCAGCATGGCGTCGACGAACACCGCGCCTCGCGTGCGGGCACCGACGGCCTCGGCGACCGCAGGCAGCAGGGCACCCGCTGCGCTGTGCCCGACCACCACCACGGTGTCCGCGATGCCGTCGACTGCGACCGCCGCGGCCGTGGCGCACTTCGGGTAGTAGGGGCCGCCGCTGGACGCCACTTCCGTCAGGTCAGCAACGACACCACGAAAGCCGTTGTCCTGCAATTCTTTCGCGGTATAACGCCACGTTGACGGTCCCGCCACCGGGCTGTGCACGAACAGCAGCGTCGGGCTCACAGCCCGATCCGCCGGTATCGCGCCAGTCGCGCATCCAGTCGAACATCGGCCGGAACCGAACGCAGGGTGTGCAATTCGTTGGCGATCGTCGCCGACAGTCTGCGGGTGAACTCCATCGGCTCGTCCGCGGCGTCGGGGTGTTCTGAAACGATGGTGTCGACGATTCCGTTGCGCAACAAGTCCATTGATCGAATGCCCTGCGCCGCAGCCAATTCCGGGGCATGCGCCACGTCGCGGTATACGATCGCACTCGCCCCCTCCGGTGGTAGCGGCGCCAGCCAGCCGTGCAGTGCGGCAAGGACCCGGTCCGCAGGCACCATCGCCAGCGCGGGCCCGCCGCTGCCCTGGCCGAGCAGCACCGAAACCGTCGGGGTGTCCAGCGTGACGAGTTCGGCCACGCAGCGGGCGATCTCACCGGCCAGCCCACCCTGTTCGGCTTCGGTGGACAACGCGGGCCCCGCCGTGTCGATCACCAGCACCAGAGGCAGCTGCAACCCCGCCGCCAGCGCCATGCCGCGCCTGGCTTCCCGCAATGCCGCCGGGCCGACAAGGCCGCCGACCACCCGCTGCTGCCCCAACACGACTGCGGGCTGACCACCGAACCGGGCCAGCGCCAGCATCATCGTGGCGGCCTCGCCGCGTTCGGTGCCCGACAGCAGTAGGCGTTCAGTTGTGCCGTGCCGCAACAAGTATCCGACGCCGGGGCGGTCCGGGCGCCGCGACGCCTCGACCGACGTCCACGCAGGGATGTCGGGGATCCCGTCAGTCGCAGGCATCGGCGGCGGTGGGCCTGCCGGGTCGGCGACCACCTTCAGTGTGCGGTCCAGCGTCGACCGCAACGCCTCCAGCGGCACCACACCGTCGATGACACCGTGCCGGTGCAGGTTCTCCGCGGTCTGGACACCGGACGGAAACGGTTCGCCGTACAGGTGTTCGTACACTCGCGGGCCAAGGAACCCGACGAGCGCACCGGGTTCAGCCGCCGTGACGTGACCGAGCGATCCCCACGACGCGAACACCCCACCCGTTGTCGGGTGGCGCAGGTACACGAGATAGGGCAGGTGTTGCTGCTTGTGCAGTTCGACCGCGGCGGCGATCTTGACCATCTGCAGGAACGCGACGGTGCCCTCTTGCATCCGGGTGCCCCCAGAACTCGGCGATGCCAAGAGCGGCAACCGCTCGGCCGTCGCCCGCTGCACGGCGGTGATGATGCGCTCGGCGGCGGCCACCCCGATCGAGCCGGCCAGGAAGTCGAACTCGCAAGCCACCAATGCGACGCGACGGCCGAACACGGTGCCCTCGCCGGTCACCACGGCCTCATCGAGTCCCGTTCGTGCCGACGCGTCGGCAAGCTCGCGGCGGTATTCGTCGCTGCCGGCGACGGCCACGGGCGGGGTGTCCCAGCTGTGGAAGGAACCCTGGTCCAGCACGGCGTCGCGCAGGTCAAGGGCACCGATGCGGCTCACAGCACGAGGCTAATAGGCTGCACCCATGATTGGTGTGACCCGTGACGGCCACGTACTGACCCTTCAGATGCAGCGGGCCGAACGGCGCAACGCGCTGAACGGTGAGCTCGTCGACAGCCTCCGCGAGGCGATCGAGAAGGCCGCGACCGAAGACGTCCGCGCCATCGTGTTGACCGGTCAAGGCCACGTGTTCAGTTCGGGTGCGGACCTGTCCGACGCACAGGGGGTGGCCGACGAGTTGCCCGACAAGGCCAAGGCGCTCAACCTCGCCATCGACGCGGCCCCGGTGCCGGTGATCGGTGCGATCAATGGACCCGCGATCGGCGCAGGCGTGATCCTCGCGATGATCTGTGATCTGCGTGTCGTCGTGCCCGAGGCCTACTTCCAGTTCCCGGTCGCGAAATACGGCCTGGCGCTGGACAACTGGAGCATCCGGCGATTGACGTCGCTGGTGGGCGCCGGCCGGGCAAGGGGCATGTTGATGGCGGCGGAGCGGCTCACCGCGGACGTCGCGCTTCAGACCGGGATGGCCAACCGGATCGGGACGCTTGCCGACGCGCAGGAATGGGCGACGGAGATCGCCGGATACGCGCCGCTGGCCCTGCAGCACGCGAAGCGGGTGCTCAACGACGACGGCGCCTACGAGGACCCGTGGCCCGAGCATCAGACCCTGTTCGACAAGGCGTGGGCGTCGCAAGACGTGATCGAGGCTCAGGTGGCCCGCATCGAGAAGCGGCCACCGAGGTTCCAGGGGGCCTGATGGTGGTGCGCGCCGCCCTGCGCTTCGGCTTCGGCACGGCATCGCTGCTGGCCGGAAGTTGGGTGTTGCGCGCGCTGCACGGCGCTCCCGCCGCGCTGGGTGCCACGCCCGCCGAGATCGCGGAGGTCGCGCGACGCTCGCCGAACTTCCGCGACGGCGCCTTCACCAACGTCGACCCGGCGTCCGGCATCAGCCTCGACCGCGAAGAACAGCGACGCATCATCTGGGAGTTGATCGGGGCGCGGGGTAGGTCTCGGCCGCCGGGCGACATCCCGATGGTCGAGCCCGCGGCAGGCCACCCCGGCTCTTTGCCTCTCTCGGTGTGCTGGTTCGGCCACTCGTCGGCGCTCATCGAGGTCGACGGCTACCGCGTACTGGCCGATCCGATCTGGAGTCGCCGCTGTTCGCCGTCGCAAACGGTGGGTCCCGAGCGCTTGCACGAGGTCCCGGCGCCGCTCGAGGCGCTGGCGGCCGTCGACGCCGTCATCATCAGCCACGACCACTACGACCACCTCGACATGGAGACGATCCTGGGGTTGGCCCGCACCCAGCGGGCGCCCTTCGTGGTGCCGCTCGGGGTCGGCGCACATCTGCGCAAGTGGGGGATTCCCGAGAGCCGCATCGTCGAACTCGACTGGAACGAGAGCCACACGATCGCCGATCTGACACTGGTGTGCACGCCGGCCCGGCACTTCTCGGGACGACTGTTCAGCCGCGACACCACGCTCTGGGCGTCGTGGGTGCTCGCAGGCCCGCAGCACCGTGCGTTTTTCGGCGGCGACACCGGCTACACCAAGAGCTTCGCCGAAATCGGGAACGACCATGGCCCTTTCCACCTGACGCTGCTGCCGATCGGTGCATATCACCCGGCGTGGCCCGACATCCACATGAACCCGGAAGAAGCCGTGCGCGCCCATCTCGACGTCGCCGAGGCCGACTCCGGACTACTCGTGCCCATTCACTGGGCGACGTTCCGGCTCGCGCCGCACCCGTGGGCGGAGCCGGTCGAGCGTCTGTTGCGGGCCGCCGACCCCGCGGGCGTGCAGGTGGTGGTGCCCAAGCCCGGGCAACGTGTCGATCCCGACACGTCTTCGGTCGAACCGTGGTGGCAGGTCTAGACCCGGTGCGCGTAACGCAGAAAGGGAGCAGGAATGGATCGCTCAGTTGGAACTTCAGGATGGCCCTCGCTGCGAGTCGACGACTGGACGCCAACGCACGACACGCTGCACATGTGGACGCAGATCGTCGGTAAGGTCCGGTTGGCACATATGCCGCTGATCAATCATTGGTGGCAGGTGACGTTGTACGTCAGTCCCCGCGGGCTGACCACAGGCGCTATCCCGTACGGCAATGCGGTATTCGACATCGAGTTCGACTTCGTCGCCCATTCTCTTGAGATCCGTCACAGCGACGGAAGCACGCGTTCGGTGCCGCTGCAAGCCAAGCCGGTGGCCGAGTTCTACCAGGAAACCCTTTCCGCGCTGGACAGTCTGGGTATCTCGACGCGAATCGCCGCGCGACCCAACGAGGTGAGCGACGCCATCGCGTTCGCTGAGGATTACCAGCACGTCGATTACGACGCCGAGGCCGCACACACCTTCTGGCGGCAGCTCATACAGGCCGACCGCGTCATTGGCGAATTCCGCGCGTCATTCGTTGGCAAGGTGAGCCCTGTCCATTTCTTCTGGGGCTCTTTCGATTTGGCATGTACCCGGTTTTCGGGCAGGCCCGCGCCCAAGCACGCCGGCGGGGTGCCCAACTGTCCCGACTGGGTGATGGTGGAGGGCTATTCCCGTGAACTGAGCAGTTGCGGCTTCTGGCCGGGCGGCGGCGAGGAGGGCGCGTTCTACGCCTATGCCTATCCCGAACCCGACGGCTTCGGCGGCTATCCGGTGCAGCCCGATGCCGCGTTCTACAGCGATGAGTACCAACAATTTCTTTTGCCGTATGAGGCGGTGCGTACTTCGTCTGACCCGGACAAGACGCTGCTGCGGTTTCTGCACAGCACGTATGAGGCTGCTGCCGAACTCGGCGGCTGGGACCGCGCAGCACTCGAGGACGACCCACAGCGCCTGCGACGTGACTCATGACGGACGAACCGGTCCTGGTGCTCGGCGCCACTGGTGGGCAAGGCGGCGCAGTGACCGCTGCGCTGACCGAGCGCGGCGCACGCGTACGTGCGATGGTGCGCAGGCCCGAGGGGCCGTCCGCGCGGCGACTACAAGACGTTGGTGTCGACGTCGTCGCAGGCTCACTCGATGACAGTGCGGCACTGAGTGCGGCGATGCGCGGTGTTGCCGCGGTGTTCGCGCTGACCACGCCCTTTGAAGCAGGAGTCGATGCCGAGGTGGCACAGGGCCGGACAATCCTTGCCGCAGCGGTGGATTCGCAGATCCCCCACATGGTGTTCAGCTCCGTCGCAAGCGCCGACCAACACAGCGGGGTGCCGCACTTTGACAGCAAGGCGATCATCGAAAACGAGTTGATTGCCACAGGATTGCCATACACGGTTACTGCGCCCACCTACTTCTTCGACAATGCCCTCGGTGGACTCGACCAGCTCTCGGCGGGGATCCTCGAACTGCCTCTCCCGCCCGACGATCCGCTGCAACAGCTGGATCGCGCCGATCTGGGGAACTTCGTCGCAAAGGTCCTTCTCGACCCCGAGCGCTACGTCGGACAGCGCATCGAGCTGGCAGGAGATGCCGTGACTCCGCGCCAGATGGCCGCCGTGTTCAGCGAGGTGTTGGGCCGACCCGTCCGGCATCGTCAGACGCCGCTTGACTCGATCGGCAATCCCGACATGCACGCCATGTGGCGGTTCCTCAACGGACCCGGATACCGAGTCGATATCGAGGCGCTACGCATGGCGAACCCCGACATTGCCTGGACATCGTTTGCCGAGTGGGCCCGGCGCACCTTCGAAACCCCGAGGGGGACAACATCATGACGCCCTTGTCCGGCAAGCGTGCACTGGTGACCGGCGGCTCACGCGGAATCGGTGCCGCGATCGTTGAGCGGCTGCTCGCGGACGGCGCCGAGGTGGCGTTCACCTACGCGTCGTCGGCCGGGCCCGCGGGTTCGGCGCTGGCGATCAAAGCCGACAGCGCAGACGCGCAGCAGGTGACCGCGGCGGTCGATCAGACGGTGGAGCACCTTGGCGGGCTGGACATCCTGGTCAACAACGCCGGGATGACCACGTCGGCCGCGCTCGAATCCGTGTCCATGGAGCAGTTCGATCGGATGGTCGCGATCAATGTTCGTGCGGTGTTCGCGGCTGTCCAGCGAGCGGTACCTCATCTGGGGACCGGCGGCCGCATCATCACGATCGGCAGCATCTTCGCCGACCACGTGCCGCGCCCCGGCAGCGCCGTGTACGCGATGTCGAAGGCCGCGGTCGCTGGATTGACACGCGGACTGGCAAGAGAACTGGGGCCACGTGGCATCACCGTCAATGTCGTTCAGCCAGGTCCTACCGCCACCGACGCCAATCCGGATTCGGGCGAATTCGCCGACGAGATGCGACAACGTACCGCACTCGGGCACTACGGCCGCCCAGAGGACATCGCCAGCGCGGTGGCATACCTCGCCAGCCCGGACGCCGGCTTCATCACCGGAATCAGCTGGAATGTCGACGGCGGATTCGCCGCGTGAGGCACATGTGCACAACAACTGCACACCCGACGGGCTAACGTTCACGGCATGAACGCACTGGCCAAGGCGAGCGTTGCCGCGCTGGTGCTCGCACTGGCAGCGGGCTGCGCGAAACCGGTTGAGCAGGCGCCGCCGCCGACTGCGCAGACCTTGTCCGATCAGCCGCCGCCGCTGGTGCCCGCGATGGCCCTGCCCGACAAGGCCGTCGACAACGCGGTGGCCAAACTCGACGGCATCGTCGGCTCCCTGATGAAGAAATCCGGTATCCCCGGTATGGCGGTCGCCGTGGTGCACGCTGGGAAGACCGTGTACGCCAAGGGCTTCGGCGTGAAGGACACAAGTGCAGCCGATGAGCCGAACAACAAGGTCGGCCCGGATACCGTGTTCCAGCTGGCCTCGCTGTCCAAATCGTTGACGTCGACCGTCGTCGCACAGCAAGTCGGCGTCAACGCGGTCGGCTGGGATACCCCGGTCGTGACCAAATTGCCATGGTTTGCACTCTCGGACCCGACCGTCACGCAGATGGTCACCGTTGGAGACATGCTTTCGCACCGCTCCGGGCTGCCCGACCATGCGGGCGACATGCTCGAAGACCTCGGTTACGACCGGCGCCATGTGCTCGGGCAACTTCGCCAGCTGCCGCTCGATCCGTTCCGAATTTCCTATGCCTACACCAACTTTGGCTTCACCGCTGGCGCGGAAGCCGTTGCGATGAGCGCCGGTAAGGCCTGGGAAGATCTCGCCGACGACGTGCTGCTGCGCCCGTTGGGGATGGCGTCGACCAGCTTCCGGTTCGCCGATTACCACACCCGGCAGGACCGCGCCGTCGGCCACATTCACGTCGACGGCAGATACGAACCGCGCTATATGCGCGACGCTGACCCCGAATCCCCCGCGGGCGGGGCGAGTTCGTCGCTCAACGACATGACCCGCTGGCTGGCAATGGTGCTCGCCGACGGCGGCCACGACGGCAGGCAGGTCATCGATTCGAAGGCGTTGCTACCCGCGGTGACACCGCAGGTCGTGTCGAGTCCGGCGTCGGAGCCCGCGATGCGGTCTGGGTTCTATGGCTTCGGCTTCAACGTCAGCGCGACGTCGGCGGCGCGGATGGCGTTGAGCCATTCCGGGGCTTTCGAACTGGGCGCAGGCACCAACTTCGTCATCCTGCCGTCGGCCGACGTGGCGATCGTCGCGCTCACCAACGCCACACCGTCTGGTGTGCCGGAATCGCTGACCGCCGAATTCGCCGATCTCGTTCAGTTCGGCGAGGTGCGCGAGGACTGGTACAAGCTCTACGGCGACATCTTCAACCAGATGGAACAGCCGACTGGATCGCTGGTCGGCCAGAAGCCACCGCCGAACCCCGCGCCCGCCGCCCCGCTGGCTTCCTACGTCGGCACCTACCGCAACGACTACTGGGGTCCCGCGCGCGTCACCGAGAAGGACGGGGTGCTCCACCTCGCGCTGGGCACGATACTCGATGTGCCACTGCGTCATTGGGACGGCAACGTGTTCACCTATGAGTGGGTTTCGGAGAACTCACCGCCGGGATCAGTTTCCAAGGCGACCTTCGACGGCAACGCGCTCACGCTCGAGTACTACGACGCGGCCAGGAACGGGACGTTCACGAAGTGACCACCACTATCGCGACGCGCCTGAGCGACGCCGAGGTCGCCCAGCGGATAGCCGAGGGCAAGACCAACGACGTGCCGACCCGTGCGGCGCGCAGCGTGTCCGACATCGTCAGGGCCAACGTTTTCACCCGCATCAACGCGATCCTGGGTGTGCTGCTGATCATCGTGCTGTGCACCGGGTCGGTGATCAACGGATTGTTCGGCTTGCTGATCATCGCCAACAGCGCCATCGGCATCATCCAGGAACTGCGCGCCAAGCAGACGCTCGACCAACTCGCCATCGTTGGGCAGGCGAAACCGCTGGTGCGCAGGCAATCCGGCACCGCGCCGGTGCTGCCCGGCGAGGTGGTGCTCGACGACGTCATCGAGATCGGACCAGGCGATCAGATCGTCGTCGACGGTGAGGTCCTCGAGGAGACCACTCTCGAGGTCGATGAATCACTGTTGACCGGAGAGGCCGACCCGATCGCGAAAGACGCGGGCGACACGGTGATGTCGGGCAGCTTCGTCGTTGCCGGCGCAGGCGCATACCGCGCCACCAAGGTGGGGCACGAGGCATACGCGGCGAGACTTGCCGAGGAGGCCAGCAGGTTCACGTTGGTGAACTCCGAATTGCGCAGCGGCATCAACAGAATCCTGCAGTTCATCACCTACCTGCTGTGGCCTGCCGGACTGCTCACCATCTACACCCAACTGTTCACCACCGACGTGGGGTGGCGGCGGGCGGTGCTCGCAATGGTGGGCGCACTGGTGCCGATGGTGCCCGAGGGGCTGGTGCTGATGACGTCGATCGCGTTCGCCGTCGGAGTGATTCGGCTCGGACGGCGCCAGTGCCTGGTGAACGAGTTGCCCGCGATCGAAGGGCTGGCCCGCGTCGACGTGGTGTGCGCCGACAAAACCGGCACGCTGACCGAAAACGGGATGCGGGTAGCGGATCTCGAGGCGCTGAACGAGGACTCCGTTGGTGACGTGCTGGCGCAACTCGCCGCCGACGACGCCAGACCGAACGCCAGCATGGCGGCGATCGGTGAGGCCTACAAGATGCCGCCCGGCTGGACGCCGACGGCGACCGCGCCGTTCAAGTCGTCCACCAAGTGGAGCGGTGCGTCCTACGGCGAGCACGGCAACTGGGTGATCGGGGCGCCTGACGTGCTGCTCGAACTGGGGTCGCCCGCTGCGAAACAGGCCGAACAGATCGGTTCTCTCGGGCTGCGGGTGTTGCTGCTGGCCTCTAGCGACCTGCCCGTCGACCACTCTGACGCGCCCGGCACCGTCACGCCGGTCGCGTTGGTGGTGCTCGAGCAGCGGGTTCGTCCCGACGCCCGCGACACGCTGGATTACTTCGCTTCGCAGCAGGTTTCGGTCAAGGTCATCTCCGGGGACAACGCGGTGTCGGTGGGCGCGGTGGCGGACTCACTCGGCCTGCACGGCGAGACGATGGACGCCCGCCAATTGCCCGGCGACAACGACAGGCTGGCCGACACGCTCGAGGAGTACACCACCTTCGGCCGGGTGCGGCCCGATCAGAAGCGGGCCATGGTGCGCGCGCTGCAGTCCCGAGGGCACACCGTCGCGATGACCGGCGACGGGGTCAACGACGTGTTGGCGCTCAAGGATGCCGACATCGGTGTCGCGATGGGGTCGGGCAGCTCCGCGTCCAGGGCGGTAGCGCAAATTGTGTTGTTGGACAACAAGTTCGCGACGTTACCGCACGTGGTCGCCGAGGGGCGTCGGGTTATCGGCAACATCGAACGGGTCTCCAACCTGTTCTTGACCAAGACCGTGTACTCCGTGCTGCTCGCCATCCTCGTCGGTCTGACAGGGCTGGCCGCCAAGATCTTCGGAACCAATCCGCTGTTGTTCCCGTTTCAGCCGATCCACGTGACGATCGCAGCGTGGTTCACGATCGGCATTCCGGCGTTCATTCTTTCGCTGACACCGAACAACGAACGCGCGCACACCGGTTTCGTCCGCCGTGTGATCACGTCGGCGCTGCCGTCGGGCCTGTTCGTCGGCATCGCCACGTTCGCGTCGTATCTGGCGGCGTATCAGGGCCGCCAGGCCTCGGCGGTTGAGCAGACGCAGGCCACGACGGCCGCGCTGATCACGTTGCTGATGTCCGCACTGTGGGTGCTGGCTGTGGTCGCACGTCCGTATGAATGGTGGCGTGTCGCGCTGGTCATGGCGTCCGTCCTGGCGTACCTGGTGATCTTCTCGGTTCCGGTGGCGCAGGAGACGTTCATGGTCGACCCGTCGAACCTCGAGATCACCGCGATTGCCGTGGGCATTGGCCTGCTCGGAGCTTCCGCGATTGAGGTGCTCTGGTGGGTGCAGGGGCGGATTCTAGGGGAGCGCCGAACGCTGTGGAAGAAGCGGTAGGGTTGGCCGCATGGGATTTCTGGACAAGCTGAAAGACCTGGCCTCGAAGAACAAGGGCGCAGTGGACAGCGCCATCGACAAGGCCGGTGACATCGTCGACCAGAAGACGCAGGGCAAGTACGCGAGCCAGGTCGACAAGGTGCAGGACGCCGCCAAGAAGGCCGTCGACAAGACCCCTCCTCAACAGAACTGATCCATGGCCAAACTTTCCGTCTCCGTCGACGTCCCGCTAGCGCCGGAGAAGGCGTGGGAGTCCGCCTCCGACCTGTCCCGGTACAAGGAATGGCTGTCCATTCATCGGGTGTGGCGATCGAAGCTGCCCGAGACGCTGGAGAAGGGCACCACCCTGGAATCCATCGTCGAGGTGAAGGGCATGCCGAACCGGATCAGGTGGACCATCGTCCACTACAAGCCGCCGGAGGCGATGACCCTCAACGGTGACGGCAAGGGTGGCGTGAAGGTGAAACTGATCGGCAAGGTGAAGCCTGCTGCCGAGGGCTCGACGGTCACTTTCGACGTGCACCTCGGCGGCCCTGCGTTGTTCGGGCCGATCGGCATGGTCGTCGCGGGCGCGCTCAAGGGCGACATCCGCGAATCGCTGAACCGGTTCAAGTCGGTCTTCGCCCCGGCGTAGTAGCGCGAGCAGACGCAAAAGTGTCTGTTCTCGGCCGATTTTGGGCACTTTTGCGTCTGCTCGCGCAGGGCTCAGCCGCCACCCTGCCTGGCGATCCGCTCCTCGTGGATGCGGACCAGTTCGCGGAAGCCGATGCGGTGGTACTTGGGCACCGGCTGGATGCCCCACTCGTCCCGTGCGGTGTCCTTTCCCTCGGCGCCCTCGGGCGGACCCAGCGGCGGATACGGCACCTTGCATTCCAACGTGTCGTCGGAGTAGCGGACTTTCAGCAGCTCGCTGCAGATCTCGGTCAGGCTCAACGTCGGATAGCCGTAGTACACCGCCATGAACGGCAGCGTGAATGCCCCCTCGATGACGAGCGCGACGAGGCAGACCAGCACCGCGCGCTTGATCCACTTGTGCATGTTCGCGTAGTAGGGCGTGGTGCCCGGCGGCAGGTCGTCGACCTTCTCCTCGGCGGAAGTAGTCATAGCGGAGCTCCGTTCAGTCGGAAAAGATTTCGCGGTTGACCGTGTGCAGATACGGAATGGCGAGAAATGGGGTGATGTAGAAGATGTCGTAGAGCCACCAGCCGATCACCGGGAACACCACCCCGGCGTAACGCACGTCGGCGTACATGGTCATGTTGAACACGTACAGACACCAGATCAGCACGCCCATCCAGCAGGTGACGATCATCCACTGGTGTCCCCACCGCTTCATCTGCAGGAACCCGATCGCAGCGGCGCACCGCATCGCGAAGACGGTCAGGATCATCCCGAACACCATGGATTTCTCACCAGGCCCCGCGGCGCCGCCGACCCAGAATTCGTTGTAGTGCCAGAAGTAGCCGGCATCGAACATGGCGCCCCACCCGACCATCAGCACTCGGTTGATCAGCGTGTGGTTGGCGACCAGATCCAGCGCCCAGCCCAGGCTGTTCAGCATGCCGTCGATCAAGACGAGATAGCCGATCAGCGTGACGATCATCGGCCGCATGGACAGACCGGCGCGGGCGGCCTGTCGCTGCAGCCAAACCCCCCGCAGGAAAATGGGCAACCCGAAGATTCCCGGCGCCCACATCCCCATCAGGCCGGCGCCGACGATCATCCACTTGTCCGCCCGGCGTTGGGCCAGGCGCGATTGTTCATGGTGCCCGTCGAGGCTGACCGTGCCGGTCCGCTCGTCCAAACTCACAAACCCCACCACCCCCGCGCGAAGGACATGTACAGCTGGATGCCGAACATCGCCAATAGGTAGCCGTAGATGACTATTTGCAGGACGATGAGCGCCCTTTTACGCTTCTTCTCCTTCAGATCCATGTCAGTTGGCTCCCTCCAAAAGACTGGCCACCGCGACTTCGCGTAAGCCGTCGGTGATTGCTCCTTCGGTCGACAACGGCGCCAGGATGCAGGCCTCGGCGGCATCCAATTCCGTTGCGCCAGCTGCGATCAGCTGTGCGGCGGTGACGAGCACCCGAGTCGACGGCGGCTCGAAATGAAACGCGTCGTCGGCGGTGCGGATGGCGGTCGCACACTGCACAAGCCGGTTGGCCGTCGCCAGCTCGATGGCGGCTTCGGACACGATCACCTCGGCTTCGCGGTCGGCCGCCAGATATCTCATCGGCAGCGTGACGAATCGCTGCCGAAACGACGGCTTGAGCTCTTTCAGCGAGCTGCGATAGGCGGGGTTGTACGAGCAGACCAGCATGAAAGTATCGGGAGCCTGCACGACTTCGCCTGCACGGTCGAGATACAACGCGCGACGGTGGTCGGTCAACGAGTGCAGGATGGCCAGCGAGTCGTGGCGCGCCTCGACGACCTCGTCGAGGTAGCAGATCGCGCCTGCCTTGACGGCTCTGGTGAGCGGACCGTCGGTCCACACCACATCACCGCCAGTCACCATGAACCGGCCGACGAGGTCGGAGCTCGTCAGATCGTCGTGACAGCTGATCGTGACGACCGGGTGTCGCAGCAGCAGGCCCATGTGTTCGACCAGCCGGGTCTTACCGCATCCGGTCGGCCCGGTGAGCATCACAGGCAGCCGCTGGTGATACGCCTGCTCGAACAACTGAACCTCGTTGCCGTTCGCGTAGTAGTTCTCGCTCATGCGGCCACCAATTCCCGATGTACATGGGCAAGCACCCGCGGCAGGTCGTCGACCCGCCGGATGCGTTGCGAGCGACGGGGTCCGAACACTTCTGGCAGCGGGTCGACCCGCGTCGGTCCCACGCCCACGTAGTAGATCGACACACCGGCATCGTTGGCCTCTTCGACCGCGTGCGCGGCGTCGGCCCACGCGTAACGGCCTTCGTATCCTTCGTCGGATATCAGGCCGTCGCCGATCACGATCAGCAGTCGACGTTCGGACGGCTGTGCGAGAAGCCGGCTCGTCAGATGCCGCAACGGCGCTCCGAGGCGGGTGTACCCACCTGTCGCCAAGTCCAGCCGACCCGGGGGCACGAACCGCCGATCCTGGAAATCCTTGAGACAGTTGACTTCGACGCGATGCCGGGTGTTTCCCGTGAACACGAAGATGCCGTGCCGTTCGCGCGCGTGGGTCATGGCGCGCGAGAGCGCATCTGCACATGCCAGCTCCAGCTTGAAGATCCGACCGCCGTGCACCCCCAAAGACGAGCTGCCGTCGAGGAGCAGCGCCGTGGTGACGTCGCGGCCGCTGGGCAGCAGCTCGCGAAAGATACGCGGCTCGACCGCATTTCCAGCAGTCAGCTCGATGTAGTGGCTCACGTACTCATCGACGTCCAGATCGGAACCGTCTTCGAGGCGGTTCCTCATCGCACGATGTGTGCGCTGCTCGAACCATTTCCGTAGATCGGTCGACACCGCGCCCGGGTCGCGGGCGCGGTTGTGGTGCGGGCGCTCGAGAACCGCGACGTGGTCGGGCAGGAATGTTCGGGTCCACACATTCCACTCCGGGTACGGGATGCCGGGACGGTGTTGCGGTGTGATGTCGAGATCGTTGTCCTGTGGCCGGCTGGGGGGAGGCAGGTTCCGATTGCGAACTCCGCCCTCACCGCCGACCGGCACGGAGTACGGGCGCGGCAGCCGTTTCTGCGTTGTGGTCCAGGGCATCCTGCCGAACGTGCGACGCAGCTTGTCGGACCAACCGTGCGGTGACGTGTAGGCCGACGGCAATCTGCCGACCAGCGGGTGAAAGCTCAAAGCCTGGCCGGTGCGAGCCAACGCCACGGCCCTGTTCAGCATCTCTGCGGCACCGAGATCATTCGGCAAAGGCTGCAGGTCGGGTTGCACGCGCCGGATCTCCTTGACGAGGCCTGGCCAGTTCGACGCGATCCATCCGAAGGCGACGGCGGCTTCGATGAGGCCAAGGGCAGAAAGCTCGCGTGCCGACAGCTCGTTGAGCCGGTACTCGGCGACCCGATCCTTGGACGGCGAGCATTGAAGAGCCACACCGCAAGTCAGCGTCCGACGCGTCCAACCGGCGTCGATCATCGGGTATGGCACGTGCACGTAATCGAGGCTCGCACTCAGGCTGAAGGCACGATGATCGCCGGTCACCAGTCGCGCACCCTGGCGGCGCTGTCCACTCAACGCGACAGCCGTCAGGGCACAACTACGCTCGACCGCCATCGCGTGCGACAGGTCGGTCATCGTCGGTCAGAACGTTCCGATGTTGGAGAACATCCAGTACCAGAACCAGATGATCAACCCGGTGCCGCCCCACGCCGCGACGTAGCGCAGGATCTCCCATATCCAATCCATGTCAGGCCTCTCTGCGCGTCATGGTCTGCCTTTGTAACCTAGTTGCTGACTCAAGTCAATGAGTTGAGTCAGCAACGTGTCAGTCGGAGAAGATCTCCCGGTTGACGGAATGCAGGTAGGGGATGGCCAGGAACGGGGTGATGTAGAAGATGTCGTAGAGCCACCATCCGACCACAGGCAGAACGACGCCCGCGTATCGCACGTCGGCGTACATGGTCATGTTGAACACGTACAGGCACCAGATCAGCACGCCCATCCAGCAGGTGACGACCATCCACTGGTGTCCCCAGCGCTTCATCTGCAGGAACCCGATCGCCGCGGCGATCCGCATCGTGAAGACCGTGAGGATCATCCCGACCTCCATCGCCTTTTCGCCCGGCCCCGCGGCGCCGCCCAGCCAGAGTTCGTTGTAGTGCCAGAAGTAGCCGGCGTCGAACATTGCGCCCCAGCCGTTCAACAGGATCCGAGCCAGGATCGTATGGTTGGCGACCAGGTCGAGTGCCCATCCCACGGTGTTGATGGCGGCGTCGATGATGACCAGATATCCAAGCAGCGTCACCAGCATCGGCCGAACGGTCAGCCCTTCGCGCTGCGCCTTGCGCAGCAACCAGACCCCGCGCAGGAAAAGTGGGAGACCGAATACGCCGAGCGCCGCGGTACCGATCAGCAGGCTGCCCGAGATGAGCCACTTGTCAGCCTGTCGCTGGGCGAGGCGCGACTGCTCCATGTGTTCGTCAAGGCCACTGGCACTCGCCGTCAACGTTGCGGGTTTCACGAGAGGCTCCTCTGGCGGTCGGTAGCCAGAGCCTCTCAGTGAAACTGACCTTAGTCAACCAATCAGCGCGCTTCGATGCCTCGCAATGTCCTAGCCACGTAGTCGTCGAGCATCGCCCCCTGATTCGGCCAGTTGTGGGTGGTGGTCAAAAGGGCGTAGAGGCCGAGCAGGAAGAACACCGCGCTGTTGGTCGGATTGACATCCGGCGCTACCCGTCCCGATTCCTTCGCGCGCTGGATCTCCATGGCGACTTCTACGACAACCGGGTGCTCACCGCTCTCGTCCTTTGGACGCGACTGCGAAAAATGCAGTGCAAGAAAGTCTTTGAACAACATCGCACCCAGCCGCCGTTCCAGGCCGAGCACCAGGCGAACCGCTTCTTTGAGCATCGACTCGACGTTGTGCTCGGAGTCGGCGTAACGGCTCAGCTGCTTGGCGATCCGGCCCTCTTCACGGCGCTCGAGCTCCAGCAGGACGTGTTGTTTTGTCGGAAAGTGGAAGAAGAAGGTGCCGTGCGCAACCCCGGCGGCGGCGACGATCGCGCCGACGTCGGCGTCGGCTATGCCTGATCGCTTGAACTCGGCGATGGCGGCGCCCATCAACCGCTCGCGCGTCTGTAGCCTTTTCGCCTCGCGCGCAGAGGGTTTGTCCACCACGGCCATGCTCCGACGATAGCAACCGGTGCCAGCCCGGACACCGCCGATTGACTGCAGTCAGTCTGCTTTGCGGTTGGTGACCGCGTCGGGGATTGGTGTTTCACCCGAGATCACCTCGAAGGTCTGACCTGCCGAACCCGGGGTATCGAGAATCGCCAGTAGCACGGCCGCGACGTCGGCCCGCGGGATGCTGCCGCGACCGGTGTCCGCGGCTATGTGCACACGTCCTGTGCCCGGGTCGTTTGTGAGCATCCCGGGCCGGACGATGGTCGAGTCGAGCGCGGTACGTGCCCTGACATCGTCGTCGGCGGCCCCCTTGGCTCGCAGGTATGCGACGAAGACGGGGTCCCCGATATCGTCGGGCGCTTCGGCGTCGGCGCCCATCGAGGAGACCATCACGTAGCGGCGGACTTTCGCCAGCTCGGCCGCGTCCGCGAGCAGCACCGCCGCGTCGCGGTCGACCGATTCTTTGCGTGCCGCCCCGCTGCCAGGACCTGCCCCTGCGGCGAAAACCACGGCATCAGCGCCGTCCAGATGCGGCACCAGGTCATCGACCGCAGCGTCCTCCAGGTCGAGGACCACAGGCTGTGCCCCGGCGGCCTGAAGATCGGCGGCGTGGTCGGCGTTACGGATGAACGCGGCGACCGAGTCGCCCCGCTGCGTGAGCAGCCGTTCCAGGATCAGTGCGATCTTGCCGTGGCCACCGGCGATCACGACGCGCATCACGCCGATGCTACGGGTGCCCGATTCCGAGTGGCAAACCGCCGAACCTTCCCGGCGCCGGTGACGTTTCCGCCGAACCAGAGTGGCTAGACCAAGGGGAGTTCGAGCCGCCGTCCAGAGAGGACTGACCATGGGTTTTCCCGATCAACAGCAGCCAGTGCCAGGTATTCAGGCGCAGATGGACCCCGTTCCGGACTGCGGCGAGCAGACGTACCGCGGGTCGGGCAAGCTGACCGGCAAGAAGGCGGTGATCACCGGCGGCGACAGCGGCATCGGTCGGGCCGTGGCGATCGCGTTCGCGCGCGAGGGCGCCGACGTGCTGATCGCCTACCTCAATGAAGACGACGACGCCGCGGATGTCGCGCGCCTGGTGGAGGAGGCGGGGCGAAAGTGCGTGTTGATTGCCGGGGACCTTTCCGATCCGGGCCACTGCCGCGAGGTGATCAACAGGGCCGTCGACGAGTTCGGCCGCGTCGACATCCTCGTCAACAACGCGGCGTACCAGATGACACACCAGAGCCTTGACGAGATCTCCGACGAGGAATGGGACCACACCTTCCGGTTGAATGTCGGGGCCTACTTCTATCTGCTCAAGGCCGCCCTTCCGCACATGCCGTCAGGTTCGTCGGTCATCGGTAGCTCGTCGGTCAACTCCGACATGCCCTCACCGACACTGGCGCCGTACGCGGCGACCAAGGCGGCGATCGCCAACTTCTCGGCCAGCATGGCACAGTTGTTGGGCGAGAAAGGGATTCGGGTGAACAGTGTGGCGCCCGGTCCGATCTGGACGCCGCTCATCCCCGCGACGATGCCATCGGAGAAGGTGCAGAATTTCGGTGATGACACGCCGCTGGGCCGCGCCGGCCAGCCCGCCGAACTGGCCGCCACCTATGTACTGCTCGCGTCGGATGACGGCAGCTACATCAGCGGGGCCAGGGTCGCGGTGACTGGTGGGCGACCCGTTCTGTGATGGTCAGCCGAGTCGGTCCCGCAACTGTCGCTTGAGTACCTTGCCGTAGCTGTTCTTGGGGATCTCGTCGACGAACTCGTACCGCTTGGGCCGCTTGAACCGGGCAATGCGCTCGAGGAGATGCTTGTCGAGTTCCGCAGCCGATGCCGAACCGACGATGAACGCCACCACCACCTCGCCCCACTCCTCGTCGGGTGCGCCCACCACACACGCTTCGACAACCCCGGGGTGCTCGATCAACACTTCCTCGACTTCACGCGGGTAGATGTTGCTTCCGCCGCTGATCACCACGTCCTTGGACCGGTCCCGCAGCGTCAACAGTCCATTGGCGTCGAAGGATCCCATGTCGCCGGTGTGCAACCAGCCGTCCTTGAGTGTCGCCGCGGTCGCGCCCGGGTTCTCCCAGTAACCGGACATCACCACGTCGCCGCGGCAGACGATTTCGCCGATCTCGCCGATCGCGGTGGGTCTGCCGTCCGGTCCCAGCACCGCGACGTCGACGCCGGAGCGCGCATACCCCACCGAGCCAAGAGTGCCGTCGTCGGCGTCGAGGTGGTCGGCCCGCCGCAGGCCGGTGATCGTCATCGGTGCCTCGCCCTGGCCGTACAACTGCACGAAGATCGGACCGAACGCCGCCATCGCCTTCTTCAGGCTGTCGACGTACATCGGACCGCCGCCGTACACCACTGTTTTCATGTTGCGCGGGCACGACCGGCCGGTCTGCACCAGCCGCTGCACCATGGTCGGTGCGAGGAACGCGCTGCAGCCGGGATGATGTTCGCAGAGGTCGAGAAACTCCTCGGGGTCGAACGCGCCCGACGCGGGCACCACCTGCCGCGCACCACGCAGCACGTAAGGCGCAACGTAGAGCCCGGACCCATGTGACATCGGTGCGCCATGGATGAGGCTGCAGTTCTGGTCGGGGTCGTCGAAGTCCGCGAGGTGCGCGACGGTCATCGCCATCAGATTGCGGTGTGACAGCATGGCGCCCTTCGACCGGCCCGTGGTCCCACTGGTGTAGAACAGCCACGCCAGCGTCGCCGGATCGGTGTTCACCGGCGGTGCCAATGCTGTTGCGCCGAAACGACTTTCGTAGGTATTCGTGCCGATCACGTCGACTGGGACACCGGTCACGGGAGCGAGGCCGTCGGCGATCTTCGGCGACGCGAACACCTGCGTCACCGTGGCGTCGTCGAGGATCTGGACCATCTCGCGGGGGTGCAGTTTGTAGTTGATGGGGACGAATACCCGCTCAGCCGCCCAGATCGCGAACATCAACTCGACGATCTCCGGGCGGTTCTCGCTGGCGACTGCGATGCGCGCCCCAGGGGCGCCGAGCCCGCTGATCGAGGCGGCCAGCCGCAGCGAACGGTTTCGCAACTCCGCCCACGTCTGCTGTTGCTGCTCACCGAGATACAGTGCGCCGTGGTCACCGAAACGCGAGGCGGCCTGGTCGAGCACGGCGAACAGGTTCACCGCGCGACCCACTCGGAGTTCAGCGCGAAGTCGGACAGGTACTTGGTCGACGTCCATCCGCCGTCGACGACGATCGTTTGGCCGTTGATGAAACTCGCGCCCTCCGAACACAGAAACGCCACGGTGCTGGCGATGTCGTCGACCTCACCCAGCCTGGGGTATGGCGTCATCTCGGTGTTCATCTTGCGGAACCGTTCGTCCTTGAGCCGGGTCGCCACCATCGGGGTCAGCGTGACGCCGGGGGCCACCGCATTGCACCGAATTCCCTGCGGGCCATATTGACAGGCGATGTGTGTGGTCAGCGCCGTCAACCCGCCCTTGGCCGCTGAGTACGCGCCGCCACGCAAGCCGCCGACGACGGCGAATGTCGAGGTGATGTTGATGATCGCCGACCCAGGTTGCATGTGGGGGATCACGTCACGCGCCAACCGGAACGGGGCCCGCAACATCAAACCGAGGAAATAGTCCAGGCTTTCGTCATCGGTCTCATGCAGTGGCTTGGGGCTACCCACGCCCGCGTTGTTGATCAGGAAGTCGATCCGCCCCCATCGTTGGACCGCTAGATCGACGATCCGTTGTGGGGCGTCGTCGGCGGTGAGGTCGACCGCGAGGGTGGCGACCCGATCGACGTCGTTGATCCCCTTTTCCAGATCGGCCAGCCTGCCCGCATCGCGCCCCGTGCCGAGGACCGCCATGCCTTGCGCGGCAAGCTTGGTCGCACACCCGAAGCCGATGCCGCTGCTCGCGCCCGTCACAATCGCTACTTGCATTCGACATCCACCTTCGTCAACCGCTGCCGGATCCGGTGCTTCAACACCTTGCCCGCGTCGTTCTTCGGCAGAGCGTCCCAGATCTCAACTTGCTCAGGTACTTTGAACTTCGCGAGCCCTTCGCCGATCAGCAGTTCGCGTAGCTCGGCCAGATCGGGGCCCGGATGATCGCAGGCTACGATGACGGCGCAGGCGCGTTCGCCCGTGCGCTCGTCGGGCACTCCGACCACGGCGACCTCGGCGATACCCGAATGGCCGATGAGGATGTCCTCGATCTCCTTGGGAGAGATGTTCTCTCCGTTGCGGATGATGATGTCCTTCGCTCGACCGGTGACCACAAGGAATTCGTCGTCAACCCAGCGGCCGATGTCTCCGGTGCGAAAGTACCCCGCATCGTCGAACGCGTCGGTCTCGTCGCCTGGATGCAGGTAGCCGACCAGCATCTGCGGACCGCGCGCTCGAATCTCGCCGTCGACGACCTTGATATCGGCGATTCCCGCTCGGCCGTCGGTGTCGGCGGCGTGTCCGAGGTCGCCCAATGCGCCCACCGTAGTGACGGGCACCTCTGTCGATCCGTAAACACGGCTGACCGCTGCGCGCTCGAAAAAGCCGGCCGCACTGCGGATCAGCGACGGCGGCACCGATGCACCGCCGCAGATGAACACCTTGAGGTCGGGTAGTCGTGTGCCGGCCTTCTCCGCTGCGGACAGCAGGCCGACGAGGAACGGCGTGGCCCCGGCCATGTGTGTGCAGCGCTCGGAGCGCATCAGCGCGACGGCGGAATCCGGGTCCCACCGCTGCATCAGCACAGCGGTGGTGCCCAACAGCAGGGGGCATTCGAATGCGTAGATGGATCCGCCGATGTGCGCGATCGGTGACGGCACCAGGAACACGTCGCCTTCTTCGACCATCCATCGCTCACCGATCTGCATGATCAGGGCATGTATCGAGTTATGGGTGTGCAGAACACCCTTCGGCCGTCCGGTGGTACCCGAGGTGTAGAGAATCATCCGGACGGCATCGGGATCTTTCACCGGAAGGCCGACCGCAGCACGATCGGTGAACAACGACTCATACGGCGTGTGGCGGGCGGCATCACCTCTGAGCACGATGACTTCGGGCGGTGCGGTCATGTCCGTGGTGATGCGGTCCATCATCGCGACGTAGTCGTGCTTGCCGAAGTAGCCGGGGACGAAGATGGCACGACTGCCCGCATCCGACAGGATGAAGTGCAACTCGCGATCGCGCAGCGACGGCAGCACGGGGTTGACCACCATGCCCGCCAGCGTTGCACCGAGGTAGATGACCGCGGCCTCATGCCAATTCGGCAGCATGAACGATACGACGCTGCCGGGCGGCATCCGGTCTATCAGCGTATGCGCCAGTGTGCTGGCCCGCTCATGCAGCGTCCGGCAGTCGAGTCGGATGTCGCCGTCGACCACCACCGTTCGATCGGGAGTGCTTCGCGCGGCGTCGCGCAGTGAGTCGGCGAGCGTCGAGCGAACCCACAGCCCCTGGCGATACGCCTCGGCCGCGCGATCTTCGTCGACCCTCACGAGCAGAACCTAACTCTTGACCCGGCGCATGGTCATGGAATGGCGATATCGCGACGACGGGTGTGTGTTGACGGTGACCTGCGCGATCTCCCCGTCCGACGTCGTGTACGTCCGTTGCATTTCGAGTGCCGCGCTGCCGGTTTCGATCTTGAGCAACTCTGCCAGATCAGGCGTCACGACCACCGCCGCGATCTGTTGATGTACCTCCACGACGCTCACCCCGAAGAGGTCTTCGATGAGCGGGAAGATAGGGCCTGAATGTCGCTGCAACAGCCTGCCCACGGCCGCGAACGCACGGTTGATGTAGATCTCCGTCCTGCACACCGGTGTCTGGCTGCCGTCGGCCTGCCGGTAGCCGCGTACCGCCAGCCATTCCGATCCTGCCGTCAGGCCGGTCCGTGCGGCGAGGTCATCGTCGATCGTCACCATCGCGTTCGACTCGATCGTGAATGGCGCCCCGGTCGCGAATGCGAGCAGGTCGTTGATCGACATCACGTCCTGCGCATAGGAATTCGCTGTAGGACGCGGCACGACAAGCGTTCCCGCCCGCGGCCGCGATGCGACCAGGTTGTCTTCGCGCAGCCTGCGTAGCGCCTCGCGGATCGTGTACCGGCTCACCGCGAACCGCTCGCACAGTTCGTGTTCCGTCGGCAGTTGCGATCCCACCGGATACACCCCGTCGACGATCTCCTTGCGCAGGGTCCTGGCGACCTGAAGGTAGCGGTGGTCGGCGGGCGAAACCGTCATCGCGTCACCCGGTAGAGCGCGAACACGCTACCGTCGCCGTCCGCCGAAAGGTAAAGCGTGCCATCGGATCCAGCTGTGATGCCCGCGAACGGGCCCTGCGGACCGGAGAAGGGTGGCATGCCCTTGAGCGGCTTGGGTGTTATGCCCGGCGGAGGGCCGACCGGCAGACCGGAGGCAATGGTGCGGCGCTCACCGCTGTTGAGGTCGACCGCGATCACTTCTCGTACACCCGCATCCATGACGTAGAGCTGGCTGTCGGTGACGACGATGCCCTGCGGGCGGTGCAGACCGTCGACGACGGTTTCGGCGGCTCCGCCCGACAGCCGCGCCACCCGACCCTCCTCGGCGACGAGAGGATTGCCGTCCTGGTCGAAGGCGACGCCTATCGGGTCCCGCAAGCCTGAGGTCAAGGTCTCGACGCTGCCCGAGCGAAGGGCGTGCACCCGACCGGTGCCGAGTTCGGCGAACACCACCAAATCACCGGGACCGACCGCCACTCCGTACAGCTGATCGAAGTCAGTTGCCAGATAATCGGTTTCGCCATCGCGCGGGCGGTACTTGGCGACCTGACCGCCGGAGGTCGTCACCACGAACTCGCCAGGCCCCGATGCGGCCACGCCACGCAGGAAACCGGGATAGCCGGGCGAGAACAGCATGCCCGCCGTCTCGAGCGCACCGCCGGCCCGCGCGACGTAGAAGTACGTGCCGTCGGCGACATAGAGGTCACCGTCATCGCCAACCGTGAGATCGAGCGGCCAGTTCAGTCCGCCCGGCAGCACGGTCCTCGTCTCGCCGCCGGGAAGGATTTCGGTGATCGAACCAGTGAAGTTCGACACGAACAGCCTGCCACCGACAAAGGTGAGATTGTCCAGGCCGGGGGTCAATTGGGCGAGTAACGTCTGCGCCCCCGTCCGCGGATCGATCCGCAGCACTTGCCCGCTGGCCACCTGGGTCGACACGATGAAGCCTTCGGAGTCGAACTTCACCGCGTCGGGCACTCCGAGGCCACTGGTGACCCGTTGTGGCTCACCGCCGTTGGGATCAATCTGCCAGATTTCGTTGGCGGTCATCAGCGGGTAATAGAGCATGCCGTCGGGACCGACCTCCATCGCGTTGGGCGAGGGTAGGTTCTCGGCGAGCATTCGCACGATGGACCCGGTGCCGTCGAGCTCCATCAGCCGGCCCCCGTCACGGCACTCGTTGACGAACAACCGATCACGGTGCACGGTGATGCCGTTGGCGCAGGGAAGATCGTCGCGCAGTACGCGGGTGAGGCCCCCGGATTCGCGGACGCTGACCCGACCATCCATTACCTCGGTCGCATACAAGTTTCCGCTGGAGTCGAATGCCACGTCGTCGGGTGCGACGATGTCGCCGCCCTTGCCGCTGACCGTGTCCAGCAGGCCGGTGTCCAGATCCAACGCGCTGATCTGGCTGCCGGTCACCTGTGCCACGTAGACGCGTCCGTCGGGACCGGTGCGCAGACCGTTGGCGCCGAACAGCCGGCTTGGCGCGGTCAGCCGCTCGAGCTGCCATCCGTCGGTGGCGGTCGGATTCGCCACATAGCGGGCCTGCAGCACGGACGAGCTCATGACCTCGCACGCTATCAAGCTCGAATAGTCCAGACAATAGCTAATCTTTCAGCGGAACCGCCCTTGACGACGACATTCCCGCTGCGGAATAGTGTTCTGCAATATGCAGAGCACCATATGTTGTCCGGACAAATGACATGAGCTCCGACGGGCTGTTGAGGCTGGATGGCCGCATCGTTGTCGTGTCGGGTGCCGGCGGTGGCGGCATCGGGACCACGGTGACGCGGATGGCCGCGCAGGCGGGCGCCACCGTTGTCGCGGTAAGTCGGTCGAAGGAGAACCTCGACGAGCACGTGGCCCCCCTGGCGCAGCAGGGCTTGGCTGTCGTGCCGGTGGCTGCCGACGCGTCCACCGACGACGGGATCGCGACGGTCATCGATCGGGTCCGTGGCAGCGACGGCAAGCTCTACGGGCTCGTCAACGTGGCAGGGGGAGCGGAACCCTCGACGTGGATGCCGTCGACGCGGGTGACCAGGGACGACTGGCGCGATCTGTTCACCAGGAACCTGGAGACGGCGTTTTTCATGAGCCAGGCGGTGGCCCGCGAAATTAGGGAGCACGGCAATCCTGGCTCCATCGTCTCGATATCGTCGATCAGCGGGATGAACACCGCGCCGTTTCACATCGCGTACGGGACGGCCAAGGCGGCGGTGGCCGCGATGACCCGAACAATGGCAGTTGAATTGGCGCTGGACAACATTCGCGTCAACGCGGTCGCGCCCGGCGTGACGGCGACGGACGCGTCCCGCACGTACACCGGCGAGGACCCGGAACGCGACAGGCAAGCCATCGCAATGGGACGGCGGGGTCGGCCGGAGGAGCAGGCAGGCGCCATCCTGTTCCTGCTGTCAGACCTATCCAGCTACATCACCGGCCAGACGGTGCTCGTCGACGGTGGGCTCAATCTCAGATGGACACACCTCGGTGCCGACAACACCTCCCTGTTCCTCAAAGACGACGACTTCCGCAACGCCATCAGGCGGTTCTAGGAGGATGCGATGACAGAAGAACTCTCGGAACCGGTGACCATCGGGGTGGACGCCTACATCTCGGAGGACTACGCCCGGGCCGAACGAGACAAGCTGTGGCGCAAGGTGTGGCAGCAGGTCGGGCGCGTCGAGGAGATCCCCGAGGTGGGCAACTATCTCACCTACGACATCCTCGACGACTCGATCCTCGTGGTACGCACGGGGCCAACCGAATTCGCCGCGCATCACAACGTCTGCATGCACCGCGGCCGCCGACTGGTCGACACCCCTGACGGCGCCAAGAACGCATGCGGCAAGGCCCGCAAGTCGTTCGTGTGCGGTTTCCACGGCTGGACGTACGGGCTTGACGGCGCATGCACGCACATCCGCGAACAGGACGACTGGAAGGGCGCGCTGACGCCGCAGAACACCCATCTGGCCCCGGTGCGGGTGGACACCTGGGGTGGCTGGCTGTTCGTCAACATGGACCCGGATTGTGAACCGTTGGCGGACTACCTGTTTCCCGCTGCGAAGATCCTGGACCCGTTCGGGCTGGAGAACATGCGCTACAAGTGGCGTAAGTGGTTGAATTTCGACTGCAACTGGAAGGTCGCGATGGAGGCCTTCAACGAGACCTACCACGTGTTCACCACGCATCCGGAATTCAACAAGTTCGGTGAGTTCAAGGGCTGGGCGAAGGCGCAGGGTAAGCACAGCAACATCGGCTACGACGCGCCGAATGGCTTGGACGAGACCAAGTCGAAGATCCGCTTGGGCACCGGGGACCCGCGCATCTCGACCGCCGAAATGCAGGTTTACACAATGGAAGAGACCAATGCCACCACCACGCAGACGCTGGTGAATGCCGCCAAGCGCCTTGTCGACGAACTGCCCGAAGGCACCCCGGCCGATACGGTGCTCGAGCACTGGCTGTCGTCGGCGCGCCGCGATGACGAGGCGCGCGGCGTGATCTGGCCGACCATCCCTGCCGACATTCTGGGGCAGAGCGGCACCGCGTGGCAGATCTTTCCCAACTTCCAGATCGGCCAGGGCCTCACCAGCGCGCTGTGCTACGCCGCTAAGCCGCATCCGAGCTACGACCCGAACAGGTGCATTTTCGAAGTCGCGACCTTCGAGCTGTTCCCGAAAGGGCAAGAGCCGCAGACGGAATGGCAGTACACCCCGAAGGAGAGCCCGAACTGGCTGTCCGTGCTACCGCAGGACTTCTCGAACATGGCTGCAGTGCAGCAGGGCATGAAATCGGCGGGCTTCCCCGGGACCAAACCCAATCCATACCGCGAACGCAGCACGGTCAACCTTCACTACCAACTGTCCAAGTACATGGGCATCGGCGAACCGAGAGAGCTTCCAGATATATGACGTCGCTTGACACCTGCGGACCGACGCAGACGCCGGACGATATCGACATCGATGCGCTGCGCGAGAAGTACGCCCATGAGCGCGCCAAGCGGCTGCGGCCGGAGGGCGCGGCGCAATACTTGGAACTGAAGGACGACTTCGCGGAGTTCGCCGAGGTCGACCCGCATACTCCGGTGACTCCGCGCACGCCGATCAATGACGACGTCGAGGTCGTGGTCCTTGGCGGCGGGATCGCCGGACTGCTGGCGGGTGCCTACCTGAAGAAAGCCGGCGTCGACGACGTGCACGTCATCGAAATGGGCGGTGATTTCGGTGGCGTCTGGTACTGGAACCGATTCCCGGGCATCCAGTGCGACAACGACGCATACTGCTACATCCCGATGCTGGAAGAGCTCGACGTGCTGCCCTCGAAGAAGTTCGCCGACGGCGCGGAGATATTCGAGCACTGCAAGAGGATCGGCAAGCACTTCGGTCTCTACGACGGGGCGATCTTCTCTACCCAGGTGCGCACCGTCCGCTGGGACAACAAGATCAAACGCTGGCGTCTGACCACCAATCGCGGCGACGACATTCGCGCGCGCTTCGTCGTCATGACACAGGGCTCCTACAACCGTCCGAAGCTCCCAGGGATCACTGGTATCAAGGACTATCAGGGCCACATGTTCCACTCGTCACGGTGGGACTACGACTACACCGGCGGCGACGCCAACGGTGGACTGCACAAGCTGCACGACAAACGGGTCGCCCTCGTCGGCACCGGCGCCACCGGAGTACAGCTGGTTCCGCATCTCGGTCGAGACTCCAAGCATCTGTACGTCTTTCAGCGAACACCGTCATCGGTGGACATCCGCGGCAACGAGCCGACGGATCCGCGGTGGGCGGCGTCGTTGCGACCAGGCTGGCAGGAGGAGCGCAAACTCAACTTCCACCGCTGGTCACCGTTCGGCGACGGAGTGATCTTCGACGCTGTCGACCAGGTCTGTGATTTCTGGACCGAGCTCGGTCGCAACTTGACTGCCCGGGTCGGCGCCTCCGATGATCCGGCGTCGCTGGGCGTTGAACAGATCATGGCGATGCGTGAGGAAGAGGACTTCAAGATCATGGAGCGGCTACGCCGCCGCGTCGAAGCGATCGTCGATGACCCAGAAACCGCGGAGGCGCTCAAGCCGTATTACCAGTTCCTGTGCAAGCGGCCGTGCAGCAACGACGAATACCTGCCGACGTTCAACCGCCCGAACGTCACGCTGGTCGACGTGGCCGAGTCCAAAGGCGTCGAAAGGCTCACGGAAAAGGGCATCGTCGCCAACGGCGTCGAGTACGAGGTCGACTGCGTGATCTTCGCGAGCGGCTTCGAGATCTCGACCGAGATCAGCCGCCGGTACGCGATCGACGCCATCGAAGGCCGCGACGGGCTGTCCCTGTTCGACCACTGGCGCGACGGCTACAAGACCCTGCACGGGATCACCAGCCACGGATTCCCGAATCAATTCCACACCGGGTTCATCCAGGGTGGCGTCTCCGCCAACACCACGGCGATGTTCGAGCAGCAGGCCCGGCACATCGCCTACATCATCGCCGAGGCGGTGAAGCGAAAGGCGGCGACCGTCGAGCCGAGCATCCAGGCTCAGGAAGCCTGGGGTAACACCATCAAGGAGATCGCCGTCGACACGTCGGCGTTCGATCTCGCCTGCACGCCAGGCTATTACAACAATGAGGGCCGCGGTTTCGGTGAAGGCGTCCGATCGTTCCTCGGTGATTACTACATGGCAGGCTTCTATGCCTTCGACGACCTGCTGAAGGAATGGCGCGCCAAGGGTGATCTCGATGGTCTGGTCCTCGGAAACTAAATGTCCGACTTGAGATTCGACGGTCGAGTGGCGGTAGTCACCGGCGGCGGCAGAGGACTGGGTCGCTCGTATGCCCTGTTGCTCGTGGCGCAGGGGGCCAAGGTCGTCGTCAACGACATCGATGCGGACCCGGCGGAAGACGTCGTCCGGGAAATCACCAATGCCGGTGGCGAAGCAGTCGCGAGCACCGATTCGGTCGCCACCCCCGAAGGGGGCAAGGCCATCATCGATGCCGCCCTGGAGCGCTACGGGCGCATCGACATTCTGATCCACAACGCAGGAAACGTCCGTCGTGCATCGCTGAAAGAGATGTCCTACGACGACTTCAACGCGGTCGTCGACGTGCACCTGCGTGGCGCGTTTCATGTCGTGCGGCCGGCTTTTCCGGTGATGTGCGAGGCAGGCTACGGCCGCATCGTGCTCACCTCGTCGATCGGCGGACTGTACGGCAACCATGAGGTGGCGAATTACGCGGTGGCCAAGGCGGGGGTGATCGGCCTTTCGAACGTCGCCGCGATGGAAGGCGCCGCGCACGGGGTGATGAGCAATGTCATCGTGCCTGCGGCGGTGACCAGGATGGCAGAGGGAATCGACACCTCGGCGTATCCACCGATGGGTGCCGAGTTGGTGGCGCCCGTGGCGGGCTGGCTGGCACACGAATCGTGCTGTGTGACAGGGGAGATGTTCATCGCGCTGGCCGGCAGGGTGGCCAGGGCGGTCGTTGCTGAATCACCAGGCGTGTACCGGCCGTCGTGGTCGATCGCGGAGGTCGGCGACCACATCGCCGCAATACGCGACGCGTCGACGCCCGTCATCTTCCCCGTCGTGCCCGATGGGCACGGCGACCACATCCGGTACAGCTTCGGAATGGCGGTGAGCAATGTCTAGCGGGCCACTTGCAGGTTTATCCGTTGTGGACCTCACCGCGATGGTGATGGGGCCGTACTGCACACAGATCATGGCCGACATGGGCGCTGACGTGATCAAAATCGAGCCGCCACAAGGAGACAACACCCGCTTCATCTCGGTGGGGCCGGCGCAGGGGATGAGCGGCGTCTTCGCCAACGTCAATCGCGGCAAGCGCAGTGTGGTGCTGGATCTGCGTTCGGAGGTGGACAGAACCGCGCTCGAGGCGCTGGTCCGCGACGCCGACGTTTTCATCCACTCCATGCGGGCCAAGGCGATCGCCAAGCTCGGCTTCGACTATCAACGAGTCGCGACGCTGAATCCGGGCATCGTGTACACCAACTGTTACGGCTACGGCAGGCGGGGCCCGGAACGGGACCTGCCCGCCTACGACGACACCATCCAGGCCGAGTGCGGGATCCCCGCCGTACAGGAACAGCTGACCGGCGAGGCCACGTTCGTCGGCACGATCATGGCCGACAAGGTCGCGGGCTTGACCGCGCTGTACGCCACGATGATGGCCCTGTTCCACCGGGAACGCACCGGGGAGGGCCAAGAGGTCGAGGTCAGCATGTTCGAAACGATGGCATCGTTCATGCTGGTCGAGCATGCTAATGGGGCGATGTTCGATCCCCCGCTCGGCCCGGCCGTGTATCCGCGCACGGTCGCGCCGAACCGCAAGCCGTACCGCACCAAGGACGGCCACATCGCCGCGCTCATCTACACAGACAAGCATTGGAAGGCGTTCATCGACGCCGTGCGGCCCGCGTGGGCGACCGACGTCTATGCCACGCTCGAGCAGCGAGCCCGCGACATCGACACTGTCTACGGGCTGTTGGCCGAGACGATGGCCGAACGCACCACCGAAGAGTGGCTGGCGCTGTTCCGCGAGCTCCAGATCCCCGCGGCGCCGCTCAACACGCCCGATTCCCTGTTCGAGCATCCTCACTTGAACGCGGTCGGGCTGTTCGAGACGGTCGACACGCCGTATGGGCCGGTCCGGTTTCCTGGTGTGCCGACATGGTTTTCCCGGACCCCGGGAAAGGTTGCAGGCCCGGCTCCGCTGCTGGGCGCGGACACCGACGCCGTGCTCACCCAAATCGCCGCCGAGGCTACGGTTTATGACGGAAATCAGCCGGATCTTGTAAGAAACCGTAGCGTCGATGCGGCCGGGCAGGAGTAGCCGGTGGACTTCGAGATGGGCCAGCGGGCCGACGAACTGCGCCGTGACCTTCGCGATCTGGTGAAAGCCCATGTGCCCGAGCACTATCTAGGCGCGTTCACCGACAACCCGGCCGACCTCGAGACGGCTCAGCAGTTCTGCCGCACCCTCGCCGACCGTAATCTGCTGTGCCTGGCGTGGCCGGAGAAGTTCGGCGGCGGCGGTGCGTCGGTGTGGGAGCAGACGGTGGTGCGCGAGGAGATGTGGGCGCACCACGAACCCCGCGGCGCGCAGTACATGGGGGTCAACTGGGTCGGTCCGATCATCATGCGCCACGGCACCGAGGAGCAGCAGCGCAAACACCTGCCGCCGATCGCGCGCGGCGAAGTGATCTGGTGCCAAGGGTTTTCCGAACCGGAGGCCGGCTCGGACCTGGCCTCGCTGCGCACGACCGCTCGGCGCGACGGTGACGGGTGGCTGGTCAGCGGCCAGAAGATATGGACGTCCTACGCGACCATGGCGCAGTGGTGCTTCCTGCTGGTCCGCACCTCGAAAGTCGGAGAGGGCGCAACCCAGAAAAAACAACAGGGCCTGACAATCTTCCTTGTCCCGATGGATGATCCGGCGATTGCGGTGCGGCCGATCCGGTGCATGATGGGGCCGCATCACCTCAACGAGGTGTTCTTCGACGACCTGCGCGTCACCGAGGCCGATGTGCTCGGCGCCGTCGACCAGGGCTGGTCGATCGTGCAGGACGTGATGTCGTACGAACGCGTCGGAATCGCGCGCTACGCACGGTGTGAACGGTTACTGGCCGCCGCGCCAGAAGTTCTCGGCGATCGCTGGGACGATCTGCCCGCCGAACTGCGCGCAAGGTGGGTGCGGATGCTCACGCACTGCCGCCGTGCCCGCTTGATGGCATACCGCGTCGTCGATCTGCAGAGCAGTGGGCGCATCCAGCCAGGTGATGCGGCGGCCTATCGGATCGCGGTGACCAAGCTCGACCAGGACAGCGCCGAAGTGCTGATGGACATTGCAGCAGAGGTGTCGCACGACGATCCGCGCGCGAAATGGTTCCTCGGTGAAGTCGAGGACCACTGGCGCTACTCGCAGGCCTCGACCGTGTCGTCCGGCAGCATCGAGATGCAGCGCATCCTTCTGTCGCGAACATTGTTGGCGGGCAGGAAATGATTCTCGACCTCGCCGACGACGCCAAACAATATGGCCGCGAAGCGCTTCGGGCCTTCGAAGCCGCGGGCGGCGATCAGCTGGTGCAGCAGGCCGAAGCCAAACCGGATGTGCGTGAGTCGCTCGTGGGGCCGGTGCTCAACGAACTCGGCGCATGGGACCTGGACCCGCGCGCCGACGCCGACGGACTCGAGGCGGCCGCATCGTTGTGCCGCAGCGCGGGATACTGGGCACTGCCGTACCCGGTGGCCGAGCGGTTGGCCAAACCCGTCGACCTCGACGTCGACGCGCTGCTCGTGGTGGCGGACAACCGCCCATCCGGTGTGGTGGCCGGGCTGGAACTGGATTGGGCCGCAGTCTCTTCGGCCGGCTCGCGCAGCCGCGTGGTCGGTCAGGGCCCTGCAGGTGCGGGGTTCGTGGCAGAACTGGACCTTTCGGCCATCGACACCGACGGCGCCGGCGATGTCGCGCTGGGCCTGGTGCTGCCGTGCTGGACATTGCTCGGCATGCTCGACCGCGCCCTCGAGCTGACCATATCGCACGTCAGCCTGCGCAAGCAGTTCGGCCAGCCGCTGTCTGCGTTCCAGGGTGTGCAGTTCCAACTGACCGACGCCGAGGTGGAACGCAGCGGGATGGAGATGTTGGCCAAGTACGCGCTGTGGAGCATCGGCACCGGTCAGACCCAGGCGATCGATGACGCACTCGCGTTGCGGATGTCGGCGCTCGAGGCCGCCGAGGTGGTCTTCCGTGTGTGTCACCAACTGCACGGCGCCGTCGGATTCTGCGATGAGACGACACTGTCGTGGCTGTCCCGCTACAGCCAACCACTGCGCAGGCTGCCGCTGGGCCTGTCGGCGACCCGAGACGAACTGACTCGCCGCGTCGGGCGAACCGGGCTGACAGGTCTGTTCACGTGACCGCCGATCTCGACGAATTCCGCGCGACCGTCCGAACCTGGTGCGAACAGCACGTCCCACCGGACTGGCGCCAGACGCAGACCGGCGTCGGCGACGACGAGTTCGTCCAATTCCAGAAGTCCTGGTTCGCCGAACTGCACGGCGCCGGTTACGCGGTGCCGCATTGGCCACGCGAATGGGGCGGCGGGCGTTCGGTTTCCGAGCAGATCGTGCTGTATCAGGAACTGGCCGCCCATGACGCGCCGCGCCTGGTGCTGGCGTTCGTCGGCATCCACCACGCCGCCGTGACGCTGCTGGCTGCTGGCACTGACGAGCAGCGTCGACGACACTTGCCTGCGATCCTCGACGGCGAGATCTGGGTGCAGGGGTTCTCTGAACCGGAAGCCGGTTCCGACCTGGCCAGCCTGCGCACGTCGGCCCGCCGCGTCGGTGACTCCTACGTCGTCAACGGCCAGAAGCTGTGGGCCAGTGGCGGCAAGCACGCGGACTGGTGCCTGCTGCTGGCCCGCACCGACCCCGACGCACCGAAACGGAAAGGCATTTCGTATTTCCTGCTCGACATGACCACGCCGGGTGTCGAGGTCCGCCCGATCCGCAACGCCATCGGCGACTCGCACTTCTGCGAGATCTTCCTCAACGACGTGGAGATACCGGCCGCCAACCTCGTCGGCGCGGAAAACGCCGGATGGCAGGTCGCGCAGGCGACACTGGGCGCCGAACGCGGATTGACCATGCTCGAATTGGCCGAGCGCCTCGGTAATGCCGGCTTCCGCTGGTTGGTGCAAGCGGCGCCGGTGGACGATCCGGTCGTGGCCGACCGGCTGGCACAGTTCGAAACCGAGATCGCGGGGCTGCGCGGGCTGTGCCGAAAAGTAGTGCAGGACAGTGAATCTGGTACCGCCAATCCGGCCGACGCGTCGATCGTCAAGCTGTTCTACAGCGAGCTTCTGCAACGGCTCACCGACTTCGGTGCCGAAATCGGCGGCCTGCCTGCTCACACTCGGCTGGTGAAGCCGATGTCCAGCGGGTGGGAATCCGGCGCGTGGATGCTCGACTTCATCGGCTCGTGGGAGTGGACGATCCCCGGCGGCTCGAGCGAGATCCAGCGGACCATCATCGGCGAGCGCGGGCTGGGGCTACCCAGGGAACCGAGCGCGGTGTGATGGCAGCCGAGTTCTCGGAGTTTCACGGCGAATTACGGGCGGTGGCCGCAGATCTGCTTGCCAAGGATCGGTCGGTCGACTGGGCGTCGCTGCTCGACGCTGGGTGGGTCGGACTCGAGGTGTCCGAGGAGTTCGGCGGGGCGGGCGCCACGTTTGCCGAAGTCGCGGTCGTCTGCCAGGAGATGGGCCGCGCCGCCAGCGCGAACAGCTACCTCGGCAGTGCCGTGTTGGCGGTCGGCGCGCTGAACATGCTGCAGCCCAGCGATACCCGTGACCGGCTGCTTGCCGATGTGGCGTCCGGCGCTGCCAGGTTGGCGGTTGCCGTGGAATCCGAGTTCGTGCCCGACGCCGAAGGAGCCGACTACATCCTGCTGATCACGGCCGACGATGTCGCCGTGGCCACCGCCACCGTCACACCACAGCCTGTCCTCGACGAGACGCGGCGCCTGGCCCGTGTCGATGATCTGGAGATCTCGCAGCGACTCAGGTTCACCGAAAACGCCGAGCGGTTGCGCGACCGCGCGGCCGTCGCAGTCGCCTGCGACAGCCTGGGACTCTGCGAGGCAATGCTTTCCGCGACCGTCGGCTATGCGAAGATGCGTCACCAATTCGGCCGCCCGATCGGCTCGTTCCAGGCCGTCAAGCACGCCTGCGCCGACATGGCGGTCAGCATCGCCGTCGCTCGCCAACTCGTCGACGCGGCAGTGCAGGCGATCGTCGACGATCGGGCCGACGCCGGGGTGGCCGCCGCGATGGCGAAGTCCTACGTCTGCGGCGTCGCCGTCGACGTCGTCGGCAAGGCCATGCAGTTGCACGGCGGCATCGGCTACACGTGGGAAAGCGGCATCCACGTCTATCTCAAACGCGCCGCGCTGAATCGTTCGCTGTTCGGTTCGCCGGGGGAGCACCGCGCGCAACTAGCCAAACGTTATCTGCAGAAGGAGTCTCGATAAATGGCGGTACCTGTCTACAAACGCATCCTCGACCTGTTCGAGGCCGAGGGGGTCAACACCCTGTTCGGCATACCCGACCCGAATTTCGTGCACATGTTCGCCGAGGCGGATGCACGCGGTTGGTCGGTCGTCGCGCCGCACCACGAACTGAGCGCAGGCTTCATGGCCGAGGCCGTCTCACGGATGACCGGCGGACCTGGGCTGTGCATCGGCACCCTCGGCCCGGGCATGGCCAACATCGCGGGTGCGATCCAGTGCGCGAAGGTGGAGAACTCGCCCGTCATCTTCCTCGGCGGCCAGCGAGCCCGCATCACCGAGCGCCGGGTCCGTCGCGGCCGCATCCAATTCGTACGCCAGGAACCCCTTTTCGCGCCGTCGGTGAAGTACAGCGCGTCGATCGAATATGCCGACCAGACCGACGAAATCGTCCACGAGGCGATCCGACGGGCAATGTCAGGCACCCCAGGTCCGGCGTACATCGAATATCCGGCGCACGTTTTGCTCACCGAATTGGATGTGCCGGATCCGCTGCCGCCGCATCGGTATCGGCTGGTCAATCAGGGCGCAGGTGCGGCTGAGGTGGCCGAGGCGGCGAAGCTGATTCGTGAGGCACAGAGTCCGATCCTGTTGGTGGGCCACGCCGTTCACACATCGCGCAGCCAGGCCGCGGTCAAGGAACTCGCCGACCTGATGGCCTGCCCCGTCATTCAGACGTCCGGTGGCACGTCGTTCATCCCGGGCCTGGAAGACCGGACGTTCGCCTACGGCTTCTCGCCGTCGGCCGTTGAAGCGGTGGTCAACTCGGACCTGTGCGTCGCGCTCGGCACCGAACTCGGCGAGCCGGTGCACTACGGCAAGACCCGACACTGGGCGCAGCGCAACGACATTCGCAAGTGGATTCTTGTCGAACAGGACCCGTTCGCCATCGGCGTCAACCGGCCGATCGACGTGCCGCTGGTCGGCGATCTGCGCGGTGTCGTCCCGCAGTTGGTCGAGGCATTGAAGGACACTCCTCGCCAGCCGTCGCCGAACCTGGACGTATTGATCGAGAAGGACGCCGACGAACTCGCTCAGCTCGCGGAGAACGCACCGACGGGCAGGACGCCGATACACCCGGCGCGCTACGTCGTCGAGGCCACTCGCGCTTTCCCGAAGGACGGCATTCTCGTTCGCGACGGCGGGGCCACCGTCATTTTCCAGTGGACCTATTCACAGGCCAAGCCGCGCGACGTGATCTGGAACCAGAACTTCGGCCACCTGGGCACCGGCCTGCCCTACGCGGTCGGGGCGTCGGTCGCCGACGGCGGTAAGCGCCCGGTCATGTTGCTGACCAGCGACTCGGCCTTCCTGTTCCACATCGCCGAACTCGAGACCGCAGCGCGGCACAACCTGCCGCTGGTCTGTGTGGTCGGCGTCGACCACCAGTGGGGCCTGGAGGTCGGGGTCTACAAGCGCACGTTCGAACAGCCGTCGCCGCAGCCAGGCGTGCACTGGAGCAAGGACGTGCGGTTCGACAAGATCGCCGAGGGCTTCGGCTGCCACGGCGAATACGTGGAGAAGGAAGACGAGATCGGCGCGGCCATCGAGCGGGCGTACGCCAGCGGTAAGACCGCCGTGGTGCACGTCTGCATCGACCCGAAGGCCAACTCGGAGGAGATGCCGAAGTACGACGAATTCAGAACTTGGTACGCCGAGGGCACGCAATGAGGAAAGGTGGCGTTATGCGCGAATATCTGAAGTTCTACATCGACGGCAAGTGGGTTGATCCGGTCGAGTCGAAGACGCTCGACGTCGACAACCCGACGACCGAGCAGATGTCCGGCAGGATCGCACTCGGCGCGGCCGCCGACGTCGACAGGGCGGTCAAGGCGGCGCGCACGGCGTTCGCCACCTGGTCACAAACCACCCGCGAGGAACGCCTCGATGTGCTGCAGGCGATGCTGGTGGAATACCAGAAACGGGCGGCCGACCTCGCCGACGCGGTGACCGAGGAGATGGGGGCGCCGCGCTCGCTGGCGGCAGGCCCGCAGGTCAACCTCGGCCTCGGGCATCTGGCGACGGCCATCGACGTGCTGAAGAACTACGAATTCGAAGAGCAGCACGGCAGCACACTGGTGGTCAAGGAGCCCATCGGGGTGTGCGGGCTGATCACGCCGTGGAACTGGCCGATCAACCAGATCGCGGTGAAGGTGTACCCGGCGCTGGCCACCGGCTGCACGATGGTGCTCAAGCCGTCGGAGGTGGCGCCGTACTCCGCGCAGATCTTCACCGAAATCATCGATGCGGCAGGCGTTCCCGCAGGCGTGTACAACCTGGTCTACGGCGACGGGCCCGGTGTCGGTGCCGCGTTGTCCAGCCATCCCGATGTCGACATGGTGTCGTTCACCGGATCCACCCGCGCCGGTGTCGAGGTCGCCCGCAATGCGGCTCCGACGGTGAAGCGGGTCAGCCAGGAACTCGGCGGCAAGAGCCCGAACATCGTGCTCGACGACGACGAGTTCGCGAAGAGTGTGACCGCAGGCGTGTCGGTGATGATGATGAACAGCGGGCAGAGCTGCAACGCGCCGTCGCGCATGCTGGTGCCGAACTCGCGCAAGGACGAAGCTGTTTCGATCGCGAAGGCCGTCGCCGAACAGGTGAAAGTCGGCGACCCCGGCGACAAGACCGCGATCGGGCCGGTGGCGTCGAAGGCGCAATTCGACAAGATCCAAGGGCTGATCCAGAAGGGCATAGACGAGGGCGCGACGGTCGTCGTCGGCGGCCTTGGCAGGCCGGAGGGACTGGACACCGGCTACTACGTCAAGCCGACGGTGTTCGCGGACGTCAAGAACGATATGACGATCGCGCGCGAGGAGATCTTCGGGCCGGTGCTGTGCATCATCGGCTACGACGACCTCGACCAGGCGCTGGACATCGCCAACGACACCGAATACGGTCTGGCCGGTTATGTTTCGGGCGCCGACCTCGACCAGGCCCGCGCGGTCGCCCGTCGGATTCGCGCCGGCTCCGTCGCGATCAACCACGGCTTCGACATGAACGCGCCGTTCGGCGGCTACAAGCGCAGTGGCAACGGGCGTGAATGGGGTCAGTTCGCCTTCGACGAGTATCTGGAGACCAAGGCGGCCCTTGGCTACGCGCCGGAGTAGCCGCAATACACTGCGGCCATGCCCAGCGAAAAGTACGAATACGGTATCGATTTCGAGCATGTCGCGGCCATCGACATCCACACCCACGTGGAGGTCGACGGCCACGGCCACAAGGCCTACGACGACGAACTGGTCGACGCCGTCGGGAAGTACTTCAAGCGGGGGCCGGGCGCACTGGCAAGCGTGGACGCGTTGGCCGACGAGTACCGCAGGCACAATACCGCCGCGGTGGTGTTCACGATCGATGCACGCACGGGTGCGCGGCATGTGCCGAATTCGATCGAGGACCTCGTGGCAGGCGCGATCCGCAACAACGATGTGCTGATCCCGTTCGGCAGCGTCGACCCCTGGCATGAGCGGCGCGCGGTGCACCGCGTGCACGAACTGGTCCGCGACTACGGCGTCAAGGGCTTCAAGTTTCATCCCAGCATTCAGGCGTTCGAGCCGAACGACCGTCGCTTCTACCCGATCTACGAGGCGATCACCGAGGCCGGTGTGCCCGCGTTGTTCCACACCGGTCAGACGGGCCTCGGCTCCGGGCTGCCTGGGGGCCATCGGATCAAGCTGCGCTACTCCGACCCGATGCTGCTCGACGACGTGGCCGCCGACTTCCCCGAGCTGACCATCGTGATGGCGCATCCGGCCGTGCCGTGGGTGGACTCGCAGATCGCCATCGCGTCGCACAAGACCAACGTCTACATCGACCTGAGCGGCTGGTCGCCGAGGTACTTCCCGCCGCAGTTGGTGCACGCCGCCAACCGTCAATTGCGGACCAAGGTGCTGTTCGGCACGGACTACCCGTACATCACGCTGGACCGCTGGCGGCGCGACTTCGAGACGCTGAACATGGACCCCGCGGTGATACCGCTGCTGTTCAAGGGCAACGCGCTGCGGGTGCTGGGGATCCATCGGTAGCGCGAGCAGACGCATAACTGCCCTATTTCGCGCGATTTTGGGCAGTTTTGCGTCTGCTCGGCATAGAACGGCGATGAGTTTCTGACGGGTGGGTGGTCTGCATCGGTGACCGACCCCCTACGTGAAGGAGACCATCGTGCCCATCCGTGACGGCGCGCCGCTCGGCGCCCCATGCTGGATCGACCTCGCGACGTCAGACCTCGAGCGCGCCCAGGATTTCTATGGCACCGTGTTCGGCTGGACGTTCGAGTCGGCCGGCCCCGAATACGGCGGCTATGTCAACGCCGCCAAGGACGGCAGGCCGGTGGCCGGCCTGATGTACAACGACCCGCAGTACAACAGTCCGGACGGGTGGACCAGCTATCTGCATACCTCGGACATCGGCGCGACGGTGCGTGCGGCCACCGCCGCGGGCGCCACGACGTGCGTCGAACTGATGGAGATCCCCGCCAAGGGCCACATGGCGATGTTGACCGATCCCACCGGCGCATTCTTCGGGCTGTGGCAGCCGACCGGACACCCCGGCTTCACCGTCGTGAACGAGGCAGGCGCGCCCGTCTACCACCAGCTGACCACCCGCGACTACGGCAAGGCGCTGGACTTCTATCGCGAGGTGTTCGGCTGGCAGGCCGAGACCGTTTCCGACACCGACGAATTCCGCTACAGCACAGCCAATTTCGACGGTCAAGCCCTGCTCGGTGTGATGGATGGCACCCGCGATCTGCCCGAAGGCGCACCGTCGAACTGGTTCTTCTTCCTCGGCACCGACGACGTCGACAAAACCGTACAACTGGTCAAAGACAACGGCGGCAGCATGATCCGCGACGCCGAGGACACGCCCTACGGCCGGCTGGCGGCGGTCTGCGATCCCACCGGAGCCGGATTCAATTTGTCATCGCTGCAATGAGTCAAGCCGCCACGTAGACGATTCCCGAGGGATTCGCGGTGTTGGCCGCGTTGACGATCGCGCCTGCGAAATCGTCGTCGATCATGTCACCGGCGACGACGGTCAACTGCACACCGGCGCGCCGGAAGTCGGGGCGCATCGCGTTCAGGGTGGCCTCGCCGGCCCGCTTGCTCGCGGCGACGGCCGTGTATCCCTTGGGCACCGCCTTGTAGGGATAGAAGTGCGCCTGATGACTGGTGACGAACACGATGCGGCCGCCCGCGGGCATCAGCGGCAGCGCCATCAGGGCGAGGCGACGTTGGGCGTCCCGGTTACGGCGTTGCGCGTAACCGGGGTTCGCGCCCGGTTCGGCGCCGACCGACGCGTTGAGGATCAGCGCGTCCAACCGCCCGAAGTCGGCCTTGACGGCGTCGATCATCGCCGTGCACTCACCTTCGTCCGAGAGATCGGCGCGCCACGTCGACGCGGACCCGCCCGCGAACCGGATGGCAAGCGCCGTGGTCTCGGCGTCCGCGGCGTTCTGAAGATAATTCACGATCACGTGGGTGTCGGCGCTCGCGAGTTGCAGCGCGGCATCGGCGCCGATGCCCCTGGACCCGCCAGTGACCAGGACTATCCGTGCAGGTGCGTGATGCATTTCGGCTTCCTTCTGTCGCTCCGGAGTCCTCACCGTACACCAGTTCTTAAGAAAAATAAGGCGAAGATAAGGTCACAATAAGGCAATCATCGGGTGTCCGCAGCCTGGACGAAGATGGTGAGATGCCCACCAAGACCTACGTCAAAGCTTGTGTCAACGGCGCCCGCACGCCGGATGCGCACCCCAACCTGCCTGTCACGCCCGAGCAATTGGCCACCGAGGCGCTCGCTGCGCACGGGGCTGGCGCCAAGGCGGTGCACATGCATCCCAAGAACGCCGACGGTGTCGATTCACTGCACCCCGAGCACGTGGACGCCGCGGTGGCCGCGGTCCGGCATGCGGCGCCGGGTTTGCCGCTGGCGGTGACGACGGGATACTGGGCGCTGCCCGACGCAGAGGCACGACTGCGCGCCGTCGACGGCTGGACTGTGCTACCCGACTTCGCATCGGTGAACTGGCACGAACCTGGCTCTGAGGATCTCGCCCGACTGCTGCTGAGCAAGGGTCTGGGTGTCGAGGTCGGCATCTTCGACGCTGACGCAGCCGAATCATGGGCGGCTTCGGAGATCGCTAAGCACTGCATGCGGGTGATGGTCGAGTTGCAGGGCGACGGCGATCTCAGCACCGCTGACGAGTTGCTCAGCCAGGTGGCGGCCGCGGGATCGCCAGCGCCCGTCCTGCTCCATGGCATGGACGAAAGTTGTTGGCGGCTACTGGAACACGCGGGCAGATGTGGGGTGCAGACCCGAATCGGGATGGAGGACACGTTGCGGCTGCCGGACGGTTCGATCGCGCCGGGTAACGCCGCGCTGGTGTCTGCGGCGGTGCAGTTGCTCAGTCGGTAGGCGCGGCCATCGCGAAGTCGGCGAAGTCGAACCCCGGTATCACCACGCAGCTGACCAGGCACGGCTGGTCGCCTTGCGGACGGGCCCGTTGCCAGTGTCCCGGCGGAACGATGATCTGCGGCTGTTCACCGGCGATGATGTCGGAGCCGAGCAAATGTGTTGTGGCGGTGTCTTGTTCGGCTCCGATCTGCAGGACCAGCGGACCGCCCAGGTGATATAGCCACAGCTCGGCGCTGCGCACGGTGTGCCACGCTGACTGCTGACCTGGCATGAGTAGGAACAGGATTGCAGTGCCCGCACTGCGCGGGCCGGTGTAGTCGGGCGGCAACGCGGACTGAGGCATCATCAGCCCGCTGCGCCATGTTTCCTTGAACCAGCCGCCCTCGGGGTGCGGCGACAGGTCAAGCCGGCGAGCCCACTCCGGAAGGTCGCTCATGCATTTCCCCCATTAATCAGGTGCTGGCACTCCACAATAGAGACGATGGCAACCGACACGGCACCTATCGTCCTGATCCACGGGTTGTGGATGTCGCCGCATAGTTGGCGCGGATGGTTCGAGCGCTACACCGCAGCGGGATACACGGTACATGCACCCGCATGGCCGGGGGTGTCCGAGTACGGCGAGCAACTCGACCACGCCAAGGCGCCCGCCGACATCTCCATCGAGCGGGTGGTCGATCACTACGCCACGGTCGTGGCCGGGCTGCCCGAACCGCCTATCCTGGTTGGTCACTCGGTCGGCGGACTGATCACCCAGATGCTGCTGTGCAAGGGGTTGGGCGGGGCAGGCGTCGCGATCCACCCCGCCGCCCCCCGCGGCGTCTACCGCCTGCCGCTGTCGGTGCTGCGATCGACGTTCCCGGTGTTCCGGAGTCCTGCAAACATCCGCCGCGCAGTGCCGCTGACGCCCGCCCAGTTCCACTACGCGTTCGCCAACACCGTCTCGCGCGACGAATCCGATGCCTGGCGCGCCGAGTTCGCGATCCCCGCGCCGGGCCGGCCGTTGTTCCAGGCGGCATCGGCCAACTTCAGTCGCAAGTCGAAGGCCGCGACGGTGGTCGACTTCCGCAAGGGCCGGGCGCCGCTGTTGCTGATCGCGGGCGGCCGCGATCACATCGTGCCCGCCTCCGTTGTTTACGAGAACTTCAACCGCTACCGGCGCTCACCCGCCGTGACCGATTTCAAGCTGTTCGAGGATCGGCCGCATTTGACCGCGGTGCTTGACGGTTGGAGCGACGTGGCCGACTACGCGTTGACGTGGGCGGCGGCCCGCAGCCGATAGTCTGAGCGAATGGCACGCCTGCGCCCCGGTTGGCTGGTGGTGTTGTGTGCAGCGGTGCTGGCCGTCAGTGTCTGGCTGCCGTGGTTGACCAACAGGGCCGACGGCGGTGGGCGGGCGAATGCGATCGGCGGGATCGTCGGCAGCATGCCGGTGCCTCCGGCGGGGTTCGGGGTCGGTCAGCTCATTGTGCTGCTGGCATCGACGTTGATCGTCGCGGGTGCGATGGCCGCACGTGGTTTGTTCGGCAGGCTGGCATCGTCCGCGGCGCTGACCATCTCCGTGCTGCTTGTCGTGCTGACCGCGTGGTACTACCGGCTGTACGTGTACGCGCCGGTGTCGGCGGGGTACGGGCTTTACCTCGGCGGGGCCGCAGCGGTGTGCGCGATGGTGTTGTCGGTGTGGGCGATGTTCGCCTCGTGGTCGGCGGCGTCATGACCGGGTTCGTCGAACCCGTCTCGTTGACCGGACAGCGCTGGGTGACGCTGGAACCGCTTACCCGCGAACACCTTCCGGAGATCGCTGCGGCCGCCGCCGACAACGAGTTGGGTCGGCTGTGGTTCACCCACGCGCCGAGGGCGGGCGTCGCCGAGCAGTGGGTCGACATGCGGTTGGCGGCGCAGAAGCCGGACCAGGGGCTGACGTTGGTGGTGCGTGGCCTCGACGGTGCGCTCCTCGGGTCGTCGAGCTATCTGAACGTCGACTCATCGAACCGCAGGCTGGAGATCGGCAACACGTGGTACGTGGCGTCGGCGCGGCGAAGCGGGGTGAACTCCGAAACCAAGTTACTGATGCTGGGCCACGCATTCGACGAGTTGAATTGCATCGCAGTGGAATTCCGCACGCACTTCTTCAACTCGACCAGCCGTGCGGCCATCGAGCGGTTGGGCGCCAAGCTCGACGGCGTGTTGCGCAGCCATCAGGTACTGGCCGACGGGTCGCGGCGCGACACCGTGGTGTATTCGATACTCGACATCGAGTGGCCCGCGGTGCGCAACAATTTGCGTTACCGGTTGGACCGCCACACGTGACGGCTTGAGCCGCCGAGACTGCGGCCAGATCGCGTTTGCAGGCTGATCAGCGATCTGGCCGCAGTCTCGAAGCGGCGCCGGTTTATTCGGACTCGACGGTGGTTGTTTCGATCGACCTCTGTGCACCACTGTGGGAGACGTCGATCTTGCGCGGCTTGGCGCGTTCGGCCAGCGGGATGGTGACGGTCAGCACGCCGTTCTCGTAGGTCGCCGAAATCGCCGACGCGTCAATGCCTTCACCGAGAGACAGCTGCCTGCGGTAGGAGCCGAAGAACCTCTCGTTGGCCAGCCACTGCACGGAGTCCTCGGAGCGGGCGGTGCGATGTGCGGCGATGGTCAGCGTGCCGTTGTCGACACTGACGTCGACCGAACCGGGATCCACGCCGGGCAGGTCGGCCGTCAGCAGGTAATGATCGTCGATCTTGCAGAGATCCATCGGCATGAACCGAGGGGAACGATTTGATCCGGATTGGCTCGTCAGCAAGCCCCGGGTCAAGGCATCAAGGTCACTGAACGGATCAAAGCGCAGCACAGCAATCCACCTCCTAAGTCGCCTCAAGGCCCGCCACCCTGGCGGGCAGCCAAATCACTGTGCAACCCAAGGCTAGCACTCTCTCTATGAGAGTGCTAGCCCCTAAATGGCTGCGACCTGGGCTCCCGTCAGGGGTTCTGCGCACTGGTCGCAGACCAACACAGCGGAGAACCGGCCGCCGCACCCGGTGTGGGTCATGACGACCGCCGGACCTTCCTTCGACGTGAACCACCGTTGTGCCCATTGCAGCGCAAGCACCAGCACAGCAAACATGGCGCGGCCCTTTTCGGTGAGCCCGTACCGGTTGCCGGAACAGTCGAGCACGCCGTTTCCGGTGAAAATCGACAGCCGGTCGGCGATCGAGCCAGGAGGGGCGGCGAGCTGTCCTTGGAAGTCCGTGAAGCGACTGATCCCGACGAACGCCGCGACCAGCAGTGCGAAACCCCAGCGGTTGCCCAGCACGCTCATGGTCTGCGGGAACAGGCCCGCGTCGTCGCGGTGATCGACGGAGCGGCGCCGCGTCGACCCGACGGGGATGGACCGCGGCCACGAACCGCTCGGGCCCCACTGCGCGACAACATCTTTGTCGCTGACACCCTGACCGCATGCGCGGCAGACCACCAGAGGACTGAAGTCTGCGTCGCACGCCCGGTGTCGCATCCTTGGCAGCCTCTCGGCGTGCCGGGGCACCCACCGGCGCTCCCATTCCCAGATCGACACCAGCATCGGCCACAGCGACCGGCTACGCGGCGTCACCACGTACTCGAACCGAGACGGGTTGGTCTGGTACTGACGACGGTCCAACAGGCCGTCGCGGGTGAGGGACTGCAGTCGGCGGGTCAGCACCGAATTCGAGATCGGAAGCCGCGCCTTGAATTCTGCGAATCGCGTCGCCCCCAGCAGACACTGCCGCACCACCAGCAGTGTCCACTCGTCGCCGAGCAGTCCGAGCATGTGGGCGACGGCGTTGGGCTCCTCCTGCGTCACTGGAGTCCGATTGCCGCCGCCGGAAAGTCGGTCTGATGCCAGCGGCGCAACTCGGACCCCGGCGCCCAGGTCGAGTGGGTTCCGCTGGAAATACGCTCTGGCAGAGCCAATTTGCATACAGGCCCGTCGCTGACCCTGGCCGCGTCGAACACCAGGCAGTAGGAGGCGTCGGCGGTCATATCGGTGGTGAGCGTGACAAGATAACCGTCGTCTTCGCTCTTGCCGCCTACGCGGGGCGCCATCGCGGTCTCGCTGCCGTAGACCCCCGAGTCGAACGCGAACCGCTGTTCGGCGCCGGTGTGCAGATCGTGTTTGACGAGGCCGTCGAACAGGAACCAGGACGGCTTGCCGGTCGCGGCGTACGCGTACCGATAAGGGGCGCCGGCATATCCGGAATTGATCATGCCGAACTCGGTGATGCTGTCCGAGAGCTGTTCCTCGGTAACGTGTCCGGTGAGCAGGTTGAAGCGCCAGCGGTGCAACCGCGCCTGCATCCGGTCCAGCGCGAGGAAGCGAAACGCCCTTTCCCACTTGTTGCCCATACCGTTGTCGGCCGGCTCGGGGTCGCCCTGGAAGAAGCCGTCGAGCACGATTTCGTCGCCGTCTTCGTAGGCATTGGTGAAGTGAAGTACGAACGTCGGCTCCGCCTCGAACCACTGGATATCGGTGCCGCGGCGGGGGATGATCGCGAACCGCGACGGCATATCGCGATGAAATCGCGCCACATGTGCGTTGCGGTCGAGTAATTCAGGATCCCAGAACAACGGAAAGTCGTTGAGGATGACGTAGTTCTCGGTGAACGCCATGTCGTGGGGGAGTCGAGGCCCTGGCAGCGGCACGTCGAGGTAGTGCACGAGATCGTTGTTCTCGTCGACGACGCCGTAGTGCATATAGGGCGCCTGCTTGCTGTAGTTGAAGAACAGCAGTTCGCCAGTCTTGTCGTCGACCTTAGGGTGCGCCGACACGCCCCAGTCGAAAGGGAACGCGCCGTTCCATGACTCCTTGCCCAGTGTGTCGCCCGTGTCCGGGTCGACGCGATAGAGATCACCGCATTGATAAAAACTCGTCAGCGCGATGCCGCGATGCACCAGGACGTCGGTGCTCGACGCATCCTTCATCAATCCACGCGCTCCCCAGCCGCGATCCCGTCTGGACAGGGACACCGGCTCGGCGATGCCAGGCCACAGCGGCCCGCCGGCCTCGTTCTCCGCGGCAAAGCCCTCTGTGCGGACAAACCGGTTGCGGTAGAACGCCTTCCCATCGCGAAAACCCACGACGTGCAGCATGCCGTCGCCGTCGAACGGGTGGTACGCCTTCAGTGCGGGGTGCAGCGGGTTCTCGGTATTGCGTAGATAGACCCCGTCGAGATCCGTCGGAAGCTGGCCCTCGACTACGGTCAGGTCGTCGGCGTCCCATTCGGTGGTTTGCGGACGCCAGGGCCCGGTGCGGTATGGGTGGTCGTCGTCCTCCGGCAGCGTGGACAGAAACTTGCCGACGATTTCGGTGTTCACTGCGAGGCCCCGCTGACGATGAAGCTGATCGTTGTCGCGGTGCTGCCGCCGAAGTTCAACGTGCCGAACGTTGTTGCGCCCTCCACTTGGTAGTCACCGGCGCCGCCGCTCACTTGTTTGGCGGCGTCGACCAGCATCCGTATCCCCGACGCGCCGACCGGATGACCACCCCCGATCAGCCCGCCGCTGGGATTGATCGGCAATCGCCCACCCAGTTCGATCTCGTTGTTCTCGATCGCTTTCCACGATTCGCCGGGCCCCGTGAGACCGATGTGGTCGATGGCCAGATACTCACTTGGCGTGAAGCAGTCGTGCACCTCGAAACCGTCCATGTCGTCGAGCGTGACCTCGGCGCGGTCGAACGCGTCATGCACGGCCGCCCGCACGTGGGGAAGCACGTAAGGGTCGTCCGCGGCGCGGTCGAGTTTCTGCTCCAGGCCCAGCCCCACCGTGCGGTGGCCCCAGCCGTCGATACGGCCGATCGGCCGGGCATTCGGATGCTCGCGGAGATAGTCGTCGGTGACCAGCACGATGCCGGCGCCGCCATCGGTCATCTGGCTGCAGTCGAACCGGCGCAGCAATCCCTCGACCGGCGGATTGGCGTCATCGGCGGCCAGCGGGTCTGGCACCGTCCAATTACGGGTCTGCGCATTGGGATTGGCGCGCGCGTTGCCGAAGTTCAGCTGCGCGATGGCGCGCAGATGCACGGTGTCGAGGCCGTATCGGCGGTCGTATTCGTCGGCGATTCGGCCGAACATGTACGGCCACATGAACTTTGCGTCGGCACCCTCGTGGCCGGTCCACGCGGCGGCGCCCAGGTGTTGCGATGCCGTATCTCCGGGCACGGTCTTCTCGAGTTCGACGCCGACGACGAGGGCAGTGCGGTAGGCGCCGGAGCGCAGGTCGGAGATCGCGGCGAGCGTTGCGACGCTGCCCGACGCGCACGCCGCTTCGTGGCGGGATGAGGGGGTGTCCCACAAGCCGTCGTTGACACTGGCCGGCATCGCGCCGAGGTGGCCCTGACGCGCGAACATCTCGCCGAACGCGTTGGCGACGTGCACCACCTCGATGCTGCAGGCGTCGACTCCCGCCGCTGCCAGTGTCCCGTTCACGACTTCAGTCGTCAGGTCGGCGAAATCGCGTCCTTCGCGCGTCCAATTCCTGGCGAAGTCGCTTTGGTAACCGCCGAGGATCCAGACATTGGAAGCGCCCATGGTGGGACGGTACTACAACTAAGAGAGTGACTAACGCCGATCCGACAACTGGAGGCGGCCCCGCCGGCTCCGGTCTGAACCGACGAGACCTCAGCGAACACCATGGTCGACCATTGCGTTCGCCTGTACTGGGACATTGCCCACTGAGGCGAATGACAAACCCCGATGCGTAGGGCAGACGGACAACGGGAAGCCCATAGGGATGACGAAGCCGCGGAACTTCGATCTGGCGGCGCGGATGGCGGAGTTGGCCCGCAGCTCAGCAGCCCCGCGCAGTGTCAACGACGTCCTCTCGGGCGTGACGACTGCGGCGAAGGAGTTGATCCCCGGCACCGATTCCGCGGGTGTGCTGCTAATCGGCAGGGGCGGCAAATTCGAGTCATTGGCCGGCACCGACGACCTGCCACATCAATTGGATGACCTGCAGATGAAGTTCGACGAGGGGCCGTGTGTCCAGGCGGCGCTCGACGAGGTCATCGTGCGCACCGATGATTTTCGCGACGAGGGTCGCTGGCCCCAGTATTCGCCCGCGGTGGTGGAGATAGGCGTGCTGAGCGGGTTGTCCATCAAGCTGTATACCGCCGAGCGGACAGCGGGCGCGCTGAACCTGTTCGCGTTCAAGCCCAAGGCATTCGACGCCCAGGACGAGACCACCGGCGTGGTGCTCGCCGCCCATGCCGCGGCAGCCATACTGGCCAGCCGCCACGGCGAGCAACTGGAATCGGCGCTGTCGACAAGAGACCGCATCGGCCAGGCCAAGGGCATCATCATGGAGCGGTTTAGCGTCGACGATGTGCAGGCGTTCGAGATGCTGCGCAGGCTGTCGCAGGACAGCAACACCAGGCTGGTCGACGTCGCGCAGCGGGTCATCGAAACGCGGGGCGATAAATAGCGCGCAGAAGATTGACGCGCACGTAAAGGGGTAATTGACTTCGTGTCGGGGACGGATACGAGGGGGACCTTGTGCACGTCTGGATATCTGCGTTCGTCGGCGGCGCCGCTGCCGTCGCGGCGGCGGCATGCAATCTGTCGCCGCAGTCCACGCCGATAGCCCCTGTCCAGACGCCGGCACCTGCTCCCATCGCGGTTACGGCGCCTGTGGCCGCACCAGTCGCGCTACCACCGAATGCCGACGGCGACCCGCCGTGCCCCGTCGCGGACGCCTGGGGAAAGGACCCGTTTGGTGCGGGCATTCTGGTCACCCATTGGAGCGACGACAGCGCGGCCGTGACCGTGCTGGTGCGAACGAAAGCGGGCAATGATCAATCACAACGAGCGGTGCTGACCCATGGCGAGTTGCGGTTGTTCGAGTTTCCCGACATCGACCAGGCAACCGTCGACGGGGTGCTGATCATGACGAACACCAGGCGGTGCTACGTCTCCGCGGACCCCGCCGCGCTGGGCTAACCCCTGGTCTGGGTACCGACGGAAACGCTGGTGTCGCCGATCCGGACACTGCCATCGCAAGACGACTTCTGCGGATTCACCGACGTGACTCGCGGATTGCTCGGCGGGTCGGGTTGTGGGTCGAAGGCGTGCGCCGTACTCAACTATGTGCCGCTGGCGCCGAGCACGCGCTGCAGGTCGGGCTTCATGGCTTGCAGTTGAGCGCCCCAGTACGGCCAGTCGTGGGTGCCGTTCTCGGGGAAGTTGAACGTCGCGTTGTTTCCGCCGGCCGCCTGGTAGTCGTTCATGAAGTCGAGGTTGCTCTGGTGCAGCATGTTCTCCAGGAACTCCGCGGGCACGTTGGCGCCGCCGAGGTCGGACGGTGTCCCATTGCCCGCGTAGATCCACAATCGGGTGTGGTTGGCGACGAGCTTGCCCACCTGAACGGTGGGGTCGTTGCGGGCCCAGGCCGGATCGCTACCCGGCCCCCACATCGCGTCCGCCTTGAAGCCGCCGGCGTCGTTCATCGCAAAACCCACCAGCGTGGGCCAGATTCCGTCGGACAGATGCAGGAAGCCTGACAACGAGCCCGCATAGACGAAGTTCTGCGGATGATATGCGGCCAGGATCAGCGACGCCGATCCCGACATCGACAGCCCGACCGCGGCGTTGCCGTTCGCGCTGACGCCCTTGTTGGCCGAAAGCCAGGCCGGCAGTTCCTGGGTCAGGAACGTTTCCCACCTGTAGGTCTGCGTCGTGCCGTTGCCGATGGCCGGCTGATACCAGTCGGAGTAGAAGCTGGACTCTCCGCCGACCGGCATCACCACCGAAAGGCCCGACCCGTTGAACCATTCAAACGCGGTGGTGTTGATGTCCCACCCGTTGTAATCGTCCTGCGCGCGAAGACCGTCGAGCAGATAGACGGCGTGCGAGCCGCCACCCTGGAACTGCACCTTGATGTCGCGTCCCATGGATTGTGACGGCACCATGAGATACTCGACGGGAAGGCCGGGGCGGGAAAACGCGGATGCGGTCCCGACGCTTCCGATGACGCAGACTGCTGCCCAGATCATCGATGCAGTCAGTGCGGCGGTGCTCAGCCGCTTCCCATTGATCCTCGTTCGCCATTGCCGTCTCTTCACACCACAGGTGAACGCCGAGCAGGCGCTGTCTCATTCGGCTCGCGGCGAGTTCTGTGCCATACCGCAGCCGATGGCCAGTCGACTCACAGGTTCGACGGTCACCGCGCCTCCTTCGGATTCCCATCGTTCGAGTGCGACGGGAGACAGCAGGCGATCGTCGCCGCGGCGGGTGATTCCGAGTAGTTGGTCGGGTGTGGATGCGTCGTCCACGCGGGCTGCGGTCGTCACCACGTTGTAGGCGTGGGTGGCGTCGGTGTACGGGGGCACCACCAGCAGGTCGAGGCGCCCGAAGCGCGGCCCGAACAGTGAGACGACGTTCGGCCACTCTTGGTGTGCCCCAAGGATCACCTGATCGCCTTGGTGTTTGATGCTCAAGGGCGCTGCAGACCAGTTGCTTTCGTGGTAGAGCACGCTGTCGATCGGGCCAACCCGTAAGGACAGTGCCGCCAGAAGCGAGGGAAGTTCGCTGCCGAGCTCAGTTGAGCGTGGCCACCAGGCACCTTGGACAAAGCCACATGACCTGTGTGCGGGCTTCAACCGTAATCGCAGCGTTCCAACCGGCCGGTGCGCCGGTGCGCCGGTGATCTTCTCAGAGATCGTCAACATCTGCTGCCTTCCGTTGTTGTGTGATGGGTTCTGTGGGTTCGTGTCTCGGCGGTTGCAGGGCTCTGTTCTGAGCTTCCAATTCGCGGATGCGTCGGTGGGCCTTGGCGAGCTGGGTGATGAGTGTGCCCACCGTGGGTGGTGTTGGACACACGGGACATTCCTCTCAGCAGTCGGTGATGCCGTCACCGGCCTCGTTATTCGGCCTGCAGCCGCGAGTGGGCTTCGCGCGTCATCCAAAGACATTCCGTACCAGTCATTTCCGAATACATCCTTTCGTTGAGGCGTGGTTGTCAGGCGCCCGTGATGGGGGTTCACGGGCGCTGTGGACCGTGGCGGTCGCGGTCGGTAACCCGACGACGCCCGCGTGGCGACGGTCGCTCGTTACCTCAATGGTGCGGGCCGAGCCCGCGAACTGCTTGCGGAAATCCGACAAGCAGGCGACACCCGGTTGTGGCGATCCGACAAAGCCGCCAGCGGGTGGAATTTTATTTTTGCTCGCGTATGGTCGAGGCAGGTGATTGCCACTTCGTACAAAGGAGCGACAATGGCTGACAAGACTCCGGGTAAAGATCTTCGAAAACCTGCGCTGTCCATCAAAGAACGGCGAGCGGCCAAGCGCGCCAAGATCATAGAGTCGACACCGCGCAAACGCAAGCGCTGACCGGACGGCCGGTTTGCTCGATCATTCCAGCAATTGCTCAACGCTGGACGCATTGTCAGGATCGGCCGCCGCCAGCACCGCGGCGTATGCGGCCATCGGGTCGGTGTCGGGAGGAACCACAAGCAAAGTCAACGTCCCGAACTTCTTGCCGGCGACGGTCAGCGTGTTCGGTGAGGCGTCGCTGGGCTCGAGAATCACGCTATGGCCGCGAAATTCCATCCGCAATGATGCTGCGGCCCAACGGCTCTCGTCGTAAGTCACCCGCTCGATCACCCCCGCCCGCGACGACAAGGCCGCCAGCAGGTGCCGAAGTTCGATATACAGCTGGTCGGTCAGCGGCCACCAACCACCCTGCACGACGCCTGCTGAGCGGTGGGCGGGCTTCAGCCGCAGACGCGGATGTTCGATCGTCCATCGGCGGGATTCGGACATCTCGAAGGTCAACGGAGGTGCGGACATAGACATGTTCTCCCGTGCTCATTCAGGGCTGGCGTGGATTTGTGCTGCCGCGGCCGAGCAGGTTGTCGATGGTGTGCTGCCAGCTATTTTCGCGGATGCGGTCACACACTGCCCTTGTGCCTGCCAGCAGGACCGCCGCGGTGGCGGTGACGCCCGCCCACATGAACAGCGCCGCCGTCGCCGCTTCCAGCCCCGCGCGGCTCGTTGGGGTCGGTTCATCAGGTTCGACAGCTGACTGTGCGGCGACCGTCGCGGTGACAAGGTGTCGAGCATCGTGCTGCTGGGCATAGACGTCGCGTCTCGAGTCGTGAACGGCGGTGCCGATCGCGGCGGCGATCGGGATGGCCAACACCGACACCAGCACGGTCAGCGCGATCACCAGTGCCTCGACCCGATCGCTGGCACGTACCAGCGGATTACGGCGGAATAGTGCGAGGACGCGCCACCGCGGTAAGCCCACTGTATATGTTTCCAGCGCATCGTCGAGCCTCGCGTGGGTATTGAGCGGGCGGTCATGCGGACGTGGGACGGTCATCGAAATCTCTACTCGTCAAGGTGCTTTCTGTCTCAGGCGCTTCAACCCATGATTACCGGGAGTCGCGGCCGTCTGCTTGCCCGCGCCGAACAACGACGCCGCCGCGCTTTGTCGTGATTCGACAGCGGCGGCTTATTCCTTGCGCGACAAGGCCGCTCGCGGGCATTCGGCGATCGCCCGCTCGGCGAACGCCTCCTGGTCGGCGGGGACGGGGTCGACGGTGACCATGGCGTACTCGTTGTCGTCGAGTTGGAACACCGCGGGCGCAAACTTCACGCAAAGGGCATTGCCTTCACAGCGATCTCGGTCCACAACTACGCGCATGCGATCTCCTTCTACCCGGTACCGGTTCGAGACGGTGCGTCCGCCAGGCGCGCCACGCACAAGTCGGGTTCGACGAACGGATCGAGACGATCCACGGTGACCGGTGCCCGCATCGCGCTGAGTGCGCCCTGCATCAGGCCGAGGTGCACAGAACACCACGTTGCTGTGCTCTTCGGCCAGGTTCTGAAACGGGCAGTGCCGCAACCGGATCTCGGGCGCGCGCCGGTCGTCGGCGGGCTCGGGCGCAAAACCCAACTCCGCCAACAAGTCCACCAGTTTGGCGACTGAGCGAGTTTTCGACGGCGGCTGGCGGCGGCCGGAGGCCTCGACCAGCGCGGGGCTCGTCGTGCGGCCCAACTGAACGGCGACGCGGGCAGCGTCGGGACGGTCGGCCACATAGCCGGTCAGAATGCCTGCCAGTAGCCGGTAGTTCGTCGGCCCCGAGGGATCCATCCGGCGGCTGGCGCGAAACAGAAGCGGGGGCCGGCCGGGACCGGCGGACTCGCCAAGGACTTGGTCGACCCGGCCCGCGCGCAACAGCGCCTCGAGGTGAAACCGAACCGTGTTCGGATGCACCCCTAGTTCGTCGGCGACGCCGGCGATGCTGCGCGGCTGCGCCGATGCCCGCAACAACTGCAAGATGACGTCTCGGCGTCCCGGGGCGCCCACCATCAGTCGCCCTGCGGCGGGAGTGCCGCCACTATCGGGGTGTCGGCATCGACGACCCCGAGTTTCGCCGCTCCTCCGGGTGACCCGAGGGGGGCAGTCTGCCCGGGCAGTGTGTCGGTGAAGAACTTGACGTTCTCATCGATGTAGGGCCGCAGCGGTTCGGGCACATCGTCTTCGTAATAGATCGCCTCGACCGGGCATACCGGCTCGCAGGCGCCGCAGTCGACACACTCGTCGGGGTGGATGTAGAGCATCCGTGCGCCCTCGTAGATGCAGTCGACCGGGCACTCGTCGACGCAGGCCCGGTCCTTGATGTCTACGCAGGGCTGTCCGATCACATACGTCATGCCCCGACATTACTCCAAATATCACTTGTAAAAATAGTGCGAAAAGCCGGCCTCGGCGGTCTGACTGCATAAAAAGTGCCCCCGGCAGGATTTCGAACCTGCGGCACTCGGATATTCTCTCGACGGCCGCGTGGCGGAGCGGGAATGCCTGGTTCTCAGTGAGCGCCTGCTCGCCGCGGTTAAGCGGGCTGAGGCCAGAATGGCCCCCGGCGCTAAATCCGTCCTGCGCGCACACACGCGCTGCTAAGCGGCGGCGACAATCGTTGGTCAGGCGCGATTCTGCTTCGACAACATTGTCCAATTAGCGAAATCGACGGTTGTGAAAACGTAGGCTCCCACACGCGCGACATCCTACTTCACGACAGGCGGGTCCATGGACAAGCAGCGCCTCACCTCGACCTTGCAACAACTCGCCGGCCACCTCGTCATCGAAACCCCCGAGCAGCAACGCCAATTCGAGCGGCTGACGGAGTCGCTTTCTGCATCCCCTCCCGGGGACGACAGCGTCGACGCGACCACCGACTTCTCCATCGCCCGCACGGACCTGTTTTCCGTCGACCACATTCCGCTTCACCGCCGGGAGACTCTCGACAACCTCGCCACCCGCCTCGACGACGCCACCGAGCCCCCCAGCCAACGGGTGTTCGTCCGCGAAGTTCCTCTTCTCGACCCGCTTCTCGGCGCCTCGGTCCCCGACTGGGCAACCGGCGCCAAGATCAGCGAGACCATCGGTCCTTTCGTCAACAAGGACGGCCGCCAGTTCTGGTTCGACTTCTATCCGATCGTCACCTTCACCGCGCTCTACGTCCAAGGCATCGCCAAGCCGGTGCTCCTGTTCAAGTCCGAACGCCGCATCGGCCTGATCGTCGACCGCGGCCGCTACGAACTGAGTCGCGGCAGCTTCTGGATCCTCAGCACCGTGCTGACGCCCGGCGCACCGCCGAACAGCTACGTCGGCCTCGCGATCGACGGCGGCCGCATCAGCCTCAACACCACCCCGCAAGTGCACGACGGCGTCCTCACCGTGTCGTCCGCGACGAGGGTCACCGTCGAACTCGAGCTATCCGCGGTCACCGCGTCCGAGCCGGACCATCCCACCGACTACGGTGTCGACGCCCGCACCGCTACCGTGCGTACGCCGCGCCGCTTCGTCTTCCACTTCTCCGGGGCCGGCCGGACGATCGACGAGATCACCGCCGCCGTCTGGGATCTCTACGGCCAGCACATCGACTTCACCTGGAACTCCAACGCCCAGCCCGCTTACGATGCCGGACTTAAACGCATCGTCATCCCCTACCGCGTCTCCCAATCCCGCCTCGACATCGTCGACTGCGATTCGCCGTTCCACGGTTTCGAAGGCGCCGCCGACATCCACCGCGCAGGCTGGGCGCTGCCCGTCGCGACCATCGACGTCGCCCACCCACCTGAGGCGCAGGGCAGCGGTGGCATGATGGTTCAGACCGGCGACGGCATCACCGATCGCTGGGCCAATCTACGAAGTGCGCCACTTCGGTTGGCGCAGCCCGCTTTTCTGCTGAGCCCCGGCCAGATCACCGTCTCCGACGCCACCAGCGGCGGACCTCAGCTGCGTCAGCGCTTCAACCTCTGGCGCGACGCGCTCAACGCCTATGGCACCACCGTCGACGTCACGTTCTCCGCGCCGATGACATACGCCTACGTGTCCGCCTCCCTCGGCACGGAGATCTTCACCTGCGTCGCCGACGCCGACTTCAAGCTCGACCGCCCCGTCGCGGCTGACGGCGAGCCGCCGCGCGTGCGCTCGAAGCACTCGACGCTGATGGTGTCCGCCACCGACACCCAGCGCCTGTTCTACCTCTACGACGACAACCTTCTCCAGGACTCGGGCGCCACCGACACCATGGCGATCGCGCTGACCAACGCGCTGTTCAAGGTGTCCCAAGCCAACGGCTGCCTGCTGTTCGGTATGCTGTCAGAGGACTATGCGACGGTCGAGAACGGTTTGCTGTTCCTGACATTCGGCCTGTACACCTACCTGCCGACGCTGCCCGACCCCTACGCCGCCAACCTCAGTCAGCTGCGCCGACCGACCGGTACCACTGTCCGCGCGCTCGCGTCGACGCCCCTGCAGGCGTGGCTCGTCGCCCGTGTGCGCTGGCAACCGCCGGTCGAGGAGATCAACGATGTCGGCGTCTCGTTCCACTTCGCGCCCCTGGCCAACCAGTTCGGCGGCGTTTCGTTCACCGACGACGAAGGCGAGGCTGCCGACGACACGCACCAGGAGATACCGATAAGCGGTGTCGTCGCCAATGCCTTTGCGGTACAACCGCAAACCGCCGCAGCCGCCGTCAATCCTCGGCAGATCAACCCTCCACTGCCCGACTACGTCGCCCAGTGGGACCAGAGGACCGGCCAGATCAGCCAAAGCTTGTTCTCGCTACTCGACGTCAGCACCAACGCCGATTTGATGGGCGTCAGCTTCGCGATTCTCGGTGGACGAACCACGTCGAGAGTCACGCATGTTCCTGTGGCAGCGGCGGACCCGGGTTTCCCGATTCAGGCCGACGGCATGGACGTGGTGAGCGCCGGCCGCAACGTGCGTGTCTTCACGGTGCCGCAGATCTCCTGGGAGCCACTCATCAACCTCACCAAGCCCGACCTCCCCAATGGCGGCGACCCGCCGATGGGCTTCAACTACTATCCCGACGACGGCGGGCCGACGCAGATCATCAACAACAGCGATGACACCATCGCCCTCGCGCCGCTGCCCGTCACCGACCACCTCTTGGGCGGATTCGAAGACCACTCAGAGACATTCGCCGCACTCGCATTCATGACCCTGCCATTCGGGATGAAAACCCTGGCCCTGCTGTCTCACAACTACCCCAACGTGCGGCCGCGGCAGGGCACTCGGCTCTCCAAGAACTCCGAAGACTTCGGCAACGAGCTCAAAGGTGCACTGCAGCTGCGGGTCGACGGGGGAGAGGCCGTCATTCCCGGCGAGAGCGACATGTTCGTCGGCAGCACCATGCAGCTCAACAATGTGCTCGACTATACCGGCGCGGGCGACGGCGACAGCACGCTGGGCCGGTCGGTGACGATGATCTACAACAACGAGTTCTTCGAGCCCACCAATCAGCTTGTCCGCGAGCGCGGTGTGCCGCTGGAACGCATCGACCTCAGCGGATACGGCGCCAGCGCGTTCAGCAACTGGCTGAACCCCAAGGCCGCCTTCGCCCAGACCAGCCAGGCGAAATTCGACGTGTTCGTCGGACGATGTGCCCATGAGATCATTCAGGTGAAGAGCATCATCTATCCGTGGGGCATCAAGGTGGTCCGCACCATCACCATGTTCCGGGTCGGCAGCGGTTACGTGTACCGCCACGACTCAGGCTGGAAAGCGGAGTCCAACGGCGAGTTCGACTTCCGCTACTTCGTCAACGTGCTGGACGGCGACGGCAACGTCATCAAGGAAGAGAAGCCGTCCCCGTTCGCCATTCATCCTGGCGTCGTTAAAGGGCTGTTCAACGTCGCGAACATCGTCGAAACCCCGGACATCGCGGTGGAAAAAGGGTCGATGCCCGCGCTCGGCGAGGTCGAGGGCAGTGGCATCTTCGTCGAAAAGTCCGGCCTCAGTCTGGAATACGAGCTGCAGCCCGTGTACTTCGACGCCGATATCGAGGTCGAAGAGACCGTCTCCGGTTTCACCAAGAAGAAGATCAGCGGCGTCGACCGCAACGTGGTGGCATCGAGAAAAATTCTCGGATACGTGCAGCTGGCACCCCGTGGTATCCCGATCGCGGTCGATACGCTTCGCAACCTCGTGACCGTCCAGCTCGGCTCGATCGGCGGCTCCATCGACTGCGTCGCGAGCCTGGCTGCGTCCGGTCAGAAGATTCGGCTGAACCGGTTCGATTTCAACAATTCATTCGGCGCCAACGGATCTGACGTGGAATTCGCCGTCGCCGGCCGCGGAAACGTCCTGCTGCCCAAAGACGGCGCCTGGTCCATGGTCAAACACGAACGTGGCAGCGGCAACGTCACACCCGTTCCGTCGGACCTCAGTGTCCCCGTCATCCGGGTCGGCAAGCTCGTCAAAGACGGCGACGGGCAGAAGCTCGACACACCCGCCGAGGACGCCCTGGTCCGCATTGCCGACCCCTTCGAGCTGCTGCGCGCACCCGTGGCAAGCACCGTGAACTACGGCTTCCTGCAGAGCATGGACACCCAGAAGGCACTTTTCCTCACCCCGGCGTTCCAGCACGGACTCGAGAAGATGTTCAGCAAGTCGCCGCCACTGTTCGTCGACGCCTTCCGAATCGTCAATTCCAAAGCCATCTTCCCCAACGTCGGTGATGCGCAGACCGCGATCGGTGACGCGATCTCGCTGACATCGAATGCGGGAGCCTTCGCCAAGGGCGCCCTGAAGGACGGCGGCGCGGACGTCTGGCAGTTGATGGACGTCACCTCGGCTGCCGAGAACGCCGCACAGGCCGGCTACAAATTGCTCAAACAGATTTCGACCTTCCCGCTTCCCACAGAGTTCGATCTCATCGACCTGGGCGACGGCAACTTCCGCATTTACATCCAGTACAAGCCGAAGAGCATCCCCGGAGCGCTGGACTACGACGTCGACTCCGCGGCGGCGAACATCGCCGACACGTGGAAGAGCAACATGGAGGGCATCGCGCTGGTCGTCGACCTCGCGGGCATCGATGCCCTGATGACCATCAGCGGCCGATGGGATTCGAAGAAGGGATCCGAGGCCAGCTATCCGCAGCCGAAAATGGAGTTCGCGCCGGAGCTCGAGCCCGTCATCGAGATCCTCCAGATCCTCGCCCAGCTGCACGGTGGCGACTATGCCGCCGCGGTCGCCAGCGGTCTCAAGCTCGCGATGAGCAATAAGGCCGGCTCGTGGGAGTACAAGTTCGAGGCGTCCAAGGAGATTCCCGTCCTGCGCTTCCCGCCGACCGACATCCTCTATAACGCCCCGAACTGCCCACTCAAGCTCGAGGCGGGAATGAAGATCGGTGCCTATTTCAATGCGGCGCTGCAGGTTCCGAGCAGCATCGACGCCAAACAACTTCTGCCGACGGCCGGCGGGCTCATGGGCTTCTACGGCCGCCTGTCCGTAATGTGCGTATCGCTGGAGGCCGCGACGATCTACGCCATCGGCCAGGTCAACCTCGACATCGCCGCCGACACGAAGGCCGGGCCGTCGCTGCGAATGAAGTTCGGCTTCGGCGCTCAGATCGTGGTCGGCCTTCCAGTGGTCGGCAACGTCAGCGTTCTCTACATGGTCGGCGTCGAGATATTCGCCGCGAGCAACCAATTGGACCTGACCGCGTTCCTGCGCTTCGAGGGGCACGCCGAACTGCTGGGCGGCATCGTCGGGGTCACCATCACGATCGAGGCGAAAGGCACGGTGTCGCGCAAGGCGATCGGCAGCGGCCGCACGGACCTCGCATGTGAGGTGACGTTCGGCCTCGACATCAGCATCTTCCTGGTGATTGACATCAGCTTCTCGACGTCGTGGAGCGAACAGCGACAGATCGCGTAGAGGGGGAGTGACCATGGAACCGAATCAGCGATTCTCGATACTGACCTTTCCTCAGTACTTCGACGGATCCGAGCTAAACGTCAACATCGTCGTGCTTCCGCGCGACCAGAACCCGCTGAAGGGCGCAATCAGCGCCGAAGCCGCCATCCCCGACGCACCCGCGTTCGCTGACGCCGAATTCAACTTCACCGCAGCCATTTTCGACGACGTGTCGGTCTTCCCGCACAACTACGCGCCCATCACCGGCGTCCCGCTGCCCGTCGATGAGCCCGACGATCCCCGCGCGGTTTTCCAGGCACTCGCCGCCCAGCTCCAGATCACGAACCTCGACTACACGAACAGAAACGTCGATCTCGCGTCGCTCAGCAAGGACTCCAAGCCGCCCGACCCTAAGCCGCTCGACATGACCGTCAAGAAGTACCTCCCGCGCACCTACCGCGAAGCGTTCAACTTCACCCGTCCGCGCAACGCGAACATGGTGACTGACGACAGCTACCATTGCGCGATCCGCGACGGCCAGAAGGACCCGACCTTCACGCGCGACGGCAACGCGGTCAGTTGGGGCCAGGTGTTCGCCTACCTGATGCGCCAGCCGTTCATCGCCACCAAGGCCGGAATGATCTACGAGAGCAGCTTCACCGTGCAGGCCGACCACTTCCCCGACGGCGGTTGGCTTTACGTCGATCTCTCACCCGACAGCGACTACCGCGAACAACTCGACGCCGACCATCGCTTCATCCAGCGCTACGCCGCACGAATACCGCGGCTTGTTCCCGGGGAGCCACGGCAGGTCTTCGCCGCTGTGCAATTTCCCGTGCGGTACAAGGCCACGCCGGGCGACCCCGACCTCACTCCGAAGGGCTACGACAGGCTCTTCGTCGAAGCAGCCGACTACGACGACGGCTTCGCGAAGATCGTGCACTGCCGCCAGCCCGTCAACCGCGACATGCTCGAGGAGCACGCCGACGGCAACTATCCCGTCAAGGACGTCGGGTTCAGTCTCGGGTGGGACGACGAAGAGATCACCGAACGCTACATTCGTCAGCTGCTCGATGACCCGAGCCTCGGCGGTCGCATCGACGCGCCTCTGGGCGTTCATGGGTTTGCCGTGGACGTCAGACGTGCGGGGGCCGTGCAGTGGGAGTCGCTCAACCGCGTGGTGAGCCGTGTACCGCTGACGGTGGCCAATCCGGCGACCGGCGATGCGGTGCTGCTCGGCAATTTCGACGGCGAATTGCCCTATCAGGTGTATCCGGTGCTCGTCGACGGCCGCAAGAACGGACCCTATTGGCTGCCAATGTATTTCGCGAACTGGAACGGGCACAGCATGGTGCTGCCCGACCAGGATGCGGCGGATATCTACCGCACCAACGACGGCAATGTGAAAGAAGATCCGCTGAACCCCGCAGACAACACGGGCACCGGCGCGGCCAAAGGCGGTGCCCCCAACAAACTCAACGACATCTACTGGCCGCGCCCGATCCAGACCGAACTGCGCTACGGCGGGGACTTCGAGTTCCGCGTCCGCATGATGGACCTCAGCGGGGGAGTGCCCGACCGCAGCCGCTCGCCGATCGACGAGACACTGTCCTACAAGGCGAGGAAGAGGTTCCGGCGCTATATCTCGCCCAACCAGCCCCGCATCGCTCAGACCCAAATCGGCGCCGACGACGATGTCGCCAACTCGGACTCCCCGACCGCCATCAAGGAGCTCACACTGCGTCGCCCCAAGCTCGGTTACCCCGCCGTCGTGTTCACCGGAAAATACAGCGATCCGGTCGATCGGCTGAAGAATGCGTCGGACACCGCTGCAGACCCCGACAGCGATCCCGAGCACCACGAGGGGCTCGGCATCGCCGACCCCGACGTCGACCGCATCGAGATCACCGTCGAAGTTGCCAGCGTCAAACTCGACAAGCTCGACAGCGTCTCGGGTCGTGAAGACTATGTATTCCTGTACCGGACGACGCGGCCATTTCCTGCCGTCGCCGATGACGACGGCTACGAAGCCACGCTGACCGTTCCGATCCACTACCACGACGTCCACGTCCTACGCACCGGCGAGGACATGGATCTGCAGACAGATCTCGGCCTCGACGGCGACATCGACGACCTCGACGAGATCGTTCTGCCGACCGCACGCACCGTGCGGCTGACACTGCGCGCCCTCGCCGAGGACAAGGACGAGAACAAGGATTACTACGGCGTCATCGACAACGACAATCCGTTGCTCGACAACCGCTTCGGTGAAACGGTGCAACTGCTGGCCCACAAGCCGTCCACCGACGAGACCGAGCTGCTGTTCGACCCCGCAGACGCCCCTCGAATTCAAGGTATCTACCTGCAGCCCGACCTTGTCACCGCGACCGACGGCAAGCTCACGACCATGCTGCTCGGCAGTGCCGAAACCGTCCAGCGGGACAACGTCGCGCAACTCGCCGGGCAGATCGGCATGCGGTCGGCCGGCTTGACCCTCAATGGCGCCAAAGGACAACGCGTCGTCTTCGGATGCACCAGCGCGATCCGCCACACGCTGGCACCCGACGGGTCGTCGATCACGTTCTCCTCTAAGGGCGATCTGATCAACCACTGGATCGTCGCGCTCAGCTTCGACGTCAACCGGGACTGGATGTGGGACGCGGTGGCCAACCGCAGCTTCATCGTCCGCCGGACGAAGAAGTTCACCCACGACGCCGCCGCTGCGGAGACCGACGTCATCGTCGGCGATGTCTCGGTGGTGCATACCGCGTCATTCGAGGCACTGGAGAATCCCCACCGCGATTCGTGGCGCATCGTGTTCCTCGATGCCGTCGAACCGAAGAAACCCAAACCCGCCGATGCCGACGAGCCCGGAATCCCCGACACCATCGAACTCGACTACACCGTCGAAACCCAGTTCAAGCCCGACCACGGCGACGATCACGACGACGCTGTAGCGCTCGACCTCGAACTGCCCATCACCACACCACCCACGCAGGTGCCCAAGATCGCGTCGGCCGGACTGGCGCTGTCGCCCTACTGGCGCAGTCCGGACTACTCCGAAACCCGCGTGCGCCAACGGTATCTGTGGATCGAGTTCACCGAGCCGATCAAAGATCCGCAGGACACGTACTTCGCGCGAGTCCTCGCCGTCGCCCCGGACCAGCTGCTGTCCAACAACCATCCCGAACTGCTGCGGGCACCTGAGGAGCCCGTGCTGCCGATCGATCCCGAGTACATCCGGGTCGTCCAGCCCAACCCCACCCATGATGCGGCGGGATTGGATGCTATGCAGCCGATGACCAAGAGCACGACGAGCGATCGGCACTACCTCATGCCGGTTCCGCCGGGCCTGCACGCCGAGGCCGACGAGATGTTCGGCTTCTTCACCTACGAGTTGCGCGTCGGGCACTACCGGCATCCCGACGACGGCACGATGGTGTGGTGCACTGCGCCGGGCAGGTTCGGAAGACGCCTGCGCGCGACGGGGATTCAGCATCCCGCGCCGACACTGATGTGCATGGCCAACCGGGACAGGGCGAAGGTGTGGGTGACGGCGCCGTATGCCGTCGCGGTGCATGACGGCCGCAACGTCACCGCCGATCCGCCGCGCACGGAACTGTGGGCGCTGCTGTACGCGCAGGTGAAACAGGCTGACAACAAGGACTTCCGCAACATCCTGCTCGGTGACAGGCGACTGGACTGGCGGGTCACCGTCGAGCGCGAGCCGGACGTAGACATCGTCGGCCGCTACACGGAGGTCCAGCGCGATGTCCTGACCAAGGTCGCCTCGCAATCGGTCAAGTACGCCGCTGATGGCGGCATCAGTGCGAACAAGCTCAAGCTGGTCGACTACGAGACGAAGAACAAGGACGCCACCCGCTACGGCACCGTCGTCTGGACGCAGAAGGAGGTACACGCCCTCTTGAAAAGCGTTGGCCTACAGGTCACATCGCCGCTGAGCGTCCTCGTCGTCGAGACGCTGCCGCAGATCACCAACATCTACGAGCATGTGTCGCATCTGGACGAGGCCCGCATCGCCGCTGCGGCCTCGATGGTGTCAAGGATCTACGATCCGCAGACGTTCCACCTCGGTGTAAAAGACGCGGCGCTCCGGAGCCTGGACGTCGAACGCCGTCCGAGCCCGCTCAGCGATCGTCTCGGTCATCAACGGCTGCTGCGCACATCGCCGCTGACCCCGGTCCCGCCGGCCTGTTAGCGCTTCGGGCGCCGGACCGCGACGTCGGCAGACCGCGTCGGCGATGCGTCGTCAGCCGCGACGACCTGCACGGCCAACCGTGCCCCGGTCTCGGCGTCGTGGAACGCCACCGGCCGCGGTCTTTCCTGCAGGTGCTTGTCGCCCCGTTGCGTCAGCGACATGGACACGGGTAGCAGATTTTCGCCCGCGTCGGTGAGCCCCAGATGAGAACGGCGATAAGCAGTGCGAGTCTTCCCCGTCGGGGACCAATGAGCGCCACCTCGTGTCATTGGCTCACCGACCAAGCACCGACCAGCGGGCTGCCCGACCGATAGTGGGCACGCATGGAAACTGTGGCTGAGCTGCGCAAATGATAAAGTGCCCCCGGCAGGATTCGAACCTGCGACACCGGCTTTAGGAGAGCCGTGCTCTATCCCCTGAGCTACGAGGGCTTGACGCTGGGAGCTTACCGGTACACACGTCAGCGCAGTTCAGCGATCACCTTCGAGAACACCTCCGCGTGCGGCGCCTGCACGATGATGTAGCTGATTCCGTAGTCGTCGCGGTAGCTGCGGAACCGGTCGGCCATGTCCCGCGTCGACCCGGACAGCACGCCGGGGTGGCGCAACAACTCCTCATCGCTGAGGTGCGGTAGGAACTGGCGTGGGATCTTCAGATCCGGCATTCCCGATCCGTCGATCGGCATCGCGATGACCGCGAGGTTCAACTCGAGCGCGTCGAACCGGTCGGGCGCGGCGCTGCGGACAAAGCCGATCCGTTCGGCCAGCGGATCGTCGGACTCGGTCGCCGCGCGGTCGCCTCCGGTGAGGCCGAGGATGTCGGCCTGTTTGGCGGCGATGGTCAGCACCCGATCGCCGTTGCCCGCGATCAGGATCGGCACATCCGGCAGGTGCTCGCGCATGTACTCGATGACATGCGCCATGTGGTCGACCCGCTCGCGCGCGCTGGGATACGGCAGCTCGGCCGCCTCGAACTCCTCGCGCACATACCCGGTGCCGAGCCCGAGCTCGAACCGGCCCTCGGTGAGGTCGCGGACCGCGCCGACGTCGCGCGCCAGCAGCGCGGGCTTGTAAAAGCCCGAGTTGAGGACGAACGTGCCAAGCCGCAGCGTGCTGGTGACCGCGGCCGCCGACATCAGCACCGGAAACGGCGCGGGCGCGCCGAGATGATCGGGCACGTGCAGCACGTCGTAGCCCAACTCCTCGGCCCGACGGGCGGCGTCTTGCACCTTCGCCCGCGTCCTGGCGTCGTGCAGACCCACACCGAACCGGAAGTCGTTGACCATGCCCTCGATGTAAGCAGCCGATCGTGATGTTTGGCCAGCGCCACCAGTGGGCAATCTCGGTCCGCCGACCTTGATACCCGAGGTCCACAGCAGAAGGACTTACCGCCCGATCCGGCCCGTCGTGAGATGACTCCGACGGGCCGGATCAACGTCTACACCCCCCTTTCACCATGGCCACTCATCCCACCTTCGGCGTCGAAGAAGAATTTCTCCTCGTCGACCCGGCGACCGGCGCACCCGTCGCCGTGAACGAAGCCGTGGCGGGTCACGCCGCCGATCGAGGCGTCAAGCTGCAGCTCGAGCTCAGCAGCTGCCAGGTCGAGACCACGAGCGAAGTCGTCAGCGACAGTGGTCAGCTGCTACACGAGCTCACTCGGCTACGGCGCATCGCGGGTGAAGCCGCCGAAGCCGGAGGTGCGCAACTGCTCGCCGCGGCGCTGCCCCCGACGCGACCGCATGGCTTTCCCGTCACCGACACCCCGCGATACCGCGAGATCGCGGCCAAGTTCGGCCGGATCGCCGAAGAAGGCATCTGCGGGGCCCACGTGCACGTCGCCGTGCCGAGCCGCGAGCTGGCGATCAGGGTGACCAACCGGCTCCGCCCCTGGCTGCCGTTGTTCCTTGCCCTGACCGCGAATTCGGCGGTGTACTCCGATGCCGACACCGGCTACGCGAGCTGGCGCAGCATCGTGTGGGCGCGATGGCCCAGCGCCGGGCCGCCTCCCCATTTCGACTCCATCGACGAGTACGACGCGATGGTGCGGATGCTGCAGCGAGCCGGTGCGGTGCTGGACGACGGCATGGTCTACTGGGACGTGCGACCGTCCGCCAAGTTCCCGACCGTCGAGGTGCGCGTTTCCGACGTTCCCGCGACGGTCGGTGAAACCGTGTTGCTGGCCAGCCTGATTCGGGCCAGCGTGATGACGGCGCTGGCCGACGAGCGGCGCGGTGAACCGACGCCGCCGCTGACTCCGCACGCACTGAAGGTCGCCTACTGGAAGTCGGCCCGCGACGGCCTGGACGGTCATGCGATCGATCTGCTCGAGAGCCATGCGCCGACGCCTGCACGAAAATTGTTGCAAGACATGATCGACCGGGTCAGGCCAGCGCTCGAAGATGTCGGTGACTACCAGATGGTGAGCTCCGCGTTGGCGCGACTGGACGACGAAGGCAACGGCGCGATGCGGCAGCGGCGGGCGTGGAACCGGCGGCACGAAGTAACGGATGTCGTCGCCGAGTTGGCCGCCGCGACATTGTCTTGAGCCAGAGCTCGCCGGAACCGCGCGGGGCGCGGACCGGTGCGATACCTTCCCGTGGTGCCTTCGACGTTTTTCCGTGGCGGGACCATCTGGACCGGGGTCAGCGGTGAGACCACCGACGCGCTGCTGGTGACCGACGGAGCGGTGCAAGCCGTCGGCGAAGCCGCGCATGCGCAGGCCGACGGCGCCGAGGACGTCGACCTCGACGGCGGCTTTTTGATGCCGTCATTCGGCGACGGTCACGCGCATCCGCTTCCGGGTGGTCTCGAGGCGGTGGGGCCGCAGGTCCGACCGTGCCAATCGGTCGACGAAATCGTGGCCGAGGTGAAGAGATATGCCGCCGACCACCCCGACGAGGACTGGATCATCGGCGCCTCCTACGAGAGCAGCATGGCGCCGGGCGGCCTCTTCGACGCGCGCTGGCTGGATGCCGCCGTGCCTGACCGGCCCGTCGTCCTGCGCGCCTGGGATTACCACACGGTGTGGTGCAACAGCGTTGCGTTGCAGCGGGCAGGCATCACCGCAGACACCCCCGACCCGGTGCTCGGCGAGATCCCGCGCCGGGAGGACGGCACGCCGCTGGGCACCCTCCGCGAGTGGGGGGCCGTCGACCTCGTGCACAAGATCGTGCCCGAACGCGACCCCGCGGTCCGCGTGGCCGCGCTGCAGACGGCCGCCCGCTACTACCAGGCGCGCGGCGTGACATGGGTGCAGGACGCATGGGTCGAACCCGCCGACGTCGACACCTATTTGCAGGCCGCCCGGCAGGGCGCTCTGGACATCCGGTTCAACCTCGGCCTGTACGCGGACCCGCGCTACTTCGACGCGCAACTCGAGCATTTCGTCGACGCCCGAAGCCGCGTCAAGGACGCGGCATCGCCCCTGCTGACCGCGAACACGGTCAAGTTCTTCGCCGACGGGGTGATCGAGAACGAGACCGGCGCGCTGCTGGCGCCGTATTGCGGCGGCCTGCACGACCACCAGGGCATGCAGGTGTGGGACAACCTCGCTGACGCCGCCCGCGCGGTCGACGAGCTCGGTTTCCAGATCCACATTCACGCGATCGGCGATGCGGCGGCGCGCCAGGCTCTCGACGCGATCGAATACGTCGTCGCCAGCAACGGGTCGAAGGACCGAAGGCCGGTCATCGCGCACGCGCAACTAGTCGACGACGCCGACTTGGAACGCTTTGCCGCGCTTGGCGTGATACCCAACATGCAGCCGCTGTGGGCGCAACTGGATCCGTTGATGGTGGAGCTGACGCTGCCGCGGCTCGGACCCGACCGCAGCGACAAGCAGTATCGGATGCACAGCCTCGACGAGTCGGGGGCACCGCTGGCATTCGGCTCGGACTGGCCGGTGTCCTCGGGTGCACCGTTGGACGGCATCGCGATCGCCGTGTCACGCGGCGGGTGGACACCACACGAGATCATCACCGTCGAACGCGCGCTGAGCGCCTACACCGCCGGTGTCGCGAAACAGGCTTTCGCCGAGGACCGTTGGGGCACGATCACCCCTGGCGCAAGTGCCGACCTGGTGTGGTTGGACGCCGATCCGCGCGCTGTACCTCCGGACGAACTTGCCGACGTTCGCGTGCGCGCCACATATCTGTCAGGTCGGTCGGTCTACTCGGCCGAGGATTGAAAGGATCGCCATGTCGACTCCGCCGTCGAGCCCGCCATCGACACTGCAGGGCGAAGGTCATCTGCGTCGTGTCCTCGGAGTGCCGTCCCTAGTCCTTTTCGGACTGGTGTACATCGTCCCGTTGACGGTGTTCACCACCTACGGGATCGTCGTCCAGGAAAGCGGTGGCCGACTTCCGTTCTCCTACTTGGTGACTCTGGCGGCCATGGTGTTCACCGCGAGGTCGTATGCGCGGATGGCGGCCGCATACCCGGTGGCCGGGTCGACGTACGCGTATACGCAGCGCACCTTCGGCGCACCGATCGGGTTCCTGGCCGGGTGGTCGCTTCTGCTGGACTACCTGCTGCTGCCGATGCTGAACTACCTCGTCATCGGCCTCTACCTCAACGCCGCGATCCCCGCCGTCCCGGCGTGGGTGTTCGTCTTGCTGATGATCATCATCGTCACGGTGCTCAACATCCTGGGCATCGTCTCGGTAGCGCGAGCCAATTTGTTGATCATTGCGCTGCAAACGGTGTTCATTGTGGTGTTCCTCGTGCTGGCCTTCGTGACGTTGTCACATAGCGGCACAGTCGATCTGGCCGCCCCGTTCACCGGCGACGGCAGCGCGCCAGGATTGCAACCGGTATTGGCGGGCGCGGCGATTCTGTGTCTGTCGTTCCTCGGCTTCGACGCGGTGTCCACGCTGGCCGAGGAGGCCAATGAACCGACCCGCAGCGTGCCGCGCGCAATCATGATCGCCACGGTCAGCGCCGGTCTGCTGTTCGTCGTGCTGTCGTACATCTCGCAGCTGGTGTTCCCGTCCAATCAATTCACGGACGTCGATTCCGGCTCTCTCGACGTGATGAAAACGGCGGGCGGACAATTCTTGTCGACGTTCTTCACCGCGGCCTACGTCGCCGGCGCGCTCGGATCGGCGATCACCTCACAAGCTTCGGTGGCTCGCATCCTGTACGCGATGGGCCGCGACGGCATCTTGCCGCGGCGGGTGTTCGGGCACATTCCACCGCGGTTCACCACTCCCACCTACGCGATCCTGGTGGTCTCGGTGGTTTCCCTCGCCGCGATCTGGGCGCATCTGGACGCGCTCGCATCGATTGTCAGTTTTGGTGCGCTGGTGGCGTTTTCGGCCGTCAACCTCACCGTCATCAAGCACTACTTCGTCGACGCCGGCGACCGCGGTGGCGGCGGCTTCGTCAACAACCTGGTGCTTCCGCTGATCGGCTTCGCGTTGACCGTGTGGTTGTGGACAAGCCTGTCGGGTTACGCGCTTGTGTTCGGGTTGTGCTGGTTTGCGGCGGGATTCTTGTGGCTGTTGTGGATGACGCGCGCCTTCTCGCGGCCGACGCCCGTGCTCGAACTGGAGGAGTAGCGACGCCGGGCAGTCGACCGCGTTGAGCACGGCGGCACTAAGCCGAGGTCAGTTGCCACGATCGCGCCGTCGCGATCAGGCCCTGCACCAACCTCGAGGTCGCGGGACTCAGCCCGTCGTCACCCGGCAGTCCGCTTCGCGGGCTGATGCCGCGCACCCTCGGCGTCAGCTCCAGTTGGGTGCCGCCGCCGCGGACCCGGTTCACCGGGTTGTCGGGGTGCAGGCCGCGCAGTTCGCGCGGGATCTCGGCGAGGTCGGTGACGATCCGATATCCGGGCACGTCGACGTGGCGCGCGAGGTGCTCGGCCAGTTGCCGGTTGCGGCCGCCCGCCAGTAGCTGCGTGCTGCGCCCGATGCGGCCGTAGCCGTGCAGCGACACGACCACCTCGACGTGATCGAGGAACTCGGCCAGTCGATCGGACTCCTCGGCCCGGTAGCGCGCCGACGGCAGATGATGTGGATACCCGTCGGGATGCCGCAGCGCATACAGCGACGCGCCGGCGCCGTCGGCGGCTCGCTGCGCGATGACGTCGGTCATCTGCTCCAGTCCGCCGCCGTGGATGGCGAGAAAACCGAATCGCGACCGCAGCGTGCTGTCCTCGATGACACCGGGATCGGCGAGCAGTTCCGAAAGCGACTGTGGTGCACCGGAAGTCGGCATCGCGATGCGCATGGGCCAGTTCGCGGGATCCCAGCGCCGCAGGAATTCGATCCAGCGGCGGGGCAGGCCGTGGTGCGTCGCGCCGGCGACGATGCGCTCAAGATAGCCGGGTCGGGGCGGGCCGGGATCGACGCGGTGGTCGATGTAGACCCATGCGTCGGACGGGCCGTCGTCGGTGTACACCGTCAACCGGTCGCGCCGATACCGCATCGGCACGCCTTCGGCACTGTCCAGTGTCGCCAGGTCATGATCGGTCACCTGCCACAGCACACCGTGTACCAGCGACCCGTCGAAAGGCTCGACGGTGGCCACGCCGCGCTCGTTGATCAACCAGTCGTGATCGGCGAGTCTGGCCGGCTTCGGATTGACCGCGCCAGGGCATCGTTGCGCCATTTGCCGCACGCACAGATTGGACCCGTACGCGAAATAGCTGTGGCGTGCACGCATTGAGCCGATTATCCCAGACGCGAGTTCGGCCGATCCGGTCGACTGATATTTGCGCACAGCAGGCCGGTGTCTAACCCCGCAGGGTCAGGTAGATCAGCCCGACGTTGAGCAGGCTGATCAGCACGGCGACGGCCCACCCGAGGCCCGTGGTGAGCCGGTGATTGGTGTCCTCACCCATCAGGTCCCGGTCGCTGGTCAGCCGCACCAGCGGGATCAGCGCGAAGGGGATCCCGAATGACAACACGACCTGGGACAGCACCAGGGCGCGGCTGGGATCGACGCCGATGGCCAGGATCGCCAGTGCCGGGATCAGCGTGACAAGCCTGCGCAGTAGCAGCGGATACGAGCGACGCAGCAGGCCCTGCATGATCATGGCGCCCGCGTACGCGCCCACCGACGTCGACGCCAGCCCCGACGCCAACAAGCCGACCGCGAAGAACAGCGCCACCGTTGGTCCTAGCGTGTCACGGACCGCGGCGTGCGCCTCTTCGATCGAGTCGGTGCTGTCCATACCCTGCAGGTTGGTCGCGGCGACCAGCAGCATCGACAGGTTCACGGCGCCCGCGACGAGCATCGCCAGCGTGACGTCCAGCCGCGTCACCTTGAGCAGCCAGCGCCGTTGCCTGCCGGGCCCGGGGTGGCCGTGCCGGTCGCGGGCCAGCCCGGAGTGCAGGTAGACCGCGTGCGGCATCACCGTCGCACCCAGCATCGCGGTGGCCAGCAGCACGCTCTCGGCGCCGTCGAACCGTGGCAGCAGACCAGCGGCCACCTGGCCCGCCGGCGGCGGCTCGACGAACAGACTGGTCAGAAAGCCGATCGCGATGACCAGCAGCAGCCCGCTGATCACCCGCTCGAACATGCGTTGCCCGCGCCGGTTCTGCACCGCAAGCAGCAGCAGTGACACGAAACCCGTGATCACCCCGCCGATGACGAGGGGAAGATCGAACAGCAGGTGCAGTGCGATCGCGCCACCCACCACCTCGGCGAGATCCGTTGCCATCGCGACCAATTCCGCCTGCAGCCAATAGACGATGCGGGTGCGCGTGCGGGTGTGGGCGGCGACCGCCTCCGGGAGACTGCGCCCGGTGACGAGGCCGAGTTTGGCCGAGAGGAACTGGACCAGCCCGGCCATCACGTTGGCCACGATGATGACCCAGACCAGTAGGAAGCCGTACTGAGCGCCAGCGCTGACGTTCGCGGCGACGTTGCCGGGGTCGACGTAGGCGATGGCGGCGACGAAGGCAGGTCCGAGCAGTAGCCAACTCGGCCGCAGCCGCGGTTCGGCGTCCTGGATCACCTAACCCACTTTCTATCCGGTAACGCGAATAGAAAAGTTAGGTTAGCCGAAACCTCCTCGAGCTACCAGCCCCACCCGCCGATTCCGATGACGATGCCACCGCCGCCACCCCACCACGGCCATCCGCCGTAGAAGTTGTTCTGCTGGGGCGAGGTGACGATCTGCGCGCTGCCGTTGGTTTGGCACTGCGTGGTGTTCGGAGCGGTGGTTGTGCATTTCGGCTGGGCTGCGGCGGCGGGCGCCAGCGCAACGGCCGCGCATCCGCCAGCCGCCAAAACCAATGAGAGGGAACGAATAAGGCCTCGCATGGTTGGCCTCCTTGATGGGCCAGGACAAATGTGATTAGCGACGGCCCTCGCCACCGCCACCGATGATCAACGCTGGACCCCAGAACTCGTCATCCCACGGATAGGGATAGTCCGTTTCGGGCGGGGTGGCGTTGAGCTGGACATTGCCGGGTGTGGCGCATTCCGTCGTCCCAGCGCCCATATCAGTCACGCCGCCGACGTCGGTGCAGTCCGGCAGGGTGGAAGAGTCGCCGGGATCGGCAAGTGCGGCGGGCGCGGAAAAAACTGTCGCTGCGGTGCCTGCCGCGACAATCAGCGGGGTGAACGTGCGCAGGATCCTCCGCATAGGCAAGTCCTTCTTCTGAAGTCAACCCCCGGGTTATGAGCCAGCGTACAGCCCTTTTCCGGTGACAAGGGGCAAGTCGAGCGTCGTGGTGATACCGGGATCGGCATCGATCACGGCTGGAATCGCGTTGACGACCCGCGCGGCGGTGGCGACCAATCCGGCATGGTTGTGATCGCCCTTTCGGCTGCTCAGACACAAGTCCAGCGCGTAGGACGGTTCGCCGGTGATCTCGATGCGGTAGGAGCCACCGTCTTGCGCAGGCTGCGGCCAGTCGGGGTGCAGATCGTCGCGCAGTCGGGTGACGTGTTCGAGAACGACCGCGACCTTGCCGTCCTTCATGCCGCGCACCTCGAATCGCAGCGCCGCAGCGGTGCCCTTCGCGATGTGCCCCGACGCAATGTCGAAGTCCTCGGGCGCGGGGGTGCGGGTGTAGGTCTCGGTGACCTCGTCGAGTTCGATGCCGAGGCCCGCGGCGAGTTGGCGGACAACCGAACCCCACGCCAGGCTCAGCACGCCGGGTTGCAGCAGCATCGGGATGTCGTCGAGCGGCTTGCCGAATCCCATCACGTCGAACATCACGGTGGCGCTGTCATAGGTGTCGTAGTTGATGATCTCCATGCAGCGGATCTGCTCGATGCGCTGGCACGTACCTGCCAGCGCGAGCGGCACCAGATCGTTGGCGAAGCCCGGATCGATGCCGTTGACGAACACGCTGGCGTTGCCCGCCTTGGCGGCTTCCTCGATCGGAGTGATGAGCTCGGCGGGCAGCGTCTGCCACGGGTACTGGAGGAACACGGCGCTGCTGCCGACGACGTTGACACCCGCGGCGAGAATCTTGCGGTAGTCCTCTAGTGCGTCGGGCAGGCGGTTGTCGGCCATCGCGCAGTAGACGGCGCATTGCGGATTGGTCGCGAGCACCGCGTCGAGGTCCGTGGTGGCTCGGACGCCTGTCGAAACATCAAGTCCCACAAGCTCTCCGGCGTCTTTGCCGGCCTTGGAATCACTGGACACCCAGACGCCGGTGAGCTCGAAGCGTGGGTCGGTGATCAGTTGGCGCAGCGCGTGGCGGCCGACGTTTCCAGTGCCGATCTGCGCGACTTTGATAACCATGACTAGCTCCTCACAGATCGGGGATGGGCAGGTCCAGATTGGGGATGTTGAGTCCGCCGTCGATCTCGAGCACTTTGCCCGTCAGGAAACTGCCTGCGGGCGATGCGAGATACACGGCGGCGGCGGCGATGTCGGCGGGGTCGCCGAGTCGCCGCATCGGGGTCGCCTTCTCCATGGGCTCACGCAGTTCATCGTTGGAGGCGACGATGTCGAGTGCGGAGGTGAGGATGGATCCCGGCGCGATCGCATTGACCCGGATCCTCGGGCACAGGTCCAGTGCGGCTTGCCGGGTGTAGTGCGCAAGCGCCCCCTTCGCGGTGGCATACGCGGCGAATCCGCGGCCTGCCAATCGGCCCATGGTGGAGGTGATGTTGATGATGTTGCCGCCCCCGGAGTGCTCGAGCATCAGAGGAACCGCGGCGGTGGTCAAGGCGTGGGCGGTGAGCACGTTGAACGTGAACGCGTCCTTCATGTTCTTGATCGAGGTTGTCAGCAAGGTGTTCGGCATGGTGCCGCCGACGTTGTTGACGACGATGTCTAGTTTGCCGAAAGCGTCGACCGCCTCGGTCGCCAGCTTGGCCGTGTCATCCGGGTGGGCCAGATCGGCGACGACGATGTGTGCCTTGCGGCCCGCCGCTCGGACTTGGTCCGCGACCTCTTCGAGTTGCGACTGTGTGCGGGCCGCAATCACCACGTCCGCACCGACTTCCGCGAACGCCACTGCCATCGCCGCGCCGAGTCCGCGGCCCGCCCCGGTGACCACCGCGACCTGGTCGTCCAGCCTGAACTTGTCGAGAATCACTTGGGTCTTCCTTCCCTCGCCGGGCGAACCGTAGCAGGCGGGCGACACCCGTGTGCGTCATTTCTGAAACACGTTCTACTTTTCTGATGCCGCGGTGATTTCTGCGTGAAGGTCGCGATCGCGGGTTGTCCACAGCCCCGCTGCAGAAATCGACGATCTGGGCGGACTCTTGTCGGCGGTTGACGTGAGCATCCCAGCATGTCAGAGCCATTCATCGGCGCCGAAGCGCTCAGCGGACGCGGGCTGACTCGCGGGCAGTTGCGGTGGAACAACACCGCAGTGCACCCGGGCGTCTACATAGCCAACGGCGTCGAGCAGACGCTCCTGCGCAAGACGGTCGCGGCCTGGCTGTGGACGCGTCGTAGAGGCGTCATTGCCGGGTGAGCCGCGGCCGCGTTGCACGGAGCGAGATGGGTCGACGCGTCAACGCCGATCGAGTTGATCACCGAACACACCCGCAGACGTCGCGGCGTCATTGTGCGCGAAGAGCGGATAGGCGACGACGAGATCACCTATGTCGGCGAGCTTCCGGTCACCACAATTGCACGGACTGCCCTGGAGCTGGCCAGACACTTGCCTCGGGACGTCGCGATAGCGAACTTGGACGCACTGGCGGCGGCAACCGGTGTGTTGCCCACTGACGCGCTCGAGCTCGCAGCGAGATACCCCAGGTTGCGGGCATCCGACGGGCCAGGCTCGCGCTGGCGTTGATGGATGGCGGGGCCCAGTCGCCGAAGGAAACGTGGCTGCGCCTCGTCCTCATCGACAGCGGGCTGCCACGGCCGCGAACGCAGATCCACGTCACTGATGGTGTGAACGAGGCATTTCTCGATATGGGCTACGACGAGCCGATGGTCGCGTTCGACTACGACGGGCAGCACCACAGCAAGAACCGACATCAGTATGTTCGCGACATCGGCCGCGCGGAATTAGTCGACGGGCAAGGATGGATCGACATTCATGTTGTCGCCGAACACAGTCGGCGCTACATCCTGTACCGAGGGCACCAGGCCTTCATTCGCCGCGGTTGGCGGCCGTCGATTTCTGCGTGAGGGTCGTCATCCACCGTTCGCCGCAGCCCTGGTGCAGAAAACGACGTGAGCGCACAATTGAATGCACGTCTGGAATTGGGGAGCCGCGATGAGCGAGCAACGGTACGACTTCTTCGGTGAGATCTTCGAGCGCTACTTCCGGCCTGCGATCGACATGTGTCCACCGATGGGCGACGCACTCGTCGAGAGGTTGTTCACGCTCAGCGACGATCTCCCGGACCGGCTGGCGCAGATGCGGCGCGCCGCGGTGGCATGGGGCAAGGCCGAAACCCCGAACGCGGGCATGTCGACGGAATTCTTCGTGATCACCCAACGCGGACTGATGTATGGCGCCGTATTGGCGCAGTCGCGCCGGGCGCTGTACTACCTGGCCACACCGCCCGGTCTGTTCGATCCGCTCGTCGATCAAGTCGACACGGCCGACCTGCGCGAGGGGGCGGTCGCCGTCGTGGACAGCGGGTTCCGCCGCGACCTGGCATCGGCTCATCCGATGGACGCCGCGCTGCGTCGGATACTCGATGAGCATGATGCGCTGCGGGTGAATCTGCCCGCATAGCTACTTCTTGGCGGCGGCCTTCTTGGCCGCTTTCTTCGCGGGGGCTTTCTTGGCCGCTTTCTTCGCGGGTGCCTTCTTCGCCACGGCCTTCTTGGCAGGGGCCCGCTTCGCCGGTGCGTCTCCGTCGGAGCCGCCGCGCCGCGCCTTGACGCTGGCCTCCAGCTTGGCGAGCAGATCCGACACGTCCTCGGTCTCGTCCAGCTCCTTCGGCTGCTCTTCGGTGGTGAACGCTTCACCACCCTCGAGTTTCGCCTGAACGAGCTCCTGCAGCTGCTCTTGATAATCGTCGTGATAGCGGTCCGGGTTGAAGTCGTCGGTCATCGACTCCACCACCTGGCCGGCCATCTTCAACTCCGCCGGTTTGATCTCGACTTCCTTGTCCAGCACTGGGAAATCGGGATCACGAATCTCGTCGGGCCACAACAGAGTCTGGACGATCATCACGTCGCGCTTGCTGAAGTCCTGCACTCGCAGGGCGGCGAGCCGCGTCTTGTTGCGCAACGCGAAGTGCACGATCGCAACCCGGTCGGTCTCCTTGAGCGTCTTGGTCAGCAGCACGTAGGACTTCGACGATTTCCCGTCGGGCTCCAAGAAGTAGCTCTTGTCGTACATCATCGGATCGATGTCGCTGGCCGGAACGAACTCCAGCACCTCGATCTCACGACTGCGCTCCTCGGGCAGCGTGGCGATGTCCTCGTCGGTGATCACCACCGTCTGTCCGTCATCGGATTCGTAGGCCTTCGCGATGTCGCGGTACTCCACTACCTCGCCGTCGAGTTCGCAGACCCGCTTGTACCGGATGCGCCCATTGTCCTTCGCGTGCACCTGGTGAAACTTGATGTCGTGATCCTCGGTCGCGCTGTAAACCTTGACCGGCACGTTCACCAGGCCGAACGCGATCGAACCTTTCCATATGGAACGCATAAGCCCAGGCTAACCCGGTTGGGGCAACAACGGGCCCGACCCGGCCGCCGCGGCATCGCGCGTCGCTCGATCCGGCAGGTCAGCGCCCGCGCGCGCCACGGTCAACGCCGACGACAAGGCCGCCGTCTGCACCACTTCCCGCAGCGCCTCCAGCGGAATCCGCGCCAGGTGCGGGCGGCGCTGCGCGCCTAGCAAGCCCAGTGACCACAACGCGTCGATCAGCCCCGTCATGAATGCATCGCCTGCTCCGACGGTGTCCACCACGTTCACCTTGAGCGCAGGCACCCGTACTGTCCCCGCCGCGCACATCGCGAACGCGCCTGCCTCACCCATCGTCACCGCGACGATCGACGGGCCCAAGCCGAGCCACGTCGCGGCGACCTGTTCCGGCGACCGGTTCGGGTCGATCCAGCGCATGTCCTCGTCGCTGGCCTTGACCACGTCGCAGCGTTCGATCCAGCGGTCGATGCGGCGGCGCGCGACGTCGTCGTCCTCGATCAACGCGGGCCGCACGTTCGGGTCGAACGTGATGGTCGCTGACGGGTGATACGCGTCGAGCAGCGCGGCGGTGGCCCGGCAACCCGGTTCCAGCACCGTCGCGATCGACCCGGTGTGCGCGACCAGTGGCGGTGCCACCTCCGGTGTGCCCGAAAGCTGCCAGTCGATGTCGAACACGTATTGCGCCGAACCGTTGACGTCCAGCGTCGCCAGCGCCGTCGGTGTCCGATCAGCGCTCAAGCTGCCCGAAACCAATTGCACCCCAGACTGTTTGACATAGTCGACGATGCGACGGCCACGCGCGTCGTCAGCGATGTGGGTGAGGAAATCGACGCCACGGCCCAATCGCGCCAACCCGACCGCCACATTCAACGGGCTGCCGCCGACGTGCTCGCCCATGACCGCGCCGTCACGCTCGACGATGTCGATGAGCGCCTCGCCAATCACCAGCGCCCGCTGTGGCGCGCCAGGCGCGGTCATGTCGTCTCCTTCAGAAGTAACGTTTCCAGCGTCGCGCGCGCCCCGTCGCGGTGCAGCGAGTCCAGCGCCCACAGATACGCCTCGACGAAACGTGGCTGCTCCGCCAGATCTCCGAACAATCCGGTGTTTTCGATGAAGGCGGTCGGGTGCTCGCGCTGCGACTGCGCCAACGGCACCAGCGTGTCGGCCAATTGATCCTGGACGTCGATCGGCTGGCCTTGTTCGTCGACGCCTTCGGCGTATCGCGCCCAACTGGCCACCGTCGCCGCGGACAGCCGGACTGGTCCGCCCGAGGCGAGGTTGGCACGGATGACCGGCACCAGCCACTTCGGGATGCGGTCCGAGGACCCGAAGCACAACCGCGCGATGGTGTCCTTCACCCCTGGATTGGCGAACCGCTCGATCAGCGTGCGCTTGTAGTCGGGGAGGTCGATACCGGGCACCGGCTTGAGAGTCGGCGTTGCCTCGGAATCCATGTAATCGAGCAGGAATTGGGCGAACAGCGGGTCGCCGGCCGCGTCGTGGACAAGCCGGTAGCCGGCCAGGTATGCGAAGTAGCACAGGCTCTGATGACTCGCGTTGAGCAGCCGCAACTTCATCAACTCATATGGCATCACGTCATCGACCAACAGTACGTCGGCCTTCTCCAGCGGTGGCCGCCCGTCGGCGAAATCGTCCTCCAGCACCCACGAGGTGAACGGTTCGGCGACCACCGGCCACTGATCCTCGACGCCGAATTCGGCAGCCAGAACCGAGATCACGTCGGGCGTGGTGACCGGGGTGATGCGATCGACCATCGAATTCGGGAAGTGGGTGTGCTCGGTGATCCACGCGCCGAGGCCAGGATGCACCCGGTCGGCATGGGTGGTGAACGCGTGACGGGCGACGTCGCCGTTGGCCTCGATGTTGTCGCACGAGACGATCGTCGGCGATCCGATACCGCGGTCGCGCCGTCGCGCCAATGCGTCGGCGACCAGACTGAAGACGTTGACGTCGGGCAGGTTGTCGATGTTGTAACCGCCCTCGGTGATGGTCAGCGAAATGATCCTGGTGCTCGGCGCGGCAAGCAATTCCACGACGGCGTCCGGATCGTCGGGTGCGTAGCGGTAGTCGACGATCGACCCGATCACCCGCGCGCTGCGGCTACCGTCTGGATTCTCCAGCAGCAGCGTGTACATGCAGTCCTGCGCGGCCATCACGTCAGCCATCTTGCGGTCCGCGGGCAACACCCCGACTCCGCAGATGCCCCACTGGGTGGCGAGTCCCATCTCGAGCAACCGGTCGACATACATCGCCTGATGGGCGCGGTGGAACCCGCCAACCCCGAAATGAACTATGCCGACCCCGATTTCGTCACGACGGTAGCTCGGCTTGTCGATCGGGATCTGCGCGAGCGTCTCTGTGTTCAATTTCATGACACCACCACCACGGACTTGACGCTACCCCGCTGCCGGTCGGATTCGAGTGCGTCGGCGGCCCTCTCCAACGGAAAGCGCGCGGTCACCATCGCGTCGAGATCCACCCGCCCGGACTCGACGAGCGCGAGCGCCGTCGGCCAAGTGTCGGCATAACGGAACACCCCGGTGAGAACCAACTCGCGATTCTGAATCAACTGCGTCGGCAACTCCATCGACTCCGCTCCGGACCCGACGAGCACCACCGTCCCCGCCGGCCGCACCGCCTTGATCCCGGCGACGACCGCCGACGGTGCGCCCGACGCGTCGATGAACGCGTCGACGCCGAGGTCGCCGATCGGCTGTGCGGTCGGGTCGACCACGGCCGTGGCGCCGAACTCCTTGGCCTGCGCCCGCCGCGCGTCGTCGGGATCGCTGACCACGATGTCGGTGGCGCCGTACGCGCGGGCGAGTTGTGTGAGCACGATGCCGATCGGGCCCGCGCCGGTGATCAGCACCCGCGCGCCCCCTGCGATGTTCGCTTTGCGGATTGCCGCGATGCCGACCGACAGCGGTTCACACAGTGCTGCGGCGTCATCGGACACCGAATCGGGCACGCGGTGGGCGTACCCGGCGCCGATGGTGACGTAGTCGCAGAACGCGCCGTCCACCGGTGGTGTCCCGAAGAACCGCATGTGCGGGCACAGGTTGTAGTGACCGCGACGGGTCTCGATGCTGTCGGGGTCGGGCCGCTGCGGTTCGATCGACACCCGCTCACCGATGCGCTCGACCGGGACGCCGGCGCCGACGCCGACGATCGTGCCCGCCGCCTCGTGGCCGAGCACCAAAGGCTGCTCGACGACGAAACTTCCGATTCGGCCGTGCCGGTAGTAGTGCGCGTCGGACCCGCACACCCCGACCGACGAGACCCGCACCAGCACGTCTCCGGGTTCCGGCCTGGGTATCGGCCGTTCCTCCATCTCGATGCGACCAGGTTCGACGAGTACCGCGGCCCGCATTTGGGTATCTGGCGAAAGTGTTGTGTGCGTCACAATCCCCATGCTAACGTCATGAGCATCTACTCGCACCCCTGAGCAGATGTTCACAGGTCGGAGAGGAGACGCAGTGTCGACACCGTCGTCGAATGGCAAGGTTGCCGAGCTCGGTGGCCGGGTCGTATCGCCGGCGCGGGACCGCGCTGCCACTCCAGAAGACCTGCGGCTGGCGTTGCGGGCCGCGACGCTCTATTACCTCGACGGGTTGACGCAGGCCGAGATCGCGTCCCGGCTCGGCGTCTCACGGCCGACGGCGGGCCGCCTGGTCGCAAGAGCCAAGGCAAGGGGACTGGTCCGCATCGAGGTCGTCGTCCCGCAGGACATGCGGGACGATCTGCACGCCGACGAGGAACGGGAACTCGAGCGGCGGTTCGGGCTCACCGAAGCGGTGGTGGCCGGGCATGGCGCCGACGTCGGCGCGTCCGCGAGGCCCGCGGCATTCGCAGGTATCGGCCGCCCAGCAGCCGCACTGTTGATGCGCCGACTCTCGCCCGACGATGTCCTCGGATTCACCTGGGGCCCAGAGCAAGTCGCGGTGGCCGACGCACTCACGCCGGGTGTGGCCAGCTGCCGCGCGGTGGTTCAACTCGACGGTGCGATGTCGACCGCCGCGTATCAGACCGGCACCGAGTTCATCCTGGGCCGCTGCGCGGACGTGCTGCGGGCCACCACGATTCGGCTGCCCGCCCCGCTCTATGCGGACCCCTCGACCGTGGCGTCCATGCGCAGCGACTCGCTGATCTCCCGCACGCTCGAGGCGGGCAGGCGTGCCGACGTGATGCTCTTCGGCGTCGGCGCGGTGTCGACCTCGACCACGCTGTTCGAGGGCAGCTTCCTCGACACCAAGATGCTCGACGAGCTGGTCTCGCTCGGCGCCGTCGGGGAGATCGGCGGCCGATTCTTCGACGCCGAGGGCGCATCCGTCGACACCGAACTGCAACAGCGTGCCGTCTCCGTTCCGCTCGAAGACATCCGGGCGTGCGAGAAGACCATCCTGATCTCCAGCGGTGAGACCAAGCATCGCGCCACCCTCGGCGCGCTGCGTGGGAAGCTCGCACGCCTGCTGGTCTGTGACATCGATTGTGCCCGTTGGCTGTTGGCACAGTGAAAGGTGAAGTCAAAGTGAAAGCGCTAAGAAGACTCGGAGTGTGTTTGGCGGCGACTGGGCTGGTGGTCACCTCCGGGTGCGCGGGCGCGGGCAGCTTGGGGGCATCGGCGAACGAGGTGACGATTGCCCTGGTGTCCAACTCGCAGATGACGGATGCCCAGAAGTTGTCCTCGGAATTCGAGAACGCGAATCCCGGGACGAAGCTGAAGTTCATCTCGCTGTCCGAGAATCAGGCACGGGCAAAGATCACCATGTCGACGGCGATGGGCGGCAGTGAGTTCGACGTCGTGATGATCAGCAACTTCGAGACGCCGCAGTGGGCGAAAACCGGTTGGCTGCTTCCGCTCAACGACTACATGACGAACACCCCGGGCTACGACGAGAACGACTTCATTCCGTCGCTGCGGGATTCGTTGTCCTATGACGGGAACATGTACTCGGTGCCGTTCTACGGCGAGTCGTCGTTCCTGATGTACCGCAAGGACATGTTCGAGAAGGCGGGCATCGAGGTACCCAAGGACCCGAACTACCAGCCGCAGTGGAGCGAGGTCGCGGACTGGGCGAAGGCGATCAAGGCCAAGGGCATCTCCGACGCGGGAATCTGCCTTCGCGGCAAGCCTGGGTGGGGTGAGGTGCTTGCGCCGCTCGACACCGTGATCAACACGTTCGGCGGCCGCTGGTTCGACGAGCAGTGGAACGCTCAACTCAACAGCCCCGAGGTCCACAAAGCCGTCAACTTCTACGTGGACCTGGTCAAGGACGCCGGTGAGATCGGCGCCTCGTCGACGGGATTCCAGGAGTGCGCCAACCTGTTCGGGCAGGGTCAGACAGCGATGTGGTACGACGCGACGTCGGCGGTGTCGGTGCTCGAGGACCCGAAGGAACACCCGGATCTGCAGGGCAAGATCGGCTACCTTGCCGCACCGATTGCCGAGAAGCCGAACTCGGGCTGGCTTTACACGTGGTCGCTCGGCATACCGACGCATGCCAAGAACCCCGACGGCGCATGGAAGTTCATCTCGTGGATGACCAGCAAGGACTACATGAAACTGGTCGGCGAGAAGCTGGGCTGGGCACGTGTCCCACCCGGCAGCAGGACTTCGACCTACACGCAACTGCCTGAGTACGAGGCGATTTCCAAGACATACGGGCCGCTGACGCTGCAGTCGATCAAGAATGCGACGCCGAACAAGCCCACGGTGCAACCGGTTCCGTACACCGGCGTGCAGTTCGTCGGGATTCCGGAGTTCCAGGATCTCGGAACACGGGTCAGCCAGCAGATCAGCGCGGCGATGGCGGGGCAGAAGTCCGTTGACGACGCACTGGCCCAAGCGCAGGAATACGCCGAGGTCGTCGGCCGAAGCTATCAGGAGAAGTGATGACTGTAACCGCTGATACCGATACCGCCGCCAGCGAAGCGGCAGTGGCCGAACGAGTTCGCAAGATCCGAGAGGCGCAGGACGTCGGGGTGAGCCGTGCCGAAGGATGGCGACGGCGCGGGCCACTGCTGCCCGCTCTGATCTTCATGATCGTCGTGACGCAGATCCCGTTCCTGTTCACGCTGTACTACTCGACGCTGTCGTGGAACCTGGTTCGCCCGGGCTCCCGGCAGTTCGTCGGGCTGAACAACTACATCGCGGTCGTCAAGGACAGCCAGTTCTGGACGGTGGCCTTCAACACCGTGCTATTGATCGTGGTCGTCGTGCTGGTCTCCGCGTTCCTCGGTCTGCTGATCGCATTGTTACTCGACCGCGCGTTTCTGGGGCGCGGTGTGGTGCGCACGCTGCTCATCACACCGTTCCTCATCACTCCCGTTGCAGCGGCGCTGATTTGGAAGACCACGATCCTTGACGCGACGAACGGCATCTTGAACTGGGTGCTGTCGCTAGTGGGCCTCGGGCCGGTCGACTGGATCGGCGAATACGGCTTCCAGATGGTGATGGTCGTGCTGATCTGGCAGTGGACGCCGTTCATGATGTTGCTGATCCTCGCCGGCCTCCAGTCGATGCCTCGCGACATCCTGGAGGCCGGTCGAGTCGACGGTGCGGGCGCGTTCCAACTCTTCCGCGAGTTGACGCTGCCCCACCTTCGGCGCTTCATCGAACTGGGTGTCGTGCTCGGCGCCATCTATCTGGTCAACACCTTCGACACCATCTACATGCTGACGCAGGGCGGTCCGGGTATCGCGAGCGCGAACCTGCCGTTCTACATCTACCAGCGCGCATTCCTCGGCTTCGACATGGGCCAGGCGGCGGCGATGGGCGTCGTGGTGGTGATCTTCACGATGATCATTGCGAGCTTCGCACTTCGGTTGATATTCAAGTCCTTCAGCGGCAAGGAAGAGGCGGCCTGACATGACTACCCCACAAGTAGTTGGAAGCACCGAAAAAGCTTCGGAGACAACGGCGGCCGCCACCGCCTCGAAGAAGAAGAGCCGCAAGTTCAGCCCGTGGGGTGTAGTGGCGTGGCTGGTCGGGCTGGGGTTTTTCTTTCCCGTGTTCTGGATGGTCCTGACGGCCTTCAAGCAAGAGGGTGACGCGGCGACCAGTCCACCGAAGCTGTTCTTCACCCCGACGCTGGATCAGTTCAAGGCGGTGTTCGAGCAGGGCATTGGGACCCCACTGCTGAACTCCATCTTCGCCACCGTCGTTTCGACAGTCCTGGTGCTGGCACTGGGGACTCCGGCCGCGTTCGCGCTGTCGCTGCGGCCGGTCCGCAAGACTCAGGACGCGTTGTTCTTCTTCATGAGCACCAAGATGCTGCCGATTGTCGCGGCGATCCTCCCGCTCTACGTGATCGTGTCCAACATCGGTCTGCTGGACAACATTTGGGCGCTGGTCATCTTGTACACCTCGATGAACCTGCCGATCGCAGTCTGGATGATGCGGTCGTTCTTCCTCGAGGTGCCCGGCGAACTGCTCGAAGCGGCGAGCCTGGACGGTGCAAGCCTGTGGCGTTCGGTGCGTGAGGTCATCCTGCCGCTGGTCTCTCCCGGCATCGCGGCCACCGCGTTGATCTGCGTGATATTCGCGTGGAACGAGTTTTTCTTCGCGGTGAACCTGACCGCGGTGAACGCTCAGACCATGCCGGTGTACCTCGTCGGGTTCATCGCCGGTGAGGGCCAGTACTGGGCCGTGCTGTCGGCGGCCGCAACCATGGCAGCCCTGCCTGTGATCCTCTGCGGGTGGTTTGCCCAGAACAAGCTGGTGCGCGGACTTTCGTTCGGCGCGATCAAATAGGGAGAAAGCAATGGCATCGATCACTTACAAGAACGCGTCGTGCATCTATCCGGGCTCCGACAAGCTCGCGGTCGATTCGCTCAGCCTCGATATCCAGGACGGCGAATTCGTCGTGCTGGTCGGCCCCTCCGGTTCGGGCAAGAGCACGGCGCTGCGCATGCTCGCCGGACTCGAGGACATCGACGAGGGCGCCATCGAGATCGGTGGCAAGGACATGACCGGGGTGCCCTCCAAGGACCGCGACATCGCGATGGTGTTCCAGAATTACGCGCTGTACCCCAACAAGACCGTCGCCGAGAACATGGGCTTCGCGCTGAAGTTGCGAGGCGTCTCGGCTGACGAGCGGCGCAAGAAGGTCGAGGAGGCCGCCAAGATCCTGGATCTCACCGAGTTCCTGGACCGCAAGCCCGCCAAGCTGTCCGGCGGTCAACGCCAACGCGTCGCGATGGGTCGCGCTATCGTCCGTGAACCACAGGTGTTCTGCATGGACGAGCCGTTGTCGAACCTGGACGCCAAGCTGCGCGTGCAGACTCGCACCCAGATCGCCGCGTTGCAGCGGCGCCTCGCCACCACCACCGTCTACGTCACCCATGATCAGGTCGAGGCAATGACGATGGGGGACCGGGTGGCCGTGCTGCGGTTCGGCAAGCTGCAGCAGTTCGCCTCTCCCAACGACCTGTACGACAAGCCGGCCAACGCCTTCGTCGCAGGCTTCATCGGATCACCGGCGATGAATCTGGTCACGGTGCCTGTCACCGCCGACGGTGTGAAGATCGGCGACGGCACAATGGAATTGGAGCGCGCCGACCTCACCAAGATCAGCGACGCCGGCCTGGACGAGGTCACCATCGGCATCCGCCCGGAGCAGCTGGAGCTCAGCACCTCCAGCGGGGTGGATGTCGTCGTCGACCTCGTCGAGGACCTTGGCAGCGAGGCGTTCGTGTACACCCACGCCGGCTCGGGCGTCGAGTTGGTGGCGCGGTGCAACCCGCGAACCGCACCCAAGCTCGCCGACTCGGTCAAGCTGCGCAGGCATCCCGATGGGGCGGTTCACCTGTTCCATCCGAAGTCTGGCGAACGTCTGAACTGACATGCGCGCGCCGTCCGGCGGGCAGGAGCGGTGGGCCCACGCGCGCAGCGCAGGGGACGACCCGGGGCGATGACAGAGTTTCGGCTTCGGGCACCCTCTGTGGGTCTGCTTGCGCTGCCGTGGGACCGGCCGTTGTCGGCGTGGAACGTCCCGGATGTTCCACTGCGCGACATCGCCGTCGGACCCAGCAGGCACCTGGTGAAGTTCGTCGAGGCTGACGGCGCGCTGTGGGCGGTCAAGGACATGCCACCGCGGATCGCGGCCAAGGAGTACGACGTTCTGCGCAGGCTCGAGGAGATGGGGCTGCCTGCGGTGCGTCCCGCGGGACTGGTGGTGCAGCCGGAGTTCGACACCGCAATCCTGGTGACGCGATATCTCGAAGGGTCATGGCAGTACCGGCGGCTGTTCATGCGACTGCCGCCGGATCAGCCGAAGCACCGGGCGCGACTGCTGGACGGCATGGCAGGGCTGCTCGTGGAACTACACCGCCACGGCGTGTTCTGGGGCGACTGCTCGCTGGCGAACACGCTATTCAGTCGCGACGGCCAGACGCTGCAGGCCTGGCTCGTCGATGCCGAAACCTCGGAAGTGCACCCCACGTTGAGCCGCGGACAGCGCGAGCACGACCTCGACATCATGGTCGAGAACGTCGCGATGGGGATGACGGATCTCGCCGAACGCCTTGGCCAGTCGGCCTTCGAGGATGTGTTGATCGCAGAGGCGGAGCAGACCAGGGTCCGATATGACGATCTGTGGGCTGCGCTGCACGCCGAGCCGACGTTCGGCTTCGCCGATCGATACCGCGTCGAGGGCACGGTGCGGCGGCTCAACGAGCTCGGCTTCGCCGTCGACGAGGTATCGCTGGAGCCGTTGGAGTCTGGCGAGCTCAAACTCCATGTCGCCGTTGGCGATCGGCGATACCACGCGCACCGTCTGCAGGAGCTCACCGGGCTGGACGTCGGCGAGGGGCAGGCGCAGATTCTGCTCGGGGACCTGAGGGCGTATCAAGCCCAGTTGTGCCGCGAGGCGGGTCACGACGTCGACGAATCCACCGCGGCCCGACTGTGGGTGATGGAGGTGCTCACCCCCTACGAGCGGCTCGCCCACGACGTCGTCGGCAACAAGGGCACTCCCATCCAGGCCTATTGCGATCTACTCGAAGTCCGCTGGCTGCTCAGCGAGAAGGCGGGCCGTGATGTGGGCACGAACGCGGCGCTGGCCGCGCTGCATGGTGACGTCATCCCCAGCGACTCGGCGGCGAAGGTCGCGATCGCCGAAACACCAACGGAGCCATTCGAAGTGATCGAACTCGACGACGGTGACCTCTCATCGACTTCTTCAGAATAACGTCGCCAACTTCTTAAGATTCGAACATATGTTCGGGTAGTGAGTTCGGTGCAGTCGGCGGTCGCGGCGTTGCGCGCGGCACACGAGGAGTTGGCTGCCTTGCCCGTCGATACGCTCACCAAGAGGGAGTTGGTCGACGCGCTCGACGAACTAGAAATCCTCTCCTGCCACTTGCCGACTCAGAGCCACCGCATGCTCGCCCGCCTACAGGCGGAGACCACTCCGAAGGAGATGGGCGCCAAGTCGTGGAAGGACGTGCTGGCGATCCGCTGGCGAATCTCGACTTCGGAGGCCGGTCGCCGGCTTGACGAGTCCGCTCTGCTGGGACCGCGCCGCACATTGACTGGAGAACCGCTCGCGCCACTGCTGCCCTGCACCGCGCTCGCGCAGGCGCGCGGGGCGATCAACCGGGAACACGTCAAGGTCATCCGCGAGGCGATGGATCGCATCCCACCCGCGGTGGACTCGCTCACGTGCGCGCAGATCGAGATCGACCTGGTACACACCGC